>JANLSZ010000145.1:0-2223 GCA_031362685.1 Vicinamibacteria bacterium | reverse complement strand
ATTCGCATTCGTCGCAGTCAGCGAATACACGACACCCCGTTCGGCAATCGCCGAACCTCCGTCAGAGGTGACATTTCCGCCGAGCGTCGCCGTGGTCCCGGTGATCCCGGAGCTGCTGGGGCTCGCGACCGTGGGTTGAACGGCGTCGCCGATGGTGACGGAGAGCGAATAGGCCTGAACGACGTCGTTCCCGCCCGGGAAAGCACGTATGAAGAACGTCCCGCCGGCGTTCAGGGAGGTCGCGGGGATCGTCTCCGCGAAGCCCGCTCCGAAGGCGTTGGCGGCGGCGAGGACCGTAGTGCCGTTGGTCGCGCGTAACTCCACGCCGATGTCATTGAGAGTGAGGGCGTTGAAGCTGGTGCCGGCGCTGCAGCTTCCGTCCATGTTCTGAGGGCCGGCGAGATAGGTGGCGCCCACCGGAGTCACCGTGACCGCAGCCGTCTTGTTGGCGGGAACGGTGAAGCTGTAGAAGTCCACATCGCTGTTATCGTCCAAAGAGACCTCGATCAGGTTCGTGGTCCCGTTGGCCAGGGCGCCCAGGCTGCTCGCGGTGCCCGAAGTCTCGTTGTCTTCCCGGTCGTCTCCGTAGCCGCGCCAGCCGGCCAATTGGTCGTCGAGCTGGGCATGGGTAAAGGCGAGAGACAGCGAGGGCTCCATCAGCTTGGTGTTATTGAGAGGGCAGGAGTGTTGGAAACCGAGGCCGTGGCCGTGTTCATGGGCGATGATGTTGCGCAGACCCAGGGAGCCCAAGGCGAGTCCGCCCCCCGGGTTTGAGTAGTAGCTGTCGCCGGTGTCGAGAACCATGTCGCCGATTTCCGGGAAGTAGTCGTAGGCCAGAACGTTGGAAGCGCCGTCGATGAAGTGCCCGCCGATGCGCACGTCGGCGCGCACGTTCAGGATTCCGGGGTTGTAGGGAAAGATGGGGGTGTAGGGGGGAAGGGGGTCGGCGTTGGCGAAGACGGCCTGGTCGTCGTAGTTCACCTTCACATAAGTGACGCCGGTGAGGGCCCCCCAGCGGTCGAACACGGTCTGGAAGTGCTGGATCCAGACGGCCTCGCTTCCGTAGATGCCGTTCAGAAAGGCCTTGAGATTGCTGGGCGCATTCAACTCCAAGGCGTGAGAGAGGGTGGGCCTGATCGGGGTTCCATCCGGCACGATGTTCCAGGTGAGGGTGGTGACCTGCCCCTGGGCCAGGGGACCCGGGTTCGTCGCCGTGAAGTCCCAGCGGAAGGAGTCCTGAAACTGAAACAACGGACCCCGCAGGCTGGACAGGAGATCCCGGCGTCGTGCGTACTGCTGGATGACTTCAAGGCTGGTGCCGGGCGCGAAGCAGGACACCGGCAAGGCGATCTCTGCCGTGTTCCGAAGCAGTGGGAAAGATGGCGGCGGCGTGGCGGACGGACCGTCCCTCACCGGGGCGGAGGCTGCGGTCATCATCGCCAGCACCCCCACAAGGCGGGCGCCACTCCAGAAACGTCTCATGTCTAGCTAGCTCCCTGGGACACGCCGCCGAGCGCCCGGACGAAGGCGCCAAGGATACGCCTGTCGGGAAGGCGTTTTGGCGATTCGATGCAGTGCGATTCGAGTGAAGCGGCTACGGGCCGATCACTTGAAGTATCCGTTCACGTCCAGGATCAGGTGGGCCATCCCCACAGCCTGATCGAGATACGCCCCAAACGTCCCCTCCGCACTCAGGGAAATCACCGCATTGTTCGATCGCATCTGTCCCTCCCCATAGCTGATTGAGGATATCAGGGGCACCACTCCTCCCAAGGCATGGAACCGGATGTTCCCCGCCTTCGTGGACCCGGTCGCCGCGATGTCCACCGAGATCGGTATCGCACCCACGGGAATGCCACACTGGCCCGCCGCCGGGAACCCCCGGTCTGTGAGCGCGGCCAGCGACGGGCCTCCAAGCCCGGTCCCGACCTTAGGTCGAGAGCGCCCTCGTAGTCTTCCTGCTTCAGCCGACACGACCGCAAGGTCGTTCAGGCTGATGGCCAGGATCGGGTAGTCGCCACTCTTCGCCGCCCGGCGCAGGCGGCGCGTCGCCTTCACGGGAAAGGCCATGCGATAGCCGGGTCCGGCCGGTTCGAAACGGGGCCGACGCGAGCGGCACGCGAAGGTCGAGCCTGGTCTGCCCGCCCCCCTACGGCTTGAAGTATCCGTTCACGTCGATGATCAGATGGGCCGTCCCCGAAACCTGATCGAGATACGCAGCGA
>JANLSZ010000115.1:0-17336 GCA_031362685.1 Vicinamibacteria bacterium | reverse complement strand
CCCCCCCGCACCTCCGACCGAGGTGGCGCCGCTCCAGGCTCCATCGGCGCTTCCCGCCTATCAGCGCGGCGACTTTATTGGCGACTTCTTCCAGGTGATCGAGACCCTGGGCGAAGGCGGCTTCGGCATCGTCTACCTTGCCCGCTCCCTCGCCAGCAACGACATCGTGGCCCTCAAGACTCTCCGCGGCGAGCTGCTGCGCGACGCGAAGACCCGGGCCATGTTCGAGAAGGAAGCGCGGATCTGGATGGATCTCGGCACCCATCCGAACCTGGTGCGCGCGAAATGGGTCGACGAAGTGGGCGGGCATCTCTACATCGCCATGGAGTACGTGCAGGCGGGCGCGGGCCGGCCGAACAGTCTGGAGGGCTATCTCGAGAAGGGTCCGATCCCGCCCGAGAAGGCGTTGCTCTGGGCGATCCAGTTCTGCCGGGGCATGGAGTACGCGGTGTCGAAGGGCATCCGCTGCCACCGCGACATCAAGCCCGCGAACATCCTGATCGGCGGCGACTCGGTGGTGAAGATCTCCGACTTCGGCATCGCGGGTCTGGCTCTGGTGCCCGACGCGCCCAAGACCGCGGGTGAGGGTGCGGTCGCACCCGATGCGGGCGGCGATCCCGGCAAGACGGTGGTGGGGACGGTGTTCGGAACCCCGACCCACATGTCGCCCGAGCAATTCGTGGACGCCGCTTCGTGCGATGAGCGTAGCGACATCTACAGTTTTGGCGTGGTGCTCTATCAGATGGCTTCGGGCGGCCGCCTGCCTTTCCGACCCGCGCCGCCTCCCCCCGAGATGTTCGCGCAGGCGGGCGCTTACTTCTGGCACGCGTTCCGCACGTTGCACACGAGCGTCACCGAAGGTCCGCTCGACTCGCCGGTCGCCGCGATCGTCACCCGCGCGCTCAGGAAGAAGCGCGGAGACCGCTACCCGGACTTCGCCGCCCTGCGCGCGGATCTCGAGGCTCTCTACGAAAAGGCGGAGGGCGAGAAAATTCCGGTCGAGGCCGGACGAAAAGAGACGGCGACCGACTGGAATGCGAAGGGCATGTCGTTCGCGACCCTCAACCGCTTTTCGGAAGCGCTCGACTGCTACGACAAGGCCATGGCCCTCGAACCCGACGCAGCGGCCCTCCACAACAATCGCGGAAACGCGCTGCGGCATCTCGGCCGCGCCGAGGAGTCGCTCGCGTCCTACGACCAGGCCATCGCCCTCGACCCGGTCTACGCCGCCGCCTTCGAGAACAAGGGCTTGCTCTACGCCAACGCGCAGCGCAACGAAGAGGCGCTCGCCTGCACGGAGCGCGCGATCGCGCTCGATCCCACCAAGGCCGAGCCCTGGGTGATCAAGGGCGTGCTCCTTGGGCGTCTTGGCCGCACCCAGGAAGAGATCGAGGCCTACCAGGGCGCGATCAACATCGATCAGCGCAACGTGTCCGCATGGTTCAACCAGGCGAACGCGCTGAGCGCCATCAACCGCGTCCTGGCCGTCCAATGCGTCGACAACGCCCTCGCCTGCGATCCCGCCTACCTCGCGGCGTGGGACCTCAAGGGCACCCTGCTCTCCGAGTTGGGACGCGGCGCCGAGGCGGTGTCTTGTCACCAGGAGGCGGTGAAGCTCGATCCGCGCGACGGACGACTCCGCTACAACCTCGGCAATTCGTGGTCCTCGATCAACCGGCTCGAAGATGCGCGCGAATCGTACGAAGCGGCGACGCGGTTGGCGCCCGACATGCCGATCACCTGGTACAACCTCGCCCTCGCCACCTTCCGCCTCGGACGGCTCGCGGAGTCCGTACCCCTGTTCGAACGCTTCCTCGCCACAGGTCCGCCCGCCGACGGGCTGAGGCGGACGGCCGAGCGGCTGACCAGCGAGATCAAGGCGGGCCGTACGCCCACGCTCGGGCCGATCACCGTCGGCTCCCGCATCACGTCCGAAGAGCAGGCCAGCATCGATGCGGGCGTGTTGCCTCAACTGCAGGAAGCGCCGGCTCGCTTTCCCGTGCCCATCCCGGTTTCTGTGGTGGCCGCCCCGCGCCCGCCGGAAGAATCGCTGCCGAAGCCAAAGCCCGATCCCGAAGCGGTGGCGGTCGAAGCCGCGCGCCTCTTCAACGCCAGTCGTTTCAACGAGGCCCTGGCCCTGGTCGAGGGCCTGCTCCGGACCGACCCGCGCGACGACAAGGCACTTAACACGCGGGCGAATGCGCTGTTCAAGCTCGGGAAGCGCGACCTTGCCTGCACGGCTATCGTGAAAGCGGTCGAGGCGTCTCCGGACGCCCTGCCGATCTGGCTCAACAAGGCGGTCATGGAGCAAGACGCCGGTCGCCTGAAGGACGCGTACCGTTCGGCCATCGATCTGGTCGAGATCGCTCAGGCGGAAGGGACCAAGGCGTCGTCGGTCGAGGAAGCGCGCAAGATGATCGCGGCGCTATCGGGGAAGGGCGTCATCCCGAATCCGCGTGGTTACCTGGGCTGGCTGGGCCTTGGCTACGTTTCGATGGTCGCGGGACGGACGGACGCCGCGCTTGAGTTCTTCGACCACGCGATCACCGCGGCTCCGGAAAACATCGAGGCCCTTCGCTGGAAGGGGAGCGCGCTCAAGCAGCTCAAGCGGGTGGACGAGGCGCTGGCCCTGTTCGATCGAGCGCTGGCCCTCGCCCCGAACGACCCGGAGATCCACCACGATCGCGGCATCACCCTCGCGATGCTGCGCGAGTTCGCTCGCGCGGTGGAGGCGTTCGACCAGGCGCTGAAGCTCGATCCGGATCACGTTCCGTCCCTCTCGGACAAAGGGAAGTACGCGGGCGAACTCCGACGGCACGAGGAGGCGCTGGTGGCCCTTCGCCGCGCCGCGGCACTCATGCCGGATCATCCCGCGCCCTGGCTCAACAAGGCGCTGGTCGAAGACATCCTGGAGCATGAAGAGGACGCACTCGTCAGTCATCAGAGGTTCCTGGCCTGCGCAAAGCCGGAGATGCGGCTTCAGATCGAGGCATCGAAGCGGCGGGTCGAGCAGCTTCGGGCCCGCCTCGCCGCTCGCAAGGGCACGCCTCCGCTCCGAGCGTCGAGCCCTGCGCCCGTGCCGACGCCCACGCCTCCCGCGAAGGCGCCGGTTCCAGCGCCCCCCGCGGCAAGCGCCACGTCTCTTCCCACCGGCCTCACCGCTCCAGCCGCGGCGCGTCCCACCGGAAATCCGGTGGCGAAGAAATACGCCGAGCAGGGCCGCGCGCTTCTAGCCTCCGGCAAACCCGTCGAGGCCCTGGCCGCACTCGACAAGGCGGTGGAGCGCGATCCCAACGAAGCGTTGTACTGGGCAGAGCGCGGCGGCGTCCTGCGCGCGCTTTCACGCCACGATGAGGCGCGCGGGGCCTGGACGAAAGCGCTCACCCTCAACCAGGCCTGCATCCAGGCACTCATGGGCCTCGGCGTCGCGGAGAAGGTGGCCGGCCGTCCCAAGGAAGCGATTGCCTATCTGATGGAGGCCTCCGGACTGAATCCCCGGAACGCTCAGGCCTGGTTTGAAATTGGAGACGCGTACCGTCAGCTCTCCGACTGGCCGAACGCTTATGGGGCTTTCGAGCTCAGCATCAGAGAAGCGCCCCTGAACGCGATCGCCATCGTGGGCCTCGCGGAGTGCGCGCTCAACCTCGGGCGGGTGGACGAAGCGATCAGCCTGCTCGCCGCCGCGATCAGCTTCGACGACGGGATAGCCGCGGCCTTCTATCTCCGCGGCGTCGCTCTTTCCATCAAGGGCCTGAACGCCGAAGCGGCGGAGGCCCAGCGGCGCACGGTCGAACTCGATCCCACGCGGGTGAACGCCTGGCACGGCCTCGCCCGCAACCTTAACGAGCTCAGGCGATACGAAGATGCGCTCGAGGCCGTGAATCGCGCGCTTCAGATCCGGCCCGATTTCTCATTCGCGCTCAATACCAAAGGCCTCGCCCTGAAAGCACTCCAGCGCATCGAGGAAGCACTCGACGCCTTCGACCAGGCGCTCGTTGCCGACCCGCGCTCGGTTGTTGCGCTGTGCAACAAGGGCCACGCGCTCCTGATTCTCAATCGTCCCACCGACGCCTTCGACTGCTTCAGCAAGGCCCGCGAGATCAAGCCGGACCACCAGCCCGCCTTCGACGGCTCCCGCGCCGCCCTGGCCGCGATAAAGGCGGGTCTGGCGACAAAGAACGACGAACAGCTCGAGCCCGGCGGCGTGCTCATGCTTCCCGACGTCAGCGTTCCGAAGACCGCGGCCAAGTACTCGCAGGATGAATGCCTCAAGCGTTCGGAGATGGCGCGCAACCAGGCCCTGTTCGACCGGGCCCTCGAGTTCGCGGACCAGGCCATCGCCGCCGACGCGCGCAAAGGCATGGCCTGGCTCTGCAAGGCCGAGGCTCTCTTCGGCCTGAAGCGATACGCGGACGCGGCGGCTCACGCGAAGAAGGCGATCGACCTGAATCCAAAGTTCCCTCCCGCGTGGGTGCGCTTCGCCTCGTCCCTGGACGGGCTCAACGCCAACGATGAGGCGCTCGCGGCCTGGGAGAAAACCGTGGAACTGGCCGGTCTGAACGTCCTCAACTGGAGCGGTCGCGGACAGTGTCTGGAGCGCATGGGCAGGCTCGAGGACGCGCTGGCCTCCCACGACAAGGCGCTTGCCATCGACCCGCGCTTCAGCATTGGAAAATTCCACCAGGGCCGGCTCTTGGCCGAGCTTGGCCGCCGCGATGCGGCGATCCAATCCCTTCAGCAGTTCCTCGCCCTCGCCCCGCCCAATCTCACCGCCCTCATCCAACAGGCGCGCCAACGCATTCAGGAGTTGAAAGCATGAGTGATCTCTCGCCCGGCCTCGCCATCGCCTGGAGGATCGCCGCCTCCGAGGCGGGTGCGGCCGGCTATCCGAAGATCGAATGCGCTCACCTGATGATGGGCCTGCTCAGCCTCGACAAAGCGAATCCGGAAGCCCTCAAGGACCTCGGCTTCGATCCCGCGCAGATGAGCCGGGTCGGGGCCGAACTCTCGGCTATCAACGAGTTGTTCGAATCGGCGTCGGTAAGTACGCGGGTCTTGAGGCGCGATCTGCGGTTGCGGGTGAAGAAGCGTCCGTCGCGGGGGAAAGGCGTCATGTCCAGGAGCGCCGCGTCGAAGGCGGCGTTCGCGCGCGCCGAGCTTCTGGCCGGCGCCGCTGCCGTGAACTCGCTGCACCTTCTGAGCGTCCTCATCAAGGGGTCCGACCCCGCGATCGTGTCCCTTTTCATCGAGCACGGCTTGGGCCCGGATCTGGCCGCGAAAGCGGAGGCGGCCGCGGCCTTGCCCGTCGACCAGATCGCGGCCCGAAAGCCCAACGAGGCGAAGGCCTCGTCGGGTCGCGAATCGCCGCCCCCGCGTCCGCGCGGTGAAGGAGCACTCGCCCGCTTCGGCCGCGACCTGACCGCGCAGGCGCTGCGCGGGGAGATTGGCCCGGTGATCGGCCGGCGCAAGGAGATCCTGGCCGTACTTCAAACTCTGGCGCGGTCGACCAAGAGCAACCCCCTGCTGGTGGGCGAGGCGGGGGTGGGGAAGACCGCGATCGTGGAGGCCCTGGCCATTCGCGGGGTGGCGGGCAAGGACGCGGAGGTATTGGGCACCAAGCGCATCGTCGAGCTGAATGTGGGCGCGTTGATCGCGGGAACCGAATATCGCGGTGAGTTCGAGAAGAGGATGAAAGAACTCCTCGATGAACTGCGCGCGTCCAAGGACGTCATTCTCTTCATCGACGAGATTCACACCATCGTGGGCGCGGGTCGCGCGGGGTCGGGCCTCGATGCCGCGAATCTCTTGAAGCCGGCGCTGGCGCGCGGGGAGATCCGGGTCATCGGGGCCACCACTATCAACGAGTTCCGCGAAAGCATAGAGAAGGACGCGGCGCTGGAACGCCGGTTCGAGAAGATCGATGTGCCCGAGCCCTCGGTTCCCGAGACCCTGGAGATTCTCCGCGGAGTGAGGTCGCGCTTCGAGAAGCATCACGGCGTCCGCATCACGGATGAGGCTCTCGAGGTCGCGGTCTCGCTCTCCGAGCGGTTCGATACCGATCACCGCCTCCCCGACAAGGCCGTGGATCTGATCGACAAGGCGGCCGCGCGATCGCGGGTCCCTTCGCTCTCCCGCCCCGGTGTGCCGGTGGGCGAGAGCAAGGACCTGGCTCCGACCCCCGTGGACGCGCGGGCGGTCGCCGAGGTTCTGGCCGAGAAGCGAGGGCTTCCTATTGAGATCGTCATCGACGGAAGCGGCGCGGGCGCCCGGCTGCTGAAGCTCGAGGCGCACCTCAAATCGAAGATCATCGGCCAGGACGAAGCGGTGGCCAAGGTCGCGGCTCGAGTGAGGCTCGCGCATTCCGGGCTTTCCGAGCGTGGCGGGCCGCTGGCCGTCTTTCTGCTTCTCGGGCCCACGGGAGTCGGTAAGACGGAAATGGCGCGATCGCTGGCGAAGTTCCTCTTTGGCGGCCCCGACGATCTGACCCGTTTCGACATGTCCGAATACATGGAGGAGCACAGCGTCTCGCGGCTGATCGGCGCTCCTCCCGGCTACGTC
The DNA here is from genome assembly GCA_031362685.1 of Vicinamibacteria bacterium. Lineage (GTDB taxonomy): Bacteria > Acidobacteriota > Vicinamibacteria > Fen-336 > JAGNNV01 > JAGNNV01. Next base: position 10,778 of record JANLSZ010000115.1, on the reverse strand, counting down.
GGTCACGATGAGCCCGGGCAGTTGACCGAGGCCATAAGGCGCAAGCCGTACTCGGTGATCCTTTTCGATGAGGTGGAGAAGGCCCATCCGAAGATGTTCGACGTCTTCCTCCAGCTCTTCGACGCCGGCCGGCTCACCGATTCTCAGGGCCGGGTGGCCGACGCGCGGAACACCATCGTGGTGATGACGAGCAACCTCGGCTCGGGGAACTCGCCCACCCCGGTGGGTTTCGCGGGCAACCAGACCGTTCCCCTGACCAAAGCGGCGCGGGTCAAGGCCGACCTCCGTCGGTTCTTCCGGCCCGAACTCCTCAATCGCATCGACGACGTGATCACGTTTCGCCCTCTCGACGAAGCCGACGTGCGTCGCATCGCCCGTCCGCTGCTGGCCAGGCTGGTCACCCAGATCCGCAAGAAGCACGGGGTCTTCCTGCGATTCGAAACCGAGGCCGAGGCCTTCGTGGTTCAATCCGGCTTCGACGCCGAACGCGGCGTGCGCGAGTTGAAACGGGTGATCGAACGCCTGGTCGAGATGCCGCTTTCAAGCCTCGCGCTCTCGGGCAAGCTCGGGCAGCACCCCGCCTGGAAAGCGGTCTACGACGAGGGCGGTCTCTACTTCCTGCCGGAATAAAGGACCGCGTCGTGGCGATGTTCCGTCGTCATCGCGAGTCGGTCCACGGACCAGGTGGCCCAGGCTGCGCGCTCCATGACGGTTGGAAGAAACCTCTGGTCGTCATGGCGAGGAGGCCGTCGAAGGGGTCCCGAGCGCGCAGCCTGCCCTCGGGGCACGAAGCCATCTCGCGGCCTTGGTAGTGGTAGCCCGCGCGGCCGGACCCTGCGACTCGCGCCCAACGCCCCGGCGCCTGCGACCCACCGCAGCGTCCGGCCACGCTCCATCTCGCCCAAGCCTCGATTTCAGAAAACCGCCAGGAGTCACAGACGTGGTCCGTGGATCGACCACTGAGAGACCGTGCGTTTACGCCTTATTTCAGCCGGTTTTCGAAGGCGGTCCTTGGACCCAGAGGCGGAGCGGGGCCGGTCGCTGAGGTGGGTCGCTGGCGACGAGGCGTTAATCGCGAGTCGCCGGATTCCGTCGGTATCGTTCGCGATTATCGAGCCGAGCAAGGAGGCACACGATTCCGAAGTTTCTTAGACACAGTGCCGACGCGGGAGGCGTCCGCGGCGCCGCGAGCCCACCTCAGCGTCCGGCCGCGCGGGCCACCACTACCAAGCCCGCGAGATTGCTTCGTGGCGCAAGGCCAGGCTGCGCGCGCCCGCTACGAAACGGATTGGGACCCCGCAACGAGGGTGGTGGGTTTCTCTCCACAGTCACGGACGTCGTCCGTGAATCGACTCCCAATGAAGGCGTAGTCCCAAACGTCACGGCCGAAGGACGTGGGTGGCTCGCGATGAAGGCGTGGGGCGTCTTCTAAGCGTGAGCGGCTTGCGATGACGGGCGCTTCGCCCGCCGCCTATGGCTTTCGTGAGGCCAGAGCCGTGACGAACTCGTTCGCCACCTCTTTCGGGTTGCGCTTGCGGCCGTCCACTTCGAAGTTCAGGCTGCGGATGGCGCCGGCGTCGATCCGGCCGGCGAGCGCGTCGAGGGCTTCCTTCAGGCCCGGATGCTGAGCCAGAGCGGCCACGCGCGCTACCGGGATCGCGTCGTAAGGCGGAAAGTAGTGTCGATCGTCCTCCAGAACCACGAAGCCCTTGACCGCGATGAGGCCATCGGTGCTGCTGCCCACCGCGAGATCGATATGGTCGCTCTCCAGCGCCTGATACAGAAGACCGAGATCCATCTCGGCGGGGGTCTGGGTGAACTTCAGGCCGTAGGCGCGCGCGAGACCGAGGAAGCCATCGGCTCGCTCGAGGAACTCGCCGAACATTCCGAGGCGAAAGCGGGCCTGGACCTTCTGGAGATCGGAAATGCGGGCCAGGCCGAACCTCGACGCATCCTCCTTTCGGATGACGAAAGCGAAGTTGTTCTCGTAGCCGAGGGGAGTCAGGGCAGCGAGTCCGACCCTCGCGTAGTCGTATCGCACCTTGGAGAGGACGAGCTCGCGGTCCGTTTCCTTCGGGTTCTTGAAGATGTCCATCAACGCGGTGCCCGTGTACTCGACATAGACATCGAGGTCGCCGGAGAGAAGAGCGCGGTGGCACAACCAGGCGCCGCCCAGATTGAAACGTCGCTCGACGCTGAGGCCGCGTGCCTCGAGCGTGCCCGCCACGATTTCGCCGAGCAGGACCGACTCGGTGAAGTTCTTCGACCCCACCACCACGCGCGGAGCGTTGGGCCGAAGATCGACCAGGGTCACTCCGCATAGCGCGGCGGCGATGGCGAGGATGAGAGCGGAGCGCATCGGTCGCTCGGACCGGGCCAGGCGACCGAGGATGGCGTCGACGAGAACGGCCAGGAGGGCGGCGGGAATCGCGCCGGCCAGGACCAGACGAGTGTCCACGGTGGCGATGCCGCGTAGGACGTACGTCCCGAGACCGCCCGCGCCCACCGCGGCCGCTATGGTGGCGGTGCCCACGGAGAGAACGGCAGCGAGTCGGATCCCGCCCAGGATCACCGGCATGGCCAGAGGAAGTTCGACCAGGCGCAAGCGCTCCATCGGCTTGAGGCCGAGCGCTTCGGCCGCGTCGCGCAAGGCCGGATCGACACCGCGAATTCCATCGTAGGTGTTTCGCAGGATGGGAAGAATGGCGTAGACGATGAGGGCGAGGATCGCAGGTTTCGGGCCGATGCCGCCCACCAGGGGAAGGGGAATGAGAAGGCCGAACAGGGCGAGGCTTGGGATGGTCTGAACCACGTTAGCGACCGCGAGGATCGGCCCGGCCAGGCGCTCTCGCTGAGTCAGGAAGACGCCGAGGGGAAGGCCGATGAGGGCGGCCGCCAATGTTGCGAGGGCCGACATGGCGACATGCTCCACCACCAGTCGGCCGAGTTCGACCCGGCGTTCGATCACGAATGAAAGGAACTCGTTCATTCGGGCAGGCTCGCGGCAATGAAGGCGGTGACGTAGCCGTCGGCCGGACTCGCGAGCAAAGCCTTGGGGCTCGCGCGCTGGGCGATTCGACCTTCGTGCAGAACCACGATGTCGTCCGCCACCCGGCAGGCCTCCGCGAGGTCGTGGGTGACGATGATGGCGGTCTTGCCCAGGCGCTTCACCAGATCGCGGAACTCGTCTTGAAGCCTTCGCCTTGTGATCGGATCAAGCGCGCCAAAGGGCTCGTCGAAGAGAAGCAGGGGCGGATCCGCGGCGAGGGCGCGGGCCAGGCCCACGCGCTGGCGCTGACCTCCGGAAAGCTCGCGGGGGAGTCGGCCGGCAAATTCCCCCGGGGCAAGGCCGACCAGGGTAAGTAACTCGTGAACCCGCTCCCGGATCTTCGTTTCGGGCCAGCCCATGCGCTCGGGGACGAGGCCGACATTGCGGGCGATGGTGAAGTGGGGGAAGAGGCCGCCCTCCTGAATCACGTATCCGATCCGGCGACGCAATTCCACCACGTCCCAGTCCTCGGCCTTCCGTCCCAGAACGATCACCCGACCCTGATCCGGCTGAGCGAGGCGATTGACCAGACGCAGCGCCGTGGTCTTGCCCGATCCCGAAGCGCCGAGCAAGGCGAGGATCGACCCTTCCTCGACGGCGATCGAGAGGCGATCGAGAACGAGCGGCCCCCCGTCAAACCGCTTGGTTACCTCCTGCAGATCGACAAGCGCGGTCACGTCCACGATCTTACGGGTGGACCTCATAACATTGGGATATGCCCACCGACTCCCCAGCCTCGACGGAGTCGAGATGGTCGCTTGAGGCGGCCTCGGCGCGGAGCGGCTTGTCCCGCGGGTCAGGGAAGACGCGTCTGGCTCTTCTCGGTCTTCTGTTGATGGCGCCTTCGCCATGCGCCGCCCAATCCGCCGAAGTCGGGGATCGCCATTTTGAGGTTATGGTGGTGGATCAGCAGGCGCTGGCGATTCCCGGCGCGCGCATCGTGGTTACCCAACCCCAAGGTGCCTTTCGCAAGACCGCGATCAGTTCGACCCGCCGGTTCCGTTTCGACGGACTGACGGCGGGAGTCTACGAGGTGCGGGTTGACGCACCCGGATTCGCGTCGAAGACCGAAACCGTGGACCTGCGAAGCGCCCCTCAGGCCACCATCGATATCCGCCTCGAGCCCGGGCGGGTCAGCGAACAGGTCGTGGTGACCCCGGCCCGCGCCGAACAGCGATTGGCGGATGTCCCCGCCAGCGTGGCCGTGCTGAGCCGCGAAGAGATCCGGCAGTCGCCGGCCGTGGTAGCCGACGACGTTCTGCGCCAGATTCCAACCTTCAGCCTCTTCCGCCGAACCAGCAGCCTTTCTTCCCACCCGACATCGCAGGGCGTGTCCCTGCGGGGGATCGGGCCGAGCGGGGCCAGCCGCACCCTGGTGTTGATCGACGGCGTTCCGTTCAACGACCCTTTTGGCGGATGGGTTTACTGGACGCGGGTACCGCTGATGAGCGTCGACCGCATCGAGGTGGTCGACGGGTCGAGCTCCAGCCTGTACGGCAACTACGCCATGGGCGGAGTCATCAGCATCGCCACCAGTCCGCCCACGCGGCGAACCCTGGAAATGAAACCCCAGTACGGCAATCGAACCAGTCCCAAGCTGGATTTGTTCGCCAGCGATCGAGGGAACAAGGTGGGGGGCAGCGTCGAGGGGAGCTTCTTCAGCACGGATGGATACCCCGTCGTGGCCCCGAGCGAGCGGGGGCCGATCGATACCGACGCGAGCGTTGGCTTCAAGAATGTGAGCGCCAGGATCGAGTACGCGCCAACCGACCGCGTCCGAATGTTCTTCCGGGGCGGCGCCTTCACCGAGGAACGGATCAACGGGAAGATTGGCGAGGTCAACGACACCCGGTGGACGACGGCGAGCAGCGGTGTTCTGGTCCGCAGGCCGGATGAAAGCACCCTTCAGGCACGTGTGTTCCTCGACGACCAGAAGTTTCACAGCACGTTTCTGGCCGTGACCAACCCGACCACGACCCGAAACCTTGTTCGCCTGGCCACCGATCAGAACGTGCCGGCCAAGAGCGTCGGTGGAATGGGCCAATGGTCAAAGGCGTTGAACGCCTCGCACGCGTTCAGCGCGGGCTTCGACTTCCGCTTAGTCGAGGGTGAGAGTCGCGAGGATGGGTTCAGTGCCGCAACCCCCGCGGCCCTCATTTCGCCTTTCACCCAGAAAGCGGTGTTGACGGTGCAGCGGGTTTCCGGAGGGACGCAGCGGAGCCTCGGCGCCTTCGCCCAGGACATCTTCACCCCGGCGCCGAAGCTTCTGGTCACCCTCAGCGCGCGACTCGATCATTTTTCGAACTATGACGCTCAAAGCCTGGAGACGACCGTTTCGACCGGGCGGCCCACCGTCAACAACCGGCCGTCCCTTCCCGACAAGAACGATACCGTGGTCAGTTCACGCGTGGCCGCCATCTACCACGTCTCGGACCAGGTCAGCGTCTGGGGCGGTTTCGGCCTGGGATTCCGCGAGCCGACCCTGAATGAACTCTATCGCCAGTTCTCCGTGGGCGCGGTCACCACCAGGGCGAATGATCAGCTTGGGCCGGAGCGCCTGGCCGGTGGAGAAATGGGAATCAGAGTCATGGCGGCGCGGGCCCTGAGCGTAAGCGTGACCGGGTACGACAATCGAATGAAGGACGCGGTTTCGAACGTGACCATCGGGGCGAACCTGCAGCAGCGCCAGAATCTGGGGAGGACCCGGGTCTGGGGCATCCAGAGCGACGTGGAATATCGCCCCGGCTCATTCTGGAAATTTTCCGCCGGCTATCTCTACAACCAGGCCAAGGTCAAGGAGTTCGACGCGAATCCAGCGCTCGTGGGTAACTTCCTGGCCCAGGTGCCCGTCCATCGCGGCTCGGCCCAGGCGACGTTTTCGAATCCGAAGTACGTTTCTGTTTCGGCGGCGGTCCAGCTTCTGGGCCGGCAGTTCGATGACGATCTGAATGTGCGGGCGGTACCCGCTGCAGCTCTGGCCGAGGCGGGCTACGCGACATCCACCATCCCTGGGCTGCCGGGGTATGTGGTCGTCGATCTGATGGCTTCGCGGGCGATCGGGAACAACCTCGAGGTGTTCTTCGGCGCGCAGAACCTTCTCGATCAGGCCTACTTCGTCCAGACCAGCCCGTCGACCACCGGGACGCCGCGGCTGATCCACGGAGGCATTCGTCTGCGTTTCGTCGGGCGCTAGCCAGGATCCTGCCGGATCTTCATCGCGATCCAGCCGGCAAACTCATAACATTGGGGCATGCCCCGAGAGCTCCCTTTTATCGATGAGTTCGATACCCCGGTAGATGCCTCCGCCCCTCAGGTCTTTCTGGCCACGGCGCAAACCCTCGAGCGCAGCTTTGAAGGCCGGGGCGCTCGCGCTTTCGCTGGCCTTCTCGGATGCGTGAACCGTGGGAGGTCGTACACCGTGCCGCCCATCGAAGGCCAGGAAGCCAACGGCTTCCGGGTGGCCAAGGTGGCGGCGCCGAAACTGCTGGTTCTGGAAGGGCGACATCGGTTCGCGACGTATCGGCTTTCCTTTTCAATAGATCCCCTGGCCGAAGGCCGCTCACACCTGCATGCCCGAACCGATGCGGTCTTTCCCGGCGCTCAGGGAGCCTTGTATCGCGCCCACGTGATCGGTTCGGGCGGGCACGAGATCGTGGTCAGGCGGATGCTGGGGGCGATCGCGAGGCAGGCCGAGCGCCTACAGAACGGAAGGTAACCCGCCTTCGTGTCCACACCTCACTTCGATCTGTCGCCGACCACGAGATTCGCCGACCGCGCGGCCGATTACGCCTTGTTCAGGCCGTCCTATCCCCAGGCGGCCATCGATGTCGCTCTCGATGGTCTGCCCCGCGATCCAATGCTGGTGGCCGCCGACATCGGGGCGGGAACAGGTATCTCCTCGCGGCTGCTCGCGGATCGCGGGGTGCGCGTCCTCGCCATAGAACCCAACGCCGCCATGCGGGAGAGCGCTGAGCCCCACGACGGCGTGACGTTTATGGACGGCACCGCCGAAGCCACCGGCCTCGAGACCGCGAGCGTCGACATAGTTCTGAGCGCGCAGGCCTTCCATTGGTTCAAGCCGCAGGAAGCGCTCTGCGAGTTCTGGCGGATCCTCCGGCCCGCCGGCCGGCTCGTAGTGTTCGTGAACGAGCGCGACACCTTGGACCCCGCGATGCACGCCTACAATGCCGCGATCCACGCCGCGGCCGAACGCGAGCTGTCCGAAGGCATGCGCGCCGCTGTCGATGACGCGCTCCACATCGCCGGTCGGGAGGTGATCCCCGCATCGTTTCCCTACACGCAGGGTGTGTCCCGCGAAGGCCTCATCGGTCGGGCCCGCAGCGCGTCGTATGTGCCGAAGGTCGGACCGAGGTACGACCAACTGGTTCGCGACCTTGGGGATCTGTGGACCGCCTATCACGACTCGGCGGGTCTGGTGACTCTGGGCTATCGAACGTTCGTGTGGGTGGTGCAGAGGAATCGGGCTGCGGCCTGATCCGCGGAGACGCTCGGAAAACGACTCAGACGATCAGCGGGGGGCGCTCCTGTTCGACTCGACGTTTTCCTAACTGCGCCCAGCAGGCCTGGCAGACATACTCGAAGAGCTCACCGTCGGGGAGAATGAGCAGCAGGCGCTCCCGCACCGGCTGCGCCTTCTGGCACTTCGGGCAATACAGACTGGTGGCCTTGAACTGTTCGAACTGCCCAGGGGCGCTCGGTCGTGTCGGGCGGGGACCGGTCATGGCCTACTCGCCCAGCGCTTTTTCCATCCGCCGGTCCGGGATCAGCCACATGAAGGCGACGAGGACGTAGAGCGTCCCGGAGACCGCCGGGGAAAGCCAGGCGACGGCCACCGCGATCGCATAGATCACCAGGGAGGTGAGTCCCTTGAAGTCCTTCCCGAGCGCTTTCGACAGCTTCGATTCCTTTCCATGGTGGGTGGCCAGAGCCTGGGCCAGGACGTAGTACGCGCCGCCGGCCATGAACAGGACGACGCCGTACAGGGCTACGGGAAGAGCGGCGAAATGGTTCTCGCCCATCCATCCGGTCACGAAGGGAACGAGGGACAGCCAGAAGAGAAGGTGCAGATTGGCCCAGAGGACTCCTCCGCTGACTTTCGAGGCGGCATGAAGCATGTGATGGTGGTTGTTCCAGTAGATGCCGACGTAGACGAAGCTCAGCAGATAGCTCAGGAAGACGGGGAAGAGAGGGGTGAGATCGGCCCAGAGAGCACCATGCGGCACCTTGAGTTCCAGCACCATGATGGTGATGATGATCGCGAGCACGCCGTCACTGAAAGCCTCCAATCGTCCCTTGCTCACTTACGTCCCCTCCTCGTCATTGCGAAGGCCACCTCGTTCCGCACCGGCCTGAAGCAATCTCCACGGGGCGGCATTCTAGAGGTGAGACGAGGCGGTATGGCGTTATCCTGAGGAATGAGCACCAAGCAGACTCATGGCGTCATCGCCACCAACCAGGAGTACATTGGCTACGACCAGGTGCGGAAGCCGCAGTCGTATCGCCTGGCCGAGCCCACGGACGCGGCCGCGGACGAGGCGTTCGACGACGGATACCGAATCAAGACTTGCGACATCGGCCGCTTCCTGCACGGAAACGCGGACGACCGGAAGGTGTTTGCGCGCGAACTGGGCGATGCGCTGCATGGCATCGGCTTCGCGATCCTGGAGGGCCACGGCATTGAGGGGCAGATGTACGACGAAGCGGAGAGGCGGGTCGAGGAGATCTTCACCACCGTCCCCCTTGACCAGAAGCAGCGCTTCCGCGCGCAGCGCTTCGGGTCGGTGAACGAGGGCTACTTCCCGATCCGGGAAACCAGCGACATCCACCCGGACCTGGTCGAGGGATGGGTGTTCTGCCGGCGCGCCTTCGACCTCGGAGAACAGCCGGTGCGGGTTCATGACCTCTGGCCGCGGCCGGCCCACGAGCCCTTCTTCCGCGACCTCTGCCAGCGTCACGAACAACTGATCCTGCCCGTGATGCAGAGCCTGCTCGCGTACCTCGGCTGCGATCCTCACCTTTACGACCAGAGACTGACCCGCACCAACTTCGGCTTGCGCCTCAACTACTACCCGCCGATCTCCGCCGAAGACGTGGCCTCGGGCGCCGGCCGGCTGCTTGGGCACGAGGACGTGGACCTGTTCACGTTCCTGCCCGCGCCGCGCGTCGAGGGCCTGCAAGTGCTGAACCGGGCGAGCATGAAATGGGTGCGCGTCGATGCGCCGAAGGGGTCGATCGTGCTCAACACCGGCGACTACATGCAGCGCATCAGCAACGACGTCTTTCCCTCCACCACCCACCGGGTCAGCAAGCCGCGTGACCCGGCACTTCTGGGTCGCGCCCGAGTGTCGTTCCCCATGGCCGTCTACCTCTGGGAGGACGAGATGCTCGAGGTCCTGCCCGGACTCGAGAATCCAAGGTACCCGCCGATCAAGGCGATCGAGTTCCACACCCGGACCACCAGTAAGTTCTATGGCGACGACTATGCGGTGACGAAGTGACGAGACGCGCGCCCGTCCGCGGTGGCCGCTAAGGGACCTCGGCGCCCCCTGAGAACAGCGCCGCTTTCATGGCGACCACCCCCGACTTGAAGGCCCTAAGTAAGCCAGGCACTATTGGAGACCCCACCCATGACCGTCATCGACGTCCACACCCACATGTTCACGGCGAAGTGGCTGGAGCTTCTCAAGCAGGAGGGTGGCCTCTACAACATCAAGACGCGGCCCGACGGCCAGCAGGAAGTCTTCAGGGGTAACACACCGGTGGTGATTCCGCAGAAGGGCCACTTCGACTACGACCTGCGTATCAAGCACATGGACGCGGCCGGCATCGACGTGTCGATCGTCTCGCTCACCTGTCCCAATGTGTACTGGGGCAACGAAGACATCAGCGGCCGCGCCGCCTCGGAGTCGAACGACACGATGGCGGAGGCGCAGGCGAGGTACCCGGGTCGCATCCGCTGGTTCACATCGCTGCCCTGGGAATACCCGCAGGCGGCGATCGCGGAATTGACCCGTAGTTGTGGCAAAGGCGCTATCGGCGTCATGGTGCTGGCCAATGTCTCCGGCCGCAGCCTGACCGATCCAATGTTCGCGCCCATCTGGGCCGAGATCGACCGTCGCGCCCTACCCGTGCTGGTGCACCCCACCGACCCGCCGGGTGTCGACACGATGGACATGACCAAGTTCGACCTGAGCTGGTCGGTCGGCTTCATGTTCGACACGACTTTGGCCATCACCAGGATGATCTTCGAAGGCTTCTTCGATAAATACCCCAACCTCAAGATCATCGCCTCGCATGGCGGCGGCACCCTACCCTACCTGGTGGGCCGCTTCGAAAAAGGCGATGAAGTGGAGATTCCAGCGAGGCGCCAGATGAAGCGCAAGCCCACCGACTATCTGCGCCATATCTACTACGACAGCATCACTTACAACCTCGGCGCCCTGAAGTATCTGATCTCGGTGGTCGGATCCGATCACGTCATGTTCGGCACCGACTGGCCGCATCAGGTACACGACACCACGGGCGCGTTTGCGAACACCGCCGCGTTGTCGCAGGCGGAGTGCTACGCTGTTCGTTCGGCGAACGCCAAGCGAGTATTCAAACTCTAGTGCGCGCGAAAGCCCATCTTCATGGTCGACGAACCTAACTTCTCCGACGACCAGGCACTCCCACGCCGCCTGTCGGCCTTCGACGCGGTAATGATGGTTGC
>JANLSZ010000164.1:0-3874 GCA_031362685.1 Vicinamibacteria bacterium | reverse complement strand
GTTCGACCAGCTCCTGCGCGGACGGATTCCCCGGGAGGCCCGGATTCTGGACGCGGGGTGTGGAAGCGGGCGCAACGTTCAGTACCTCTTGAATGCGGGCTATGAGGTCTATGCGGTCGATGCCGATCCCAATGCGATCAGAGAAGTGATGAGGATGGCCGGAGACCTCAATGGCACTCTGCCCCCCGGGAACTTCCGCCCCGAGCCGGTGGAGTCGATGTCGTTTGCCGATGATTCGATGGATGTCGTCCTCAGCATCGCCGTGCTTCACTTCGCCGCTTCCGATGAGCAGTTCGGGAGAATGTTGGGGTCGATCTGGCGGGTTCTCAAGCCCGGCGGGCTCTTCTTCTGCCGGCTGGCCTCGAACATCGGCATGGAGACCAGAATGGTCCAGCGGCAGGGCCGAAGGCACCTCCTTCCGGACGGATCGGAGCGTTACCTCGTGGATGAGGCTCTGCTGATCGAGTGGACCCGGCAACTTGGCGGCGTGCTTCTCGACCCGCTCAAGACCACGATCGTGCAGGACCAGCGTTGCATGACCACCTGGGTGGTTCGGAAGCGGACGGAGAAGTAGATGCCCGAGATCGCCGGCGTTCCGGTTCCTTTCATACTCTTTGCCCTGACCCTTCTGGGGGTGGCGCTTCTTCATCGCCACACTCTCGCCGTCGCCGTGACCGGTCTGACCTCGATCATCGCCTTCGGCCTTGGGACCGGCCAGCTCGATCTGGTGGCGCACCTCGGCCACGAATGGGTCGTCCTAGCGAATCTCTTCGGTCTGCTCATAGGCTTCGCCCTGCTCGCCGATCATTTCGAACGCTCGAACGTCCCCGAGATCCTCCCGCGCTTCCTCCCCGACGGATGGTGGGGGGCCTTCACTCTGCTGGTCGTGATCTTCGTCCTGTCGAGCTTCCTCGACAACATCGCGGCGGCCATGATCGGCGGCACCATCGCCCTCACCGTCTTCCAGAAGAAGGTCCACATCGGCTATGTGGCCGCGATCGTCGCGGCCTCCAACGCGGGCGGTTCGGGCAGCGTCATCGGCGATACCACCACCACCATGATGTGGATCGACGGGGTCAATCCCCTCGATGTCCTTCACGCCTACGGCGGCGCGATCGTGGCCTTGTTGATCTGCGCCTCCATTGCCTCCACCCAGCAGACCCGGTTTTCGCCCATCCTGGCCAATCCAATTCACGCGGTGAAGATCGATTGGACGCGGCTCGCCATCGTGGTGGGCGTGATGGCCACCGCCATCATCACGAACTTCGTCATGAACACGCAACACACGGAGATCTCCGACGCCTTCCCCTTCCTCGGTGTTGCCGTTTGTCTGGTCCTTATCGTGCTCACGCCCGTACGGACGCCCAACTGGTCGCTCCTGCCCTCGACCCTGAAAGGGAGCCTCTTCCTGCTCTCTCTCGTCCTTTCGGCGTCGCTGATGCCGGTATCGGCTTTGCCGGCGGCCTCATGGCAGTCGACCATGACCCTCGGCTTCGTCTCCGCCGTCTTCGACAACATACCGCTGACCAAGCTGGCCCTGACCCAGGGCGGCTACGACTGGGGCGCCCTCGCCTACTCGGTGGGTTTCGGAGGATCGATGATCTGGTTCGGCTCGTCCGCCGGCGTCGCCATCTCGAACCTCTATCCGGAAGCGAAGTCGGTGCGCAACTGGCTGCGCCACGGATGGCACGTGACCCTGGCCTTCATCCTGGGCTTCGCCGCCCTTCAACTCGGCCTCGGATGGCATCCTCACGCGCCGCACAAGAAGGGGCCCGCGGCGGCCGCGCCCCTCGAAGCTCGACCGTAGAGATTGCTTCGTGCCTCGCCTTCGGCGAGGCCTGCTGAGAAACTCGTGTGAGTTCAGCCCATTTCCGTCATTGCGAGGGACCCGTCGTTTTGGAGTGGACCGAAGCAATCCCTCGAGAGATTGCTTCAGGCCATGCGGACGGACAGTGGCCTTCGCAATGACGGTGGGTTTCTTCCAACAGTCACGGAGCGCGCAGCCTGGCCTTGGGCCAGCGCGAAGCCTGCCCTCGGGGCACGAAGTCCGTGAACCGACTCGCAATGACGATGGCGTCGGCTACTTGATTTCCCAGGTCTCTGGGCCGTGCAGCAGAGTGCGGAGGTCGCCCTTGCCCTTTTTTGCGACGACCTGCTGGACCTGATCGTTGACCAGATCTTCGTAGGCGGCGTGATCGATGGCGCGGAGGATGCCCACCGGGGTGGGGAAGCCGGGGCGGGAGTCCATGCTCGCGAGCATGAAGGCATAGGCGGGCGATGGATGCTGTTCGTTGTGCACCAGCAGTTCCGCCTCCGAAGCGCCCTCGCCCAGAGTGACCACTTCGATGTCGAAGCCGTTCTGGCGGATGCCCTGGTTCTTCGTCTTGCCGAAGATCAAAGGCTTGCCGTGCTCGAGGAACAGGACGTGATCGTCGCGGACACCCTTTTCGGCGATGGCGTCCCACGCGCCGTCGTTGAAGATGTTGCAGTTCTGCAGAATCTCCGTGAACGCCGTGCCCTTGTGCGAAGCCACCCGCTTCAGGGTCGTCTTGAGGTGCGGTTGAAACACATCGACGGAGCGGGCGATGAAAGTGGCGCCGGCGCCAAGAGCCAGAGCCAGGGGCGCGAAAGGCCGATCGACCGAACCAAACGGGGTCGACTTCGCCTTCTTCCCGATCTCCGAGGTGGGCGAGTACTGGCCCTTGGTGAGACCGTAAATCTTGTTGTTGAAGAGCAGGACCTTGAGCCCCACATTGCGGCGGAGCATGTGGATGGTGTGATTGCCGCCGATCGACAGCGAGTCGCCGTCGCCGGTGGCCACCCACACTTCAAGATCGGGCCTCGCCACCTTCAGGCCGGTGGCCACGGCGGGGGCGCGGCCATGAATGGTGTGGAACCCGAAGGTGTTTATGTAGTACGGGAAACGGCTGGAGCAGCCGATGCCCGACACCATCGCGAACTTCTCGCGCGGCACCCCGAGTTCGGGGAAGACCGATTGAACGGCGGCGAGGATGGCGTAGTCGCCGCAGCCCGGGCACCACCGGACCTCCTGGTCGGTCTGAAAATCCTTGCGGGTCAGCGGGACGGCTGCGGTCACTTGATCACCTCCAGAACCTTCGCTTCGATTTCCGACTGCTTGAATGGCTTGCCTTCGACCTTCGAGTACGAGATGGCGTCGACCAGATAGGTCCCGCGCAGCATGAAGGCGAACTGCCCGAGGTTCATCTCAGGCACCAGGACCTTCTTGTAGCGCTTCATCGCTTCGCCAAGATTTCTCGGCAGGGGATTGAGATGCCGGACATGGATGTGGCCGATCTTGTGTCCCTTGGCGCGCAGGGAGTGGAGAGCCGCGGTAATGGAGCCGTGGGTGGAGCCCCAGCCCACGATGACGAGGTCGCCCTCGGGGTCGCCCGCGGGAACCACGTCGGGCACGTCCTGGACCACGCCCGCCACCTTGGCCGCGCGCAACCGAACCATCTTGTCGTGATTGGCCGGCTCGTAATTGATGTTGCCGGTGACGTCCTGCTTCTCGATGCCGCCGATGCGGTGTTCGAGGCCCGGCGTCCCCGGGACGGCCCACGGTCGGGCCAGGGTTTCCGGATTGCGCATGAAGGGCTGGAAGCCCTCGGGGTCGGTGCGGAATTTCGTGGGGAAGGCCGGCAGGTCGTCGAGGCTGGGCACGCGCCACGGCTCGGCCCCGTTGGCCAGATACCCGTCGGAAAGAATGATCACCGGCGTCATGTACTTGAGGGCGATTCGCGAGGCCTCGAGCGCGATCCAGAAACAGTCGCCCGGGGTGGCCGGGGCCAGCACGGGGAGGGGCGCTTCCGAGTTGCGACCGTACATGGCCTGGAAGAGATCGGCCTGTTCGGTC
>JANLSZ010000080.1:0-1740 GCA_031362685.1 Vicinamibacteria bacterium | reverse complement strand
CCCATATGGGCAGCTAACGAATCGATCCTACGCGCCTGCTCTTCGATTGTGCGACGCTGCTCGTTCAACTCTGACTGCTGATGCTGAACTACCTTTGTCAACACCGCGACTACCCCCTCTGCCAATATGAGTGAGACACTGGACCCTGGGGAATTTACTGTAGGGGGCGAAGGGGTTCAGGGCGATGCAGGCGGTTCAGTCGGGTGGTTCCACGGAGGGGGTCGAGGTGTCGTCGAAGGCGGTGCGTCGGCGTTACGGGAAGGACTACAAGCGGCGGATTCTGGCGGAGGCGGACGCGTGCAAGCGGACGGGCGAGGTGGGCGCGCTGCTTCGGCGGGAGGGGTTGTACTCGTCGCATCTGACGGCGTGGCGGCAGGCTCGGGACCGGGGCGAGCTGGCGGGTCCCGGTTCGCGGAAGCGGGGACGTGAGGCGAAGCCTGCGGATGTGCGGGATCGGCGGATCGCAGAGTTGGAGCGAGAGAACCGGCGACTGGCGGCGCGAGCCGAGCGGGCCGAGGCGCTGGTCGAGGTCCAAAAAAAACTCTCGGTGCTGCTGGATCTGGATCTCGCGACCGACGAGTCGCGCTGATGGAGACGGTTCGCGAGATGGCGTCGCGGCTGGGAATTCGATCCACGTGTGAAGCGCTGGGCGTGCCCAGGGCGAGCTTCTACCGGTCTCAGCGGCCCCGGCAACGGCCGATGCGGAAGCCCTCGCCTCGAGCGCTCTCGATCGCGGAGCGAGCCGAGGCGCTCCGGGTGCTTCATGAGCCGCGGTTCGCCGACGAGTCGCCGGCCGAGGTTTATGCCACGCGGCTGGGGGAGGGACACTACCTGTGCTCCGAGCGAAGCCTCTACCGGATTCTGGCCGCTCATGCCGAGGTTCGTGAGCGCCGGGCCCAGTTGCGGCATCCGTTGTATGCGACCCCCGAGCTCCTGGCGACGGGTCCGAACCAGCTCTGGAGCTGGGACATCACGAAGCTGCGGGGGCCGGTGAAGTGGTGCTACTACTACCTCTACGTGCTGCTGGATGTCTTCAGCCGCTACGTGGTGGCCTGGCTGCTGGCGGAACAAGAATCTGCAGTCCTGGCCCGGCGAATGCTCGCCGACGCGTACCGTCGCCAGGGCGTGATTCCGGGATCCCTGACCGTTCACGCGGATCGCGGATCCTCGATGAAGTCGAAGTCGGTGGCGTTCCTGCTGGCCGACCTCGGCGTGACGAGGACCCATTCCCGCCCCCACGTTCCGAACGACAACCCGTATTCCGAGGCGCAGTTCAAGACGTTGAAGTATCGGCCCGGCTTTCCCGATCGCTTCGGTTCGATCCAGGATGCCCGCGGATACTGCGGGGACTTCTTTCCCTGGTACAACATGGAGCATCATCACGCAGGGATCGCTTACCTCACGCCCCGCGACGTGCACTTTGGGCTGGCCGAGACGCGACTGGCCGAACGGCGCGTGGTTCTGGCCAGTGCCTACGAGCGGCATCCCGAGAGATTCGTTCGAGGCATGCCGAAACCGGGCACCCTTCCGGCGGCGGTCTGGATCAACCCGAGAAAACGAACGGACGACGAAGAGATCAAAAACAGGATCGAGGAAACAGAAGGAGTTCTTCACTAAATTCGGATCGAAGGTGTCTCATTCATGTTGTCAGGTTCCGCCAAGCCTGACTGTAGACGTCCCATCGGTGGCACCATTGCCGAACCCCTCGGGAAAGTCCGGAGTGGGGCGTGCTGGCGAGGG
>JANLSZ010000155.1:0-2462 GCA_031362685.1 Vicinamibacteria bacterium | reverse complement strand
GAGAACCGCTCGCGGGGTTACGAGCACGTCGCCGCCCTCCGCGAACCCTTCGCTGAGCTCGAGCACGCGATCGAAGCGCCGGCGCAGCGCCGGGGCCATGGCCGCCGATTCGCCCAATCGGGTGGGGGCGCCGGGCCGAAGCACGATGGCCCCCTCGGGGAAGACGAGTGCGGTGTCTTCGACAAAGACGGAGTCGGGAAACGCCTCAAGCGCCGGCAGTGTTTCGACCTGGACTCCCGCAGACTGCAGTGCGGCCACATAGGCATCAAGCTCGCGTCCCACGCCTTCGCGCGTGGGGGTGCCGCGATCGACCGCTCGCAGTCCGCCCACTACCGAGCCGCCGGGTGATCGAACGATCGCCTTGTTGAAATGGAAGACCGAGGTCATGACCTGTAGATATGTACCATGGTGCAAGTCAAGATGCACGCGTGCGGTGCCCACTCTCGGTGTAGATTGCAGAGCCCCACAAAGGAAGGCGCCATTCCCATGACCCAGCCCACGATCAGTCGTCCCGCCGCCGGCGAATACCTGGACTACTTCGGGCGCTATGTCGCCCTGGTACCCGAGGGCGACATTCTGACCACCCTGGTCTCCCAGAACCAGTCGACCCTGGCTCTTCTGCGCA
This sequence comes from Vicinamibacteria bacterium, assembly GCA_031362685.1. Classification (GTDB taxonomy): domain Bacteria; phylum Acidobacteriota; class Vicinamibacteria; order Fen-336; family JAGNNV01; genus JAGNNV01. The sequence continues at coordinate 1,837 of JANLSZ010000155.1, read as the reverse complement.
GTCTTCCGGAATCGAAAGGCGCCTTCCGATATGCGCCCGGAAAGTGGAGCATCAGGGAAGTGGTCGGCCACATGAGTGACACCGAGCGGATCTTCGCCGACCGAGCCCTGCGTTTCTCGCGGAATGACGCCACACCTCTTCCCGGGTTCGAGGAAGGGGACTACATCCGCAACGGTTCGTTCGACGACTATCAACTCGCCGATCTCGTGGACGGATTCGAGAGCGTGAGGCGATCCACGGTCTTCCTGTTCAGGCACATGACCGCCGAGGCCTCGACACGCCGCGGCAAGGCGAACGGAGCCGAGATCAGCGTGCGCGCGCTTGCGCATTTGATCGCCGGGCACGAGACCCATCACATGAACGTGCTGAAGGCGCGGTACCTGGAGGCCGGCCTGGCTAGTTGACGTTCCGCAGTTTCGGGGCTCCATCCCGGTCGGCTCGACATCTTTGATTGCGGCTTGGACCCACACTCGCTCGGCGGGTACTTGATGACTGCGCACTCACATCACGCGTAGAATTGACAGCGGGACACTTAGATCGTGGCTGACTTCTACTCGATTCTCGGAGTTGACCGGCGCTTTTCGTCGGCCAAACTTCGCCGCGCCTATCAGCGGCGGGCCCGGGAGTTCCATCCCGATCTTCATCCCGGAAGCGCCGAGGCGGCGTCCATGTTCGCTCTGGTGGCCCAGGCGTTTGAGATCCTCTCGGATCCCGAACGCCGCAGCGCTTACGACCGGGGTGTGGTTGAAGGCAAGACATTGCGTGAGCAGCCGCCCCTTGCTTTCGAAGGCTTCGACTTCGCGAAGGGCGGTGTCGGTCGTCAGGGCTTTCGTGAACTCTTCGAATCGGCCATAGAGCCCGCGGGAGATCTCGCGCAACGTGGGGAAGATCTCGAAGTAGCGCTTCGGATCTCGTTCGACGAGGCGTTTCGCGGAGCGCATCGCCGGCTCTCCGTCACGCGTCTCTCGCCCTGTGGGACCTGCGACGGCACCGGCCAGGTGGCTCGCGCAGCCGAGCCGTGCAGCGGGTGCGGAGGCCAAGGGTCCACCCGGGTGCGTCGGGGGCATCTGGTCTTCCGCGCCCGCTGTCGCGAATGCGACGGCGCGGGGCAACGGTCTCAAGGCCCGTGCCCCGCCTGCGCCGGAGAGTCGCGCGTCCACGAAACCGAGTGGATGGATGTCGATGTTCCGCCGGGCATCGAGCACGGAACGCGCCTGCGCCTTCCCTCGGCTGGAAATGCGGGGCGCCGCAGCGGGGCGGCCGGAGACTTCGTGGTCCAGGTCGAAGTCGACCCGCATCCTCTCTATCGCCGCGCCGGCCACGACCTCTACGTCGATGCCCACGTCTCCATCTTCGACGCCGCGGTGGGCGGTCACGTCAGCGTGAAGACACCCGATGGAGACGTTCCCATCGAGATTCCCGCGGGCACCCACGGAACCCAGCGCTTTCGGCTGCGCAAGCGGGGCATGCCGCACTTCGGCGATCCCGGGTCGCGCGGCGATCTGTGGGCGGAGGTGAAGCTCGATGTTCCGGCCATCACCGATTCTGAATCCCGGGACCTGATCGCTCAGGTCGCGCGCCGGATTGCCGAAGCCGACCCTCTCCCCCGCAAGGAACAGTAAGGAAACACCAGCATGCCTCGAGGACGACGGCCGACCAGGCCGCCGGGCGCCGCGCCCGGCCAGCGGTTCTACATGATCAGCACCCTGGCCCAGAGCTACGGCATTCACCAGCAGACCCTGCGGATGTACGAGCGTGAAGGCCTGCTGAAGCCCTCGCGCAGCGAAGGCAACACGCGTCTGTACACCGACGAGGACATGAAGCGTCTGGAGTTGAT
>JANLSZ010000008.1:0-5736 GCA_031362685.1 Vicinamibacteria bacterium | reverse complement strand
CCCGCTCGCGCTCGTACTCAGGCGCCCGAGGCCCAAGGCCCGGCGGGGGCGTTCGAGGTCGCCGCGGACCTCCTCCACGGCACGGATATGCGCAAACGACGGTGAGATGTGGCGGGCGGCCCCCGGGCCGCCCCTACGGTTCAGGGCATGAAACCGCGCGGCCCGCGACCTTGGCGGTGGCCCAGGCCCACTGAAAATTGAACCCGCCGATGCGCCCGTCGACGTCGAGAATCTCTCCCACGAAGTAGAGGCCGGGGGCGAGGCGCGACTCCATGGTTTTGGGATTCACCTCTTCGAGCGGCACCCCGCCAGAGGTGACCTCGGCAAAGTTGTAGCCCCGGCCATCGACCACATCGAGCGGAAACGCGGTGAGCGCTCTGAGCAGGGCGCGACGTTTCTCTCTCGTCAATCGCGACAGAGTCTCATCCTGACCCAGGGCGGTCGTGACCAGGCGGAGTGAGACCGCCTGGGCCAGTCCGAACGAACGCGATAGTTCCGTGACGAGGTTGTGGTGGGGCCGCTCGCGGGCGGCCGCGATCAGGTGTTGCTCGACGGCCTCCGCGGAGAAGTCGGGGGTGAAACTCACACTCATGGCCGCCGCCGAACCGTCGGCTTTCGCTCGCCGCACGAAGCGGGAGGCATTCAAGGCCAGCGGTCCGCTGATCCCGAAATGGGTCCAGAGCAAGGATCCGCGGATGTCAACCGCCTTCTGCCCGGGGCGCGAGATCCGAAGCGCCGCCTCGTGCGCAATGCCGGACAACGGCACGTGAAAGTTGCCGCCGAGAATCAAGGGCTCCAGCGCGGGCGCGGTGGGCACGATGGAGTGGCCCTGGGCGCGCGCCAGGGTGTAGCCAAGCCCGTCGCTGCCGGTCTTGGGAAGCGAAAGTCCGCCGGTGGCCAGGACCACGCGCTTCGCGTGGAGAGGGCCCGCCGAAGTATCGAGCCTCCAGTGCGCGCCCTCGCGTTTGAGGCCGAGAACGCGGCACGAGGTTCTGATATCGATCTGCAGGCGCCTCGCCTCGGCGAGGAGAGCGTTCAGAACCGTGCGCGCCTGGTTGGAGACGGGGAACAGCTTTCCCAGGGGCTCCTCCTTGAGTTCCACGCCGATCCCAAGGAAGAAGGCGATGGTCTCGGGAACGGGCAAGGCGCGCAGGACCTGTCTCACGAACGGCGAACCCGAACGCCAGAAATCCGCGGCCTCGACCCGCGCGTTGGTGACGTTGCATCGCGTTCCTCCCGACACCAGGATCTTGGCGCCCAGCGTTTTTGCACCGTCGAGCAGGATGATCCGGGGGCGCCCATCTTCATCCGAAGGCGGGTCACCCATGACTCTGGCCACGAAAATCGCGGTGGCCAGGCCGGCCGCGCCTCCGCCCACGATGGCCACATCGGCGACCCCGGCTGGGCGGCCCGGGGCGGTCTGAGAGATACTTGGGGCGATCACGGACCCCCATCATGCCAAGGTACGACTACCACTGTCCTCAAAACAATTTCGTGGTCGAGGTTCGACACGGCGTCAACGAGCGACTCAAGACGTGGGGCGAGCTCTGCGAACGGGCGCTGATCGGCCCTGAGGGCACGCCCCTCGATGCTCCGGTCGAACTGGTCGTTCATGCCCCCGCTCTCTCGTTCCCCCAGGGCGACTCCGCTCTCAAGAGCCTGGGCTTCTCGAAGCTGGTGAGGCGGGACAGCGGGGTGTACGAAAATGTCACCGCGAGGGACGGTCAGACCAGGATTGTCTCGGCCGACACCCCCGCTTCGGGCCTCAACCTCGGATCGTCGGTTGGCGACTGATTCATTGCTCTCAGACTCTCAGACTTCAGGAAAGACAAGAACGACCATGAATTTCAGATTTCCCATCTCCGCCGCTCTGGTCGTGCTCATGGCCGCCCAGGCTCACGCTCAGGGCGAGGTCGCGCTCAAGAACGCCTTCATGGGCCGTCAGGTCGCGCTCCGCGTGGACATGCCCGCGAGCCACAAGGGCGTCGACCTCCACTTCGACCGAGAGGTCGCTTTCGATCTCAAGGAGAATAGCGACCGCATCCGCGAGCACGAAGCCGCTCTCCAGCAGGGCGATGTCATTCAGGTGACCTACATCAAGGTCAAGGGCGACCTGATTGAGTTCCATCTGGGCGGCGGTGGCTTCAACTGGTTCAGCGACACCACGACAAAGAGCGCCACCTACTCCAGCAAGACGGTGCGGGAGCAGGACCTCGAGAAGGAGATCAAGAACGAGACCAACCGCGACCGCAAGAGGAACCTGGAGCGCGACCTCGAGGACCTGCGGCGCGACCGGGCGGCCCGGGACGAACGAGCGAACCGCGACATTGAGGACTACAACCAGAGGGCGCGCGAACGGGACCTGAACCGGGCGCTCAAGAGCGGTTCGAGATTCAACCTGCGTTTCAAGAAGAACGTTCCCGCCGATGCGCTGACCCCCGAGGGCTTCGAGCGCTATCTCGACCCGTGGGTGGATTTCTCGGGCCGAAGCACTCGTCGCACCGCGTCTCCCTCTTCCTCCAGGCCTGCGTCATCCTCATCGACTTCCATCAACCGGGCGCCCCAGACCCGCGACTGGCAAAAGGGAACACCTCGTCGCGAGATGGAGGATGCCCTGGGCAAGGCGCGGCGCGACCGAGCCTGCCCCGGAGACCAGGCCCTCGAATGCCGGATCGCCACGTTCGACGATGGGCGCGACGAGATCGAGGCCACGTTCGTCGAAGGCGTCCTGGTCCGCTTCACCACGAATCGCAAGTAGGACCTCGTGCCGCCTCGCGCGCTGAAAGTCCGCGTGCGGCGCGGTTCGCTGAAGGGTCCGGGGCGACCGGCGGCCGCTCGGTCCGGGCCGACGGTGGCCCTGCTCGGCCTGCCCACCGACGTGAATTCATCGCATGTACGAGGGGCCGCGCTTGGTCCAACCGCGATTCGGAAGGCGCTTTGGAGCGGGGCCGGGAACCTGACCAGCGAGCTGGGCGTGGACTTGTCGTCATCCGAGGTGCTGTTCGATGAAGGCGATCTTCACCTTCGGGAGGACGCCCGTGACCGAGGCCGGATTGAAGGCGCCGTCGCGGGTCTTCTCGACCGCGGTCTCAAGCCGTTGCTCCTGGGCGGCGATCACTCGGTGACCTATCCGGTGCTTCGGGCGATTGCCTCGCGGCGGGGTCCCGTCAGCATCCTTCACTTCGACGCCCACCCGGATCTTTACGACGAGTACGAAGGCAATCGTTTCTCGCACGCGTCTCCCTTCGCCCGCATCATGGAAGAGGGCCTGGCGAAGCGCCTGGTGCAGGCGGGGATCCGCACCCTCAATGCCCACCAGGCGGCGCAGGCGAAGAGGTTCGGGGTGACCATGGTGAGCATGTCCGCCTTCGATCCGCAGACCGTCCCCATTCCACGCGGGCCGCTCTACATCACCATCGATCTCGATGCTCTTGATCCCGCATTCGCGCCCGGGGTCGCCCATCGGGAACCGGGCGGGCTGAGCGTGCGCGACATCATTCGCGTCCTTCATCGGGTCAAGGGTCCGGTGGTTGGAGCGGACATCGTCGAACTGAGGCCGGGGTCGGACCTCGACGGTGTGACCGCGGTGGTCGCATCGAAGCTCCTGAAGGAACTCGCGGGTTTGATGCGTTCCTGAGTGTTCGTGGAGCCCCTGGCCAGGGTAGCCCCTGCGGTAAACTCCGCGGCTCTCTCAGATGTTCGATTCACTCTCCGACAAGCTGCAAGGCGTCTTCCGGGCGCTGCGGGGCCGGGGATCGCTCACCGAGGCCGACATCGACGCTGCGATGAAGGACATTCGTCTCGCCCTTCTCGAGGCCGACGTCAATCTCACGGTGGCCAGGGATTTCCTTGACCGGGTGCGCGCCAAGGCGATTGGCCAGGAAGTTCTGAAGAGCCTGTCGCCCGGGCAGGCGGTGGTGCGCATCGTTCGCGACGAGATGATCGCCCTTCTCGGGGCTACGTCGCCGCGGCTCAAGGAGTCCAAGCGGACGCCGACCGTCATCATGATGGTCGGGCTTCAAGGCTCCGGGAAGACCACGACCACCTCGAAGCTCGCGAAATACCTTTCGAAGAACGGCCGCTACCCGCTGGTGGTCTCGACCGACGTGGCTCGGCCCGCGGCCCGGGAGCAGCTTGGAATCCTCGCCCTGAAGATCGGGGTCAAGTTCATGCAGCCGCCCAGCGACGCGCCGCTCGAGATCGTGAAGAAGGCGATTTCGGAGTGCCGTTCGATGGGCTACGACACCCTGCTGATCGACACCGCCGGCCGCCTCCACATCGATGAAGACCTGATGGCCGAGCTCAAGGCGCAGAAGGTCCTCGCGGAGCCTTCGGAGATCTTCTTCGTGGCCGATTCGATGACCGGTCAGGACGCTCTGGTCAGCGCCTCCGCCTTCCACCAGCAGATCGGGATCACCGGGATCGTCCTCACCAAACTCGACGGGGATGCCCGCGGCGGGGCGGCTCTGTCGGCCGCTTCGGTCACCGGCTGTCCGATCCGCTTCGCCGGCACGGGAGAGAAGGCCGAGGATTTCGAGCTCTTCGACCCCTCCCGCATGGTGGGCCGGATTCTCGGCATGGGCGATGTGATGGGGCTGATCGAAAGGGTCGAAGAATCGATCGATCCCGCCAAAGCCGCGGCACTGGCCGGCAAGATGGCCAGGAACGAGTTCTCCCTCGAGGACTACCGCGATCAACTCAAGCAGGTCCGCAAGATGGGGAAGATCGGCGACCTGGTCCGCATGATCCCCGGCGTGCCCAAGGTCAAGGACGAGGACATGGCCCACGGCGAAGGCGAGATGAAGAAGTTCGTGGCCATCCTCGACTCCATGACTAACCAGGAGCGCGAACGGCCCGAGATCATTTCCGGCTCGCGCCGCAAGCGCATGGCCCTGGGAAGCGGTACCAAGGTGGAAGATGTGAACCGTCTGATCAAGCAGTACGACCAGACCAGAAAGATGATGAAGATGATGTCCGCGCCGAACGCCAAAGGTTCGAAGCTTCGCAAGCTCGCGTCACGTTTCGGCATGCCGGGGTTGTCTTAATCGACCTTTCCGGGAGAAACTAAGGGATGCTCGCTATTCGTTTGCGCCGTACCGGAACCACCAAGAAGCCCTTTTACCGCGTTGTTGTCGCCGATTCGCGCGCGTGGAGAGATGGCAAGTTCGTTGAAATCGTAGGCCACTACGACCCCCGGGCGAATCCCGGCAAGGTCGTTTTGAAGTCCGACCGCGTCTCCTACTGGATCTCGAAGGGCGCTCAGCCGTCGGATACGGTGAAGAGCCTGATCAAGGGCCACAAGAAGGCCGAGAAGCTAGCGGCTTAGTTGATAACGCTCCGGCCCCTCGCTCCCAAGGGGGCGCTTCGGAGTTCCCGGCCTTCTCCTCCTTGAATCCTCCTGCGGAAGAGGCCGACAGCGTCACCATCGGGGTGGTGCTTCGCCCCCACGGTCTCAAGGGAGAGGTGGTGGTCGAACCGCTCACCGACAACGAGAATCGCTTCACCGACCTCGAGGATGTCCGCGTGGTTCGACCCACGGGATCGTCCAGCCGGTTTCGGGTGGTTTCCATCTTTCCCCACAAGGGCAAGATGGTGATTCATTTCGAAGGCCTTTCGAGCATCGAAGACGCCGAGACCCTGCGCGGCGCCGAGCTTCGAATCCCCATTGCGACTCTGCCCAAGCTCCCGGCTGGCTCTTACTACCATCACGAACTTCGCGGACTCGAGGTTCGGGTC
>JANLSZ010000149.1:0-6545 GCA_031362685.1 Vicinamibacteria bacterium | reverse complement strand
ACTTCCGAGATGATGCCTGCGTCTTTGGTGGTGAGTTCGAGGAAGACGTCTTCCAGACTCAGAGAGACCTGGGACATCGAAAGCAGATCGATGTTGGCTCCGATGATGGCCCGGGCCGCGGCCGCCCGGATGTCGATGCCGTCTTCGGCCTGCAGTTCGAGGACGGTGTTGCCCGAAGAACTTCCACGCGGATTCACGGTCACGATTCCTTCGACGTCGCGCAGGGCATCGAAGGCTTCCCGGGTGTCGGCCCGAACTTCCAGACGCACCGCGCCCTTGCTGGAGAGTCGGGCGGTTAGATTCTCGGGCGTGTCTTCCGCGACCACCCGACCCTTGCTGATGATGACCACCCGGTTGCAGGTCATCGAGACCTCGGGAAGGATGTGAGTGGAAAGAATGATGGTGTGATCGCCGCCGAGACTCTTGATCAGTTCGCGGGTCTCGATGATCTGCTGGGGATCGAGGCCGGCGGTGGGCTCGTCCAGGATCAGCACCGGCGGGTCGGCCAGAATCGCTTGAGCAATGCCCACGCGCTGACGGAAGCCCTTCGAGAGCCGGCCGATCAGCTTGTGGCGCACGTCGCCGAGGCGGGCCTTCTCAATGGCCCGATCGATCCGGGACTTCCGGTCGGCGGACCTGACTCCCTTGATGCGCGCGCAGAAATCGAGAAAGGAGGTGACGTCGAGGTCGGCATAGACCGGCGGGACTTCCGGCAGGTAGCCGACGCTGCGCTTTGCTTCGAGCGGGGATTTGAAGACGTCGTACCCGGCCACGGTCGCGCGCCCGGAGGTGGCGGGCACGAACCCGGTGAGGATCCGCATGGTGGTGGTCTTGCCCGCACCGTTGGGACCGAGAAAGCCCAGGATTTCCCCTTTGCCTACCGTGAACGACACCCCGGAGACGGCGTCGAAGCGGCCATAGCTTTTCCGTAGATCCGCGACTTCAATCATGCGTGAGAATCCCTCTTTGAAAGTTTTGTGCAGGTTGACTTCACGGAAGCGCCACCGTCTTTTCCCGTTTCCAGGCGGCCTCACGCTACTCAAACCCTGCGCGGAGCCGTTATGGTAACAAACAACCCCATGAGACATCTGCAATGCATTGGACGATGGTTCGAGCTTTCCGGTCGGACTTCGGTGGGGCCGGCCGGCCGGGCTCTTGTTCTGTTCGTGACCCTCGCCGCCTAGTCCTGCGCGCCGCCCGAGCCGAAAACCCTTCTGAGGATCAGCGATATCGAGACCTATTGGGTGCTCGATCCCTCGCGAACGGAAAAGCGGTTTCTCGCGCCCGCCATCCGCTTTCACGTCGAGAACATCTCCACCCAGACCCTGCTGGCCGTCGACGCCAACGCGACCTTCCTTCGCGACGGTTCTACCCAACCCTGGGGCTCAGGCTTCTTCCCCCTCACCGAACGACGCCAGCGTCTGGCCCCGGGGGCCCGGGTTCTGGTGACCATGAGCTCGGATGCTCGCTACACTACGGAGGGCGCTCCCGAGAACGCCTTCGCCAACCCGAACTTCAAATCGGTCAGCGTGAAGTTCTTTATGAAGGTAGGGTCGTCCCTGTGGGTTGAGTTCGGGAAGGTGGCGGTTCTAAACGTCATCGGTTCCAAGGACGCCCGCGCCGTTCTCAGCCAGCCGAGCGAGTACCCATGAACAACGAACTTCGCCGGTCGGCCGGAATCTTCAAGGGACTCACGGTTCTGGTGGCTCTCGGCATCGGACCAGGTGTCGCCCACCCCTCTTTCGCCCAGCCGACATCGAAGGACGCTGTTGAAATGAAACACGCTACCGGAACGTTTGAAGTGAAGCTCCTGCCTCAAGCCCCCGCCGCCGGCGGGGGAGAGCCCGTACTCGGTCGCATGACCATCGACAAACAGTTCAAGGGCGAGCTTGAGGCCACCAGCAAAGGTGAAATGCTGGCCATGATGACCGAGGTCAAGGAATCGGCCGGCTACGTCGCGATGGAACGTGTGACGGGAACGCTTCAGGGCAAGAAGGGCTCCTTCGCGCTGCAGCACAGCGGCACCAGGACCCGCGGCGCGCCTCAGCTCTCCGTCACGGTGGTGCCGGACTCGGGCACCGGCGAACTGATTGGGATCAGCGGCCGGATGACCATCGACATCTCGGGCGGCAAGCACTCGTACACTTTCGAGTACAACATCGCGAAGCCCTGACTGCGAGCGGGTTGGGCTATCCTGTAATCCGAACCAACCCTTGGAGGTGTGCCTATGGCCCAGCAGTCCGTCAGCCGCATCGGCGTTTTGTCACTCGCGAAGATGATGGCCGTCGCCTACGCTTTTCTTGGTCTGTTCATCGGGGGGGTAATGAGCCTCTTCTCGGTGATGGGTGCGGCGATGGGCGGGGCGGCGGGCGCGGATAGCGGGAGTCTGATCGCCATGCTGTTCGGCGTCGGCGCGGTGATCATCCTGCCCATCGTGTACGGATGCCTCGGCTTTGTGGGCGGCCTCATCACCGCTCCGTTGTACAACCTGGTGGCGAAAGTGGTGGGCGGCGTCGAGATAGAGCTTTCCTAGGCCCGGCGGTTCCTCGTTCGGGACCATTACCGCACGGGCCGGGGGCCAACCCTGGAGCGCGCCCACGAGTGGCCGGCCCCAGGGGAAGTAAGCCGCAGCGGCTAGAAAGTGAACTTGGCGGCGAGTTCGATCACGCGCGGCGAGCTGATGGTGCTGGTGATCTGGCCGAACGTGTTCGGGGCGGAAAGATCGCGCGCGGGCGGCCCAAAGCTCGGGTGGTTGAACGCGTTGAACGCTTCGACCCTGAATTCGAGGTCGCGGCTGCCCCCCAACCCGAAGTGCTTCGAAAGGGTGAGGTCGATGTTCTGGTAGCCGGGCATTCGGGCGACACCGGTGGGGCAGTTGCCAAAGGTCCCAAGCGCGGCCGCCTGGAAGGCATTGATATCGAGCCATTTGTTGATGGACTGATCCGACGGGACTGGATTGCCCACGCAGTTGGGACGCTCGGAACCGCGCTCGCCCTGCAACGAGCGAGCACGCCCGTCGATAACCGTGATGGGGAAACCCGTGCGCGCCTGATAGATACCCGCGACCTTCCAGCCGCCGAGAATCGCGTTGCCAGCGCCCGACCAGTCCGATCCCCACTTGCGACCCTTGCCCAAGGGGAGGTCATACGATCCCGACAGTACGAAGTTGTGCCGCAGGTCGTGGAACATCGGGCCCCAATCGGCCTCGGGATCGTAGGTGTTCTGCCAGTAGGCGCCCTCGGTGGCCAGCGACCCGCCCGACGAAGGGCCGCCGAACTGCCCATAAAACCCCCGGTTGTTGGTCATGCCCTTGGCGAAGGTATACGACGCCATGAACTCGAGGCCCTTCTCGAACCTCTGCCGAAGGCTCGCTTGAAGAGCGTTGTACTCGCTGCGGCCGCGCGACGCGGTGGTGGCGATGGTGGTGACCAGAGGCAGAGCGCCGAACAGCGGACGTCGGGTGTTTTTTGCGGCCCAGGTTGCCGGATCGCCAACCCCGGGCAGGGCCTGATTGCCCTCGACCGGTGTGACGAGATTGGTTGCGCGATGCCCAACGTAACCGATCTGCGCGGACATGCCCGTACCCAGGCGGCGCTCGATGAACACGTTCCACTGCTGGGTGAACTGAGGCCGCAGGTTCGGGTCGTAGGCGCGGACGTTGCCCGACGGGATGGTGCCATTGATGAGGCCCGCGAAGCCCGTACCGAGTGACCCGGCGCCGGTGGTCTGGTCGTAGGTGACCGCCGATTCGAAGAAGAATGGAGGATTGAGGGGCAGGCGAAGGTTCGCGCCCGTGCCTTCCATGAATTGGGAGATGCCGTAGCCCGCGCGGAAGACCGTGCGGTCGTTGATGGTCCAGGCCAAGCCCAGACGCGGCTCGAACCCCTTGTAATAGGCCTGGTACAGCGCGCGGTCCTGGTCCGAGGCGACAATCTGCTTGCCCGTCTTCAGATCGAAGTTCGACTGACGGTTGTCTTTCTCCACCAGGGGCGAGGTGTAGGCCCAACGCAGGCCCAGGTTCAAGGTCAGGTTTGGCCGGACCTTGAAGTCGTCCTGCGCGAAAATCCCGATGCGGTCCTGGAGATGGGTCCAGGGGTCTGCCGGGTCGCCACCGCCACGGCCCTTCGAGGACACCCGGTCGAGGAGGAAGTCGGAGAAAGCAAAGCCGGTGAACGCGCCGTTGAAGTTCAGGAAGCCGAGCAGGCCGTTGTTGCCGGCATAGAAACGCTGCTGGTCGTAGTGCAGGAGCTGGCCGCCGAATTTGAATGCATGACGCCCGCGCAGCCAGGTGAACTTCTCGTTCAACTGATAGGTCTTCGCCACCGTGTCCGAGTCGGCGGCGATAGCACCCGGCGCGGTGAGACCGCTGCCCCAGCCGATCGAGCTCAGGCCTGCAATAGGCTGGCCTCCGGTGATCGAGTAGGACGCGTTTCCGTTGCCGACCCCGCCCCAGTCGAAGGTCTCGGCGATGACCTTGGTGCTGCTGTAGCCCACCAGAAGTTCATTGACCGTGCTCGGACCAAGGACGCGCGTCCAGTTCACTCCGAGGTTCTGAAACGGCTGATCGTTGCGGCTGCCCATGAAGAGGGGGAACGGTTGCTGGTTGCGCTCATCGACATAGGTCGCAAAAGAGAATCGTGTCCACACCTTGTCTTTGTCGGAAGCGCTCCAGTCGAGCCGCAGGTCGCCCTGGTGGGCGCGGACGGAAAGGAGAGTCTCACCGACGAAGTTGCCGGTGACCCCGCCGGCCACGCTGCGGTTCGGGAGCGGGTAGTTTTTGAGGTCGTTCAGAATCGCGCGCGCACTGGCGCTGATTCGGTCCGCCGGGATCTGGTTTCCCGGAAAGGGAAGCCCGGTTGTGGGATCGCGGATCACCGCGGTGACGCTCGAGAGATCGCCGCGTCGCCAGGCCTCGGGGGCGACCGATGCGGTGGTGAACCCGGGCGCGTCCTGACGCGAGCCTTGATAATCGGCGAAGAAGAAGAGTTTGTTCTTCATGATGGGTCCGCCCAGGGTGGCCCCGTAGATGTGCTGCTTGCGTTCCTGCTTGGGGGCGAGCGAGCGATTGTTCTCCCAGGTGTTCGCGTCGAAGCTCGAGTTTCGATAGAACTCGAAGGCGCTGCCGCGGATCTGGTTCGATCCCGACTTGATGACGCTGCTCACGCTCGCTCCGCCCACGTTGCCTACATCGGCCGAGTAGTTGTTGGTTTCCACGCTGATCTGGGCGATCGCGTCGGGGCTGGGCTGATACGAAACCCGGTTGTCGATGGTTTCGTTCGCGTCGAGACCATCGACGGTGAAGTTGTTCGTCTGCTCGCGGTTGCCGTTGACGAACGGGCGATTCATGTTGATCGAGCCGATGTTGTTGAATCCGCGCGGGCTCGGAGTCAGAGCACCCGGAAGGAGCAGCGCCAGTTGCCCGGTGTTGCGGCCGTTTAGGGGCAGGGACTGGACGGTGGTTCCTGAGATCACCTCGCCGACCGTGGTCGTCTCGGTCTGCAGCACCGCGATCTCCGCCGTCACTTCGACCGTGTCCTCGATGGCGCCGACCGCCATTTTGAAGTCGAGGCGCGCGGTCTGTTTCGCTTCGATATCGAGCGCCTTGGTGGTCGCGGTCTTGAAGCCCGCGAGCTCGGACTTCACCACGTAGACACCCACGGGAAGGTTCGTGATGGTGTAGTTGCCGACGCGGTTCGAGGTGGCGGGGTAGGTCACGTTCGTGGTGGCACTGGTGGCGGTGATAGTGGCGCCCGGGACGGCGGCCCCGCTCTCGTCCTTGACCAGTCCGGTGATCGACCCGCCGCCGCTTTGGGCGTGGGAGGGAGTGGCGAAAGCGGCCAGCAGGAATGCGACCGCGAGCAGACTGAAGGCGCGTGAGCGACTTGATGGATGGTTCATGGGAAGTTCTCCTTAACCTGGGGAAGGTCGTAATTCACTGGGGCGCGGTGCGCCCGATGGTCGGGAAATTATCACACGAGAAGGCCTTCTTCGGACCGTTAAGGACGCCGAGCGGAACTCCACCGTAGGGACAGGCACGAGAAGCCGGCGTCGAGCAGCGCGACCTGGGTGTTGGGCAGGGGCACTACTTTGTAGCCTGCGGAGGTAAGGCGGTCGGCCGTGCGTACAAAGCCCTCGCCGACGAAGACGCGGTCGTTGACGCGCAGTGCGTTGGCCGCGGCTTCTTCACCCTTGGGGGTGAGCAGAACGCGATAGCCCTCGAAGACGCCGGAGGCGGTCAGCCGCTCGGTGGCCAGGATCGTCTCCTCATCGACCAGCGAGCAGTCGGTCTTGAAGTGCAGCACCCCGGGAGGCGTGGTCACGACGACTCCCTTGCGCCCGAGCTCTTCGAGAAGAGCGACCAGCGCCCATGCGCCCGTTTCGCTGGTGCGGGCCGAGAGGCCGATGAGAACCGCTCGCGGGGTTACGAGCACGTCGCCGCCCTCCGCGAACCCTTCGCTGAGCTCGAGCACGCGATCGAAGCGCCGGCGCAGCGCCGGGGCCATGGCCGCCGATTCGCCCAATCGGGTGGGGGCGCCGGGCCGAAG
>JANLSZ010000389.1:0-3427 GCA_031362685.1 Vicinamibacteria bacterium | reverse complement strand
CCTCGGGGCGATCCACAACCACCAGAGCGATAAGCGGCGCAATGAGGATCCAAACGGCCACGCCTACGAAAGTCACGGCACTGCGCCATCCGAGGGAACCGAACAGAGTGGAGAGCAGCACCGGAAACACGAAGCCACCGAGCGATGTGCCCAAAGCGGCGATTCCCATGGCGCGTCCACGCCTCGCCCGAAACCAGCGGGTCATCAGGGTCGCGGTGGGCAGCTGCCCCAGCATCAGATTGCCGAAAGGCATGACCAGACCGAACACCAGCCAGACCTGGGTGAGCGAGCGCGCCTGGCCGAGCAGAATGAAACCAAGGCTCAGGGCGGTGATGCCGCCGAGCATCAGTCGTCGGGCGGACGAACGGTCGATGGCGATGCCCCCCAGGGGCGAGAGCAGACTGGTCGCGATAGAGAGACACGTCGCCGCGAACATGATGTCCTTCCGCGGTCCGCCGAACTCTTTGCCCAGCGCGAGGGCGAGTATGCCGATCGAATAGATGAGCAGGCCGGCCTGAACGGCCTGAGTCAGGATGCTGACCGCGACGATCTTCCAGCCCTGAAACATGGTGCGGGACAGCATAGGCTGTAGCTCTCTCATTTTGGAGGCCCCATGCCGCTTCTTTCCGTTCTGCTCTCGACCCTGCTTCAAACCACGGGTGCGGTCCCCGTCGCGGCCCTGCCGCCGGGCGCGGGCCTGCCCGATCAACGCCGCGTCTTGACCGCGGAGGGTTCAGACGGCCATGCCATCGTCATCGCCGACGGCGCCTCCCCCAATTCTCGCGTCCTGAACGGTTCCAGGATCACCAGGCTTTGGGAGACTGCGCAGATGCCGGTGCCGCTCGGCGTCACTAAAGATGAAGGCGCCACTGCCGGAAATGCCTACCGCGAGGGCTTCGCGGGGACGAGTCTGTATGTCGCCGATCTGCCCGCAGGCATCAAGATCGACCTTCATCGCCAGGACAGCCTCGACTACATCGCGGTTCTCACCGGCGAGGTCGATCTGCTTCTCGAAAAGGGTCCGGTCCGACTGCATCAAGGAGACGTGCTGGTCCAGGCCGGGAACCTTCACGGCTGGTCCAATCCCACGAACAAGCCGTCCAGAATTCTGGTGGTGGTCCTGACGGGAAAGCGTCCGCAGCCAGGTTCGGCTCGTCCGTGAGCGCGTCGGGAACGTCATAAACAGATGCGCTACATTGCCTTGATTCTTGTCACCGCGGTCCTTCTCGGGACCTCGCCCCTACCGGTCACCGCGGCTGACGGTTCCCTCACGCCCGCCATTCGGTCGGAGGTCCTCGAGAGCGTGATCAATCGTCTGAACTCCACCTATGTGGATGTCGAGGCCGCTCCGCTCATCGTGAAGGCGCTGCGCGCGCGCCAGGAGGCCGGCGCCTACGATTCCATCACCAACCCGGCCCAATTCGGCGAAGCGGTGACACAAGACCTGCGCTCCGTCAACGGCGACCTTCACCTCGGCCTCCGCTACTCGAAGGAGCCGCCGGTCCCCGGCCGCGCGGCCAGCCCGTTCGGCGATCCACGCTCGTTGAACTTTGGCATGGGCCGGGCCGAGATCCTCGATGGGAATGTGGGCTATCTCGAGATCACCGGCTTCACCGGCGGCGAGTATGAGGACGCGGTGGTGGACGCGCTGCGATTCCTGTCGAGGACGGACGCCATGATCATCGATGTCCGCCGCAATGGAGGAGGGGCCTCGGACATGAGCCACTTCATCTTCAGTCACTTCCTTGGCAGCAAGCCCGTGCCCACCATCGACGTGCGCACCCGCGCATCGTCGGAGCCGAATCACCGCATGAGCCTCGCCGACGTCCCCGGTCCGCGTCGGCCGGACGTGCCCCTCTTCGTCCTCATCAGTCAGGCCACCGGCTCGGCCGCGGAGGAATTCTGTTTCGTGCTGAAGAACCGGGGCCGCGCGACCATGGTGGGCCGGCGGACCGCGGGGGCGGGCCACATGGTGGCGCAAATCCCGGTAGGAAACGGCTTCACGGTTTCGGTCTCGATCACGCGGGTCTCCGATCCCTTGACCGGGAGCGAGTGGGAGCAGGTGGGAGTTCAGCCCGACCTCGCGGTGGACCCCGAACAAGCTCTGGTGGCCGCCCAGGCCGCGGCCCTCAAAGCCATCGCCGCCTCGACCACCGACCCCAGCCGCGCCCGGACCCTGCGACTCCTGATCGAAACGAACGAGGCCCGCCTGCGTCCAACGTCCCCAAACGCAACGCGTCTCGCGCAACTCGCGGGAACCTACGAGGGCCGCATGGTGAGCGTGCGAGACGGTCAGCTCTGGTACTTGCGGCGGAGCGGGGGATTGAGCGAGGCGCTCACACCCCTGGGTGGCGATTCGTTCGCCCTCGCCACCTTACGGTTGCGCTTCGCCGATTCGGCCGGCTCGATGACCCTTACCGTCGAGCAGGCGGATGGCACTCAGATCAGTTTCGCCCGCGGCCCCACTTCCTCCGCTCCGGCCCGGTGAGCCTGGCGGGTTGAGGGCCGGCTGGGAAATTCTGCCAACCTCGACCCTCCAAGACCCGTCTATGGACTGTGTGACCGATGAGGAGCTTGTCCATCGTGCTCGAGACGGCGACCCCACTGCGTTCGATGAAATTGTCGAGCGCCACAAGGGAGCCGTCTTCCGGGCCGCGTTGGCCGCGCTCCGCAACCGCGAGGATGCCGAGGACGTGACCCAGGAAACCTTCATTACCGCCTTCCGCAAGCTCGACACTTTCCGGGGGGAGTCCCAGCTCCGGACCTGGCTGTCGAGAATCGCCTGGAACCGGTCGATGGATCAGCGGCGCAAGGGCCGATTCCGAAGCTTCCTCCATCTCGACGCCCCCGATACGGCTGAACTTGCGTCTCAAGGAGCCGACCCCGAAAGGGCCACTCTGGCCGCGTCGGTTCATGCTCGCGTAAGGCGAGAGATCGACCGCCTTCCCGAGCACCTGCGGGACACTCTGCTGCTCGCCAGCACCGGAGACCTCGATTACGCGTCGATCGCCGATACCCTTGGGGTGCGGGAGGGGACGGTCAAGAGTCGCGTCTTCGAGGCCCGGGCGATGTTGCGAGCAACCCTGGAGGATGCGCCCTGATGACTCTCGCCCCGCCGGACGAGATCGAACGCACCATCGACGAGGTGCTGGCCTCGGTGGTGGACGGCGAGCCGCGCCGCGTGAACGCGACATCGGTGCGCCAGGCGCTGAACGAGAGCCGAGCTTCGCGGATTCCCTGGTGGCTCGCGGTCGCGGCCGTGCTGCTGGTGGGCTTCGTGGTTGCATTGAAGAATCGACCGCCGATCGAGAAGGCGCCTGACGTCGTGGCGAGATCTACCCGAACGGCCCCTCCTTCCGAGGCGCGGTCGGCCCAGTCCCCGGAGCCGATTCAGGTCAAGAACGGTGTTGCCGGCAACGCGGCGCGG
>JANLSZ010000375.1:0-10790 GCA_031362685.1 Vicinamibacteria bacterium | reverse complement strand
CGCGGTCATAGAAATGCACGACCTGCCTCCTCCCGATAAGCAGCTCCAGCCGGGGTCCGACCAGGGCTTTCGTTTTTTCGCTACACTTCGGCAGCATCAAGGTCCGCCCCGCCGAACTGGGGGCAAAGGAGGTCGTCATCGGACAGTTAGCTCAAGTATCTTTTTTCGAACGACTTGATGGGAACACTCTCGACAAGCTCGAGGCCGTCGCCCAGAAGAAGCAGTTTCCGGCGGACATGACCGTGTTCTTCCAGGATGACCCGTCGGATTCTCTCTATGTCGTTCTTTCCGGCTCGGCCAAGATCTTCCAGACCTCCGAAGACGGCAAGCAGCGCATCCTGAGAGTCCTTCGCAAGGGCGAGGCCTTCGGCGAACTGGCCATGATCGAAGGCCTGCCCCGATCCGCCAGTGTGCAAACCCTGGAGCCTTCGGAGATGCTGATGCTCACGCGAAAGGACTTTCAGGCCTTCTGCGACAAGCACCCCACCGTTTTCTGGATGCTTCTTCAGGCTTTCGCCGAGCGTCTGCGCCGGATGAACGAGGATGTCCTCGATTTGTCATTCCGCGACGTTCCGTATCGCGTGCTCCGAATGCTCTCCCAACTGGTCGAACGTCACGGCACCTCCGGTCCCGATGGCTGGCAGATCTCCATGCCTCTTTCGGCCAAGGATCTCGCGTCCATGGTGGGGTCGAACGCTGAAATCGTCAGCCGCCTTCTGGATGGCTATGAAACGGACGGGCTACTGAAGCGCGACAAGGCATCGTGGATCGTGCCCGACCCCAGGGCCCTGAACCGGGCCCTCGAATACGCCGCTCAATAGGGGTCAGGCTCAGCATGACCACATCTCTGCCCGCCTCCCGCCTTTTCCTTCATCTGCGCGGCTGCGTCCGGGCCAGCGGGTTGATGGGCCTGTTGGTGCTGCTGCCGAGCTTCGTGTCGGCTCACGAGCGCTTCGTCAAGCACGACATGAAGCACCCGCTGCAGAACAGCTTCTTCCTGCAGAAGGCGGGGATGCTGTTCGGCGTGGATCCCAACATGATCCAGATAGGGCTGCTGGTGAGCGTCGTCCTCAGCGCCTTCCTCTTCATATGGTTCCTGCGCGAAGAACTCGACGAGTTCATCCGCAACAAGGTTCTGAGCCGGCTAGGGGGCTGGCCTCAACGCGCCCTTCACAACCTGGCCTGCTTCATCATGGACAAGCCGGTGCGCTCGGCCGCGTTCTACACCTTTGGGGAATGGTCGGTCATCATGTTCCTGCGCAGTCCCGCGCTGGTCCTCATGTTCTCCGCCACCAACGACGCCCTGGTGATGCCGAGTTATCCCCTCGAGCCCAGTTCCGCGGTGTATTTCAAGTTCCTCCAGGTGGCGCTCGCCGTCCTGATCCTCACCCAGACTCTTCTCCCCCTGTGCGGGGCGATGATCATCGGCACCTGGTTCTACCTTTTCCGCTGGGGACCCTTCGTCGCCATCGACGCCATCCCCGTGGTCACCGCGGGCATTCTTTACGCCATGTCCCCGTGGATTTCGCACAAGCTGGCCATCACCAGGATGAACGCGGAGCAAACCCGCTGGATCCGGTTCGTGTTCGGTCTCGGTTTCTTCGTTCTCGGCTGGTCGAAGATCTACAACCACGACCTCACCATCGGCGTGGCCGACAACTATCCAAGCATGATGAGCGACCCGCTGGTCGGCTTCTTCGCTCTCGGCACCGATCCGGCCATGCGCCGCGAAGCCTGGGTGGTTTCCTTCGCTCTCGCCGAAGTCATGAGCGGCTTCATGGTGATGATGGGAGTGTTCACGCGATTGTGGGCGACCATCATGTGCGTGATGTTCACCAAGCTCATGCTCGTGGACTTCGGGTGGGACGAGATCCCCCACATCTACCCCATCGGCTGCGCCCTGGCCGTGATCACCTCGAATTATCTGCGGTCCGAGTTCAACCCGCTGGAGCGGATCGAACGCCTGATGCGAAAGGGCTCACCGGTCAAGCGGTTTGCCCTGATGGGAGCCTGCGCGGTGGGGATCGCTCTGCTGGCCGTCATGCCCATGCTCTATTTCCTCACGTTTACCGACCGTTCGATGTTGAAGTAGGAAGCTCACGACCATGATCGGCAAAATCAAACTCGCCACCAGCCCGCAGATCCTCGCCATGGCCATCGCCTGGCTGGGAGCCTGCATGGGCATCGACTTCACCTTCAATCGCCATCTCTGGACGAGCAAGGCGGAGGTGCCGGCCAAAACCGCGCTGTCCCTGCGCATCAATCACCTCTGCTGCACCGGGTGCCTCGACAGCGTGAAGAAGGCGCTTCAGGCCCTCCCCTGGCTCCAGGATGCCGCCATGAACGTCCGCGAGGGCAGCCTCAAGACTCAGGAAGAGGCCGAGGTTGCCGGGCCCGCGGCGGACTACGGGGGATGGCTGGACATCGACGTGAAGGATGTCAACCAGATCGACTTCGTGGCCATCGACCGCGCGTTGCGGGATGAAGGCATGGTGGCCTCGCAGATGCAGTTTGGCGGAGTCCGTCACTTCCGGTTCGAAGCCCAGGTCCGTCACATCTGCTGCGGCATGTGCAAGGATGCCTGCGAGCGCATGCCGGAACTGGCCAAGACGCGTCAGTCGGGACGATTGAAGTGGCTGGACAGCGTGGTGGCGGAGCGCGCGACCGGGAAGGTCACCATCCACGCCCGCTATCTCGAACCCGATCAGCGCATCGACGCCGCCGAGCTGATGGGCGCGATGGATGAAATTGGCCTGCCCCCGTTCTCTCTCAAGATCGTGATGTCCGCGGAAGAGCAGACCCTCGCCGCACCCATTCGCTAGGACCCGTTTCCACTTCCGGCCGAGCGTCGGTGAAACAAGCACGGTTCGCCACCGGCTGAGTTTGAAGCTCAGATCTCAACGACATGAACTGTCTACAAGATCGAGGGAAGATCCATCATGACCGCAGTTTCAGTAGTCTGAGGCTGTAGTCTGAGGCTTGACGAGCCTCCGATGCTTGGCTAAGGTGACCCGAGTTGCCTGGGTCGACCTACTCTGCCAAGGGTCTGGAGAGTCGGCCCAGACGGCAACCCATTTGGAGGGACCTTTTTGTGAACAATGACTTGGCTGAGAAGGCTCGTTTGGGTGCTGTCCTCTGGCTGTTCGGTAGTTTCGCGGCTGCCCAAGACGCCAAGCCCACACCCACGCCTGAGCCGCAAAAGGCCGAACCGGCCGTCGTCTCATCATTCCCGTTGAGATTCACCGCGTCCCTGACCTTTCGCCAGGACCTCACGGATATCAACGACCAGAACGATCTGTTGCTCGGAGATGATCGCATCGACGGTCTGCGATCGCGCATCCGGTTCGGGATGGAGTCGGCGAAGGCGGACTCCATCGTGGGCGGAGGGCTCCGGTTCAGCACCGGGGAAGCCCCAAACCCTGCCTCGCCTTTTGTGCGTTTCGGCGACGTGCTGCGTCCCGCCAGCTTCAACGCTGATCGCTTCTTCCTTTCGGTGAAGCCTTTTAAGGATCGCGACAAGATGGTCTTGACCGCAGGGAAAATGCCCCTTCCAATCTACCGCGCGGGAGCAGGCACCTGGCGAAGCGAACTCCTGTGGGATGACGACGTCAGCCCGGCCGGCGTCGCGCTGCAAGCCCGGCTTCACAAAGGAGGCAGCGCCGAGAGACCAGTGCGCCTCGACAACAATCTCGTGTACTTTGTGTTCCAGGACATCACCAACAACCGGTTCAGCGGAATCACCGGCACCGCCTATATGGCAGGCGACCAGCTCAAGCTCACGACGCCCCACTTCGAGGCCGCCGGCGGGTACTTTCACTACACGAACCTCAATGTCGGCTTGCGTGCGCCCAACCTCACCCCCGGTCAGAGCGCCTTCGTACTTCCCGGAACCAGTCCGATCTTGATGGGACCGGGGCTCCAGCACACCAACAACGCCGTCAACTATGGCCCCGGCGCCGATGGCTTCGTGGAGGACGACTTCGAGATCTGGAACGCGGCGGCTACGATCAAGTTCCATGTGCTGGGCAATCGCCTGGGGAAGCCCGAGGTGTTTCTGGCGGGCGACTTCACTCACAACTCGGCGGTGGCCTTGGATAAGGTCGGCTATTCGATCAGTCTAGGATTGGTGGGGGGGGCTTGGGCAGGTGGGCCGCATCCGTACACTCTGCACGGGACGTGGCGCGACGTGGACGCGGATTCCGTGCTCGCGACATTCGCGGATTCCGACCTCGGAGCCGGATCTTCCTACAAGGGCTTCGAAGTCGGCGGCAACTACCGAGTGTCGAAAAACCTTCTTGGTCTCTTCCAGTATTTCAACTTCAAGGGTTTCCCGCGCAAGGACGAGCAGGTACACCGCTTGTTTCTCGACCTCATCTGGGACTTTTAGGAGCAGGACAGCATATGAAGAACTACAAGTTCCGCCTCTACTTTGTGCTCGCAGCCTCGATGACACTGCCCTTGGCCGGGTGCGGCAAAGACGGCAACCTCACTGAGCGGCTGTCCACCGTCGATGATCGCGACTTGTCCGGCATTGCGGGGCCACGATCCGGTACGGCAAGTGCCGCCGCTCGGGTCCCTCGAAGTGTTTACGCAACCGCACGATCTCTGGAGACCTTGGCCTATCCCGGGATCAACGACGAAGAGCGCCGGGCGATCGAGAAGGCGTTCACGTTCTTCATCACCGAGCACACCGCCGAGGAAGGCGTTGGTCCGGTCTTCAACCAGAACCGCTGCCTCGGGTGTCACCTCAACGCCCAAGACATACCTGCGAGTTCGGGACTTCTGACCATCGCGACGCCCGCCTCGCGCGCCGGACGCACCGGGCCAACCGACTATGCCGTGATCACCAAAAATAACCCGCCCCCGACCGCGGCTTTCACCTTGTTCGGCGACTATTCGCCGGCCAGTGGCTTGTTTGATCCCCTCGCGATCTTCGGAGGCCCTATCCAGCACATCCGGACCACCGGCGACTGCGAGGCGGACATCATTCCGCCCGAGTCGGTCGATCCAAACCTCCAGGGTGGCATTGACCCGGTCACGGGCACCTCCCAGCTCGGTTTTCGCCGATCGCAGGGGGAGCGGGCGGCGCCTCCTTACGTCGGTCGAGGTCTGATCGAAGCCATTTTCGCTGGTGACATCGTCGCGGGCGATGACCCAACCGACGCCAGCAATAGCGTCTCCTCTTTGCTTCCTCCCGGCGGGCCCGAGTGCCTGGGCGACTGTATTTCCGGTCGGCACAACGAGAACAGCGCTGCCGCCGCCTTCCTCGGGGGCGACCCGGTTATAAGAGTGTCGCGCTTCGGCTTGCGCGCGGCCGGTCCGACGCTCTTCCAGTTCATGATTGGCGGTACACAGGGGGAGATCGGCATGACCAGTCCCTTCGCGCCGACCGAGCAGAACAACAACCAGAACGTGGGCCGGGACTGCGACAAGGCGCCCGATCCAGAACTGAAGGCGGATGACATCATCGGTCTACGCAACCTGATCCGCATGATCAGCCTGCCCGATGTCGATTCGCGACTCCTCGAGAGCCCGGCGACGTCGCCGGGCGCGGTCGACATCCAGGCCGGTGCCGATCTCTTTGGTGTGGACTTGGTCACGTTCCGAAGCCGCATGCTTCCGGGCGCCACCGCGATCGGCAATGGTCCCGACGCCGAAAGAGGCATCGCGGCCGACCGGAAGCTCAATTGTGTCGGCTGCCATTTCCCCATCGCGACCACCGGAACGTCGCCGTCTCAGGTTGGAGCGCGCCACCTCAGCAACAAGTACTTCCCGCTCTTCTCCGATCTGCTGCTGCACGACATGGGCCAGATCCGACAGGGCCGGAATGACTCCGTACCTCCGCGTCCGTCCCAGGAGATCAACCGAAACCTGGCGGATTTTGCCTTGCCCGCGCAGGGTGTGGCCTCCGGAAAGGAATGGCGCACTCCACCTCTCATGGGGATCGGTCGCGTAGGCCCTCCTTTCCTCCACGATATTCGGGTCTTCCTGAACCCCGATCGACCGGCACGGACCGTGGCTACAGACTCCGAGCGGGCCAACTATCCGCTCGTCATTACGGATATGGACACGGCTCTTAACGCTGCGATCGAGCTGCATGATCTTCCGGACCCGGTCGCTGGCTGCCCCCAGGCGGGCGCCTTGCCAAACGATACGTGTCCGGCCATTGGTGAGACCGGCGGCTTTCGTAGTGAGGCCAGACTCTCGATGCAGAAGTGGCGGAAGCTGTCGCCCCGTCAGCAGCTTCAGGTCATTCTGTTCCTCAAAGCGCTCTAAGGGCACCCTCGTGGCGGCAAAACCTCAGTAGGGGATTTTTCGCACGCTAAGGCTCGCCGAGCGCAGGTGAAACAAGCACGGTTCGCCACTCAACACACATGACGCGGAGCGCCAGTGGGCGTCCGGATGGGGCCCCTCGCGATAACGGTGGTGGGTTTCTCTCCACAGGCACGGACGCAGTCCGTGGATCTCCTCGCAATGACGAAGGAATGGCCCGGCTAAACTCCCTCCCCCTCCATGGCCGCTCCTGAATTCGTTCATCTGCATCTGCACACTGAGTTCTCCCTCCTCGACGGGGCGTGCCATCTGGATGAACTGGCCAAGGCGGCGAAGGAGATGGGAATGTCGGCTATGGCCATCACCGACCATGGCGCCATGTTCGGCGCGGTTGGGTGGGCGGCGGCGTGCAAGAAGGCCGGGATCAAGCCGATCATCGGGTGCGAGAGCTACGTGGCCCTTGGCTCGCGGCTCGAGAAGAGCGGTGGGGGCATCGCGAATGCCTACAACCACCTCGGGATGATCGCGACCACGAACGAGGGCTATCACAACCTCGCCAAACTTTCGTCAATCGGCTACACCGAGGGCTTCTACCACCGGCCTCGAATCGATAAAGAAGTCCTGGCCCAGCACCGCAAGGGCCTGGTCGGCTTCTCCGGGTGTCTGGCCAGCGAGATCTCGCAGTCGCTGATGCGGGACGACGAGGCGGGCGCCATCAAGTCGGTCATGGAGTTTTGCGACATCTTCGGCAAGGACCGGTTCTACCTGGAGTTGATGGATCACAAGATCCCCGAGCAGACCAAGGTGAACAAGGGTCTGATGCGTATCCAGAAGAAGACGGGCCTTCCGTTCGTGGCCACCAACGACGCGCACTACCTTCACAAGGACGACCACGAGGCGCACGCGGTTCTGCTCTGCATCGGGACGGGGAAGAAGCTGAGTGACCCGAATCGGTTCCAGTTTCAGACCCAGGAGTTCTACGTCAAGAGTGCCGAGGAAATGGAAACGCTCTTCGGCCATGTGCCCGCAGCACTTTCGAACACCGTGAAGATCGCCGACATGGTGGAGTTCAAGCTCGAGACCGAGCTGAAGCTGCCGCGTTTCGACGTGCCGGCGGGGTACACGATCGAGTCGTACTTCGAAAAGGTGGCGAAGGACGGGTATGCCGAGCGCCTGAAGATGCTGGAGCCGCTGGCGGCTTCGGGACGCTTGAAGGTTCCGCTGGCGGAGTACGAGGCGCGGCTCACTCGCGAAATCGGCGTCATCCATCGTGTCGGCTTCTCTGGGTACTTCCTGATCGTCTGGGACTTCATCGACTTTTCTCACCGGCGTGGGATTCCCGTGGGTCCGGGCCGCGGCTCGGCGGCGGGAAGCCTCGTCGCCTACGTCCTGAAGATCACCGACATCGATCCCATGGAGCACGGTCTCATCTTCGAGCGGTTCCTGAACGAAGAGCGCATCAGCCCTCCCGACATCGACATCGATTTCTGCGAGAACCGGCGCTCTGAAGTGATCGAGTACGTCACCCAGAAGTACGGCCGCGAGAACGTAGCGCAGATCATCACCTTCGGGACGATGAAGGCGAAGGCGGTGGTGCGCGATGTGTCGCGCGTGCTCGACCTTTCGTTCTCGGACAGCGACCGGATAGCCAAGATGGTCCCGGCCGACCTGGGAATGACCCTCGAGAAGGCGCTTCAGGACTCGCCCGCCCTGGCCGACGCCTACAAGAAGGAAGACCTGACCCGGCGGGTCATCGACATCGGGAAGCGTCTCGAGGGCACCACTCGTCACGCTTCGACCCACGCGGCCGGCGTCGTGATCTCGCCCGTGCCCCTCGCCACCCTGGTCCCGCTCTACAAGTTCCCCGGCACCGAGTCGGTAGTGACCCAGTTCGACATGAAGGGCGTCGAGGAGATCGGTCTCCTCAAGATGGACTTCCTGGGTCTGTCGACCCTGACCCTGATCGACCGCTGCGTGAAGATGATCGAGGCCCAGACCGGCGAGAAGGTCGACCCGTCCCAACTCATCGACGGCGACGCGAAGACCTACGAGCTGTTCGCCGCGGGCAAGACGAACGGCGTGTTCCAGTTCGAGTCGGACGGCATGAAGGACCAGCTCCGGCGGTTCAAGCCGGATCGGCTGGAGCACCTCACCGCGCTTAACGCCCTGTATCGACCGGGGCCGATGCAGATGATCGACGACTTCATCAAACGGCGGCACGGTCAGACCAAGGTCATGTACGAGCATCCGGCCTTCGAGAAGATCCTGGGCGAGACCTACGGCATCATGGTCTACCAGGAGCAGGTCATGCAGATCGCCGCGGCCATCGCGGGCTTCACCATGGGCGAGGCCGACATCCTGCGCAAGGCCATGGGCAAGAAGAGCGCTTCGGTCATGGAGGCGCTCAAGGAGAAGTTCGTTTCCGGCTGCGTCGCCAACAACGTGCCGGTGAACAAGGCCACCAAGATCTGGGATCAGATCGAAATGTTCGCGGGCTACGGCTTCAACAAGTCGCACTCGGCGGCGTATGCGTGGATCGCGTACCAGACCGCCTACCTGAAGGCGAACTATCCGGCCTTCTTCGTGGCTTCGCTGCTCACCATGGAAAAGGCGAACGCCGACAAGCTGGTGGCCTACAGCGCCGAGGCGCGGGACCTCGGCCTCACCGTGCTGCCGCCGAACGTGAATGCGTCGCTCGCGGACTTCACGGTGGAGAACGGCGCGGTCCGGTTCGCCCTGTCGGCGGTTAAGAACGTGGGCGAAGGTGCGGCGGAGTCGGTGGTTTTGGCTCGGAAGGAGGGCCCCTTCACGTCGCTCGATGACTTCGCCTCGCGCGTCGACATGAAGACCGCCAACAAACGCGCGGTGGAGAGCTTCATCAAGAGCGGCTCCTTTGACTCCGTGGACCCGCGGCGTCATGTGCTGTTCGCCGAGCTCGAGACCTCGCTCGACCGCGCCTCGCGCCTGCGCGCGGATCGCGAAGCCGGGCAGGCGAATCTCTTCGGTCTGATGGATGACGGCCTGGAACCGGTGGCGGCGCCATGGAGGAAGAGCACGCTTTCCGATGTTCCGCGCTGGTCCGAGGGCGAGCGGCTCGCCTTCGAGAAGGAGAGCCTCGGTTTCTATCTCTCCGGCCATCCCATCGAACGGTACAAGGCGGAGATTCAGGAGTTCGCCAGCGGGACGCTCGGGCAGTTGGTGAAGGCGCGGCAGATGGGCGAGGTCACCATCATGGGCCTGATGTCGGGGCTGCGTCTCCTGAAAACGAAGAAAGGCGATCGCATGGCCGCCTGTCAATTGGATGACTTCGAAGGAACGGTGGAGGCGGTGATCTTCCCGGAGGCCTACCGGCAGTGCGGCGGGAAGGTCAAGGATGACGAGGCGTTCCTGGTCCGGGGCAAACTCGAGGCCAAGGATGACGATGAACGGCCCAAGCTCATCGTCTCGGACCTGGCGCCGCTCGATTCAACGTTGCGCATGATGGCGAAGTCCATCCGGGTCCGAGTGGATATGGGCGTGCTCGAGGAAACGGTGTTCGCAGGAATTAAACGCGTTCTCGGAAACCACGCCGGCGAGATCGCGGTCTCGATCGAAGTCCACCGTCCGGCGGAGTTCATGGCCCTGGTCCGGGTGGAAGACAAACTGCGGGTGAAGCTCACCGCCGACCTCGTGACCCATCTCGAAGCCCTGACCGGCTCCGGCACGGTCAGGCTGTCGCGATCGGTGTGAGCCGCCGCCCGACGCGGTACGATTAGTCGATGGCGGTCCGGCTTTTCCGCACCTGCGAGTCCTGCGGCTTCGACAACGCGGAGGTCGCTCACGACTGTCCTTTGTGCGGCACCTCGGCGGTGACTCTCGTTCCCTCTCCGGAGGCGCCCACCCTGGCCTTTCAGCAGGCGATTTCCAATGCCGAGTTCAATCCCTCGCAGAACCGGATGTTCGGGCAACGCTATCGGGTGGAGGAGATACTCGGGCGGGGAGGCATGGGCGACGTCTACCGCGTCCACGACACCGTCGATGGACGGGACCTGGCCCTCAAGGCTCTCCGCCGCGATTCTTCGACCAGTTCCATCAGTCTCGATCGCTTCCGGCGCGAGATCGCGGTGCTGACGCGCCTCCGGCATCCCTCCATCCTGAGCATCATCGATCACGGCGTTCAGGGCGAGGATCTGTTCTTCGTGACCGAGATCGTGCGTGGTCACGATCTCAGAATTGCCCTGCGGAAGAGCGGGGTCCTCCCGCTGAAGGAGGCGGTGGCGCTCGCCGCGGTGGTGGCGGATGCGCTCGCGGCCGCCCATGCCGAGGGCGTGGTCCACCGCGACGTCAAGCCCGCGAACATCATGCTGGCCGAAGACGGGACCATCCGCCTCGTCGATTTTGGTCTGGCCCGGCCCGAGGGGCTCGATGTGGAGAGGGTGACCCAGACCGGCGAGTTCGTGGGCACCCCCGCCTACATGTCGCCCGAGCAGTTCGATGCGCGCACCGTCGACGCGCGCAGCGATGTCTATTCGCTGGGC
>JANLSZ010000336.1:0-21729 GCA_031362685.1 Vicinamibacteria bacterium | reverse complement strand
TGAGCCGAAGTTCCGGGATCGAGTGAAGCAATCTCTCGGGAGATTGCTTCAGGCCAACCAGACCGATCTGGCCTTCGCAATGACGGTGTGGGGTTTCTCCCAATAGTCACGTCCGACGGACGTCCACGGCTCGCAATGACGAAAGGTTCCCGAAATTGGCCTTTCTCGAACGGGTTTCCTGGCAGGGCGCGCTGCTGTATGGTCCCGTGACCCCATGACCTCCCTCGACATGATCATCGTCATCCTCAGCGTCGCCCTCGCTGCGGTCCCCACTCTGATGCTGGCCAAGCGAGCGGGAAAGGGCAAGGATGAATTCTTCGCCTCCGGGCGCAGCGCGCCGTGGTGGCTCATCGGAACGTCGATGGTCGCGACCACGTTCAGCACCGACACACCCAATCTCGTCACCGACCTCGTGCGAACCGGCGGGGTTTCCGGTAATTGGGCGTGGTGGGCCTTTCTGGTCACCGGAATGGTTACGGTCTTCTTCTATGCGCCGCTGTGGCGACGCGCGGGATTCCTCACCGATCTCGAGTTCTACGAACTGCGGTATGCCGGAAAGACCGCGGCATTCCTGCGCGGCTTTCGTGCCGTCTATCTGGGCGTGTTCTTCAACATCCTGGTCATGGCCTCGGTCACCCTGGCGGGCGTGAAGATGGGTTCGGTCATGCTGGGCCTTTCCCGGGAACATGCGGTGGTCGCCTGCGTCGCCATGTCCATCATCTTCGGGTCTCCTGCCGGACTCTCCGGCGTCCTGGTATCCGACCTGATCCAGTTCTCTCTGGCCATGATCGGGGTCACGGCGGCCGCGTTCTTCGCGGTGGCGCGCCCCGAAGTGGGCGGGCTGAAACACCTCATCGAGACCACCGATCCGCAGACCCTGTCCCTCCTGCCGGATTTTTCGAACGGGGACGCCGTGATGTCGCTCCTTCTGATTCCCTTCCTCATCCAATGGTGGTCGACCTGGTATCCGGGCGCCGAACCGGGTGGAGGCAGCTACATCGCGCAAAGAATGCTCGCGGCTCGCTCACCCAAGGACGCGCTTCAAGGGACGTTGTGGTTCAACATCGCGCACTACGCTCTGCGGCCGTGGCCGTGGATTCTGGTGGCCCTCGCGTCGATGAAGGTCTTCCCCACCCTCGAATCACTCCGCATCGCCCTCCCCCACGTCGACCCCACGCTCATCAATCACGATCTCGCCTATCCCGCGATGCTGCTCGGGCTTCCTTCCGGTCTCAAGGGCCTGGTGGTGGCCGCTCTGCTGGCCGCGTACCTCTCGACCATGTCGACCCACATGAACTGGGGCGCTTCCTACATCGTCAACGACGTGTACGTGCGTTTCATCAATCACGACGCGCCGGAAAAGAGACTGGTGCGTCTGGGCCGTGTCTCGTCGGCCCTCATGGCGATCGGCGCGGGTGCTTTCATGCTCACCCTGGGCAGCGCGTCGGAGGCGTTCAGTCTCCTCGTCTCGGTGGGCGCGGGGACCGGAGCGATCTATCTCCTGCGCTGGTTCTGGTGGCGGGTGAATCCCTGGACCGAGATCGTGGGCATGGCGGTTTCCATGACCCTCGCTCTCTTTTTCCGGTACAGCGCTGTGACCGCGGCCTATTCGAGTTCTCTGAAACTCGTGATCACGGTGGCGGTCACTACGGTCGCGGCGGTGATCGCCACTTTCGCGTTCCCGCCCTCCGACGACGCGACCCTAAGGCGGTTCATCGCGCAAACCGGCGTGGGCGGCGGCTTGTGGAGGGCGGCGCGGGTCAGGCTCGGCATCACCAGTCCCGAGAAGACGCACTTCGGCGATTCTCTGTCCGGCGCCATCGCGGGGTGCGCGCTGGTCTACTCGCTTCTCTTCGGCGTGGGTGAATTGCTGTACGGGCGGATGGGTTCGGCGGCCATCTTCGGGGTGGTCGCGGTCGCCTCCGTCTATTTCATGCGCATCGTCCTGCAGCGGTTTGAAAAAGTATTTGAGTCATGACCCCGAACGATGTTTCGAGACGGAGTTTCATGGAGGCGAGCGCCCTCGCCTCCGCGGGCGCCAGTCTGGCCGGAGCCACCGAAGGCGCGGCGACCACGCTGGAAAGCGAGGGGCCTTCGGAGTTCTTCCAGGCGCCTGCGATCCCTATCGTTCGCGTGGGCTTCGTGGGCGTCGGTCTCCAGGGCACGGAGCACGTGAAGAATCTCCTCGACCTCGAGGGGGTCGAGCTGCGCGCGGTCTGCGACATCGCTCCGGAAAAAGTGGCGCGGGCCCAGAAGCTCGCCAAGGACGCGGGCAAGCGCGAGCCGAAGGGTTTCACCCGCGGACCGCGCGACTTCGAAAGACTCTGCGCGGAGGAAGATCTCGACCTCGTCTACACCGCCACCCCGTGGGAATGGCACGTGCCCGTGATGCTCGCGGCCATGAAGAACGGGAAACACGCGGCCAGCGAAGTTCCGGCCGCCCAGACCGTCGAGGACTGCTGGAAGCTGGTCGAGACTTCGGAGAAATTGCAGAAGCACTGCCTCCTGATGGAGAACTGCTGCTACGACCGGCCGGAGATGATGGTCCTGCACATGTTGCGCAAGGGTCTGTTCGGCGAGGCCATGCACGCGGAGGTGGGCTATCAGCACGACCTTCGTGAAATCAAGTTCGAGAATCGGGACGAGGGACTGTGGCGTCGCGCCCATGCCACCCGATTGAACGCGAATCTCTATCCCACTCACGGCCTCGGACCAGCCGCCCAGGCCATGGGCATCAACCGCGGCGATCAGTTCGATTACCTCGTGGCCATGGCGAGCCACTCCCGCGGGCTTCAGGATTTTCAGCGCGAGCACCTGCCCGAAGACGATCCGAGGCGCAAGGAGCGCTACGTCCTGGGTGATGTCCACACCGCGATGATCAAGACCAAACTCGGCAAGACCATCTACCTGGTCCACGACACGAACCTTCCCCGTCCCTACGCGCGCTACAACGTCTTCCAGGGCAGCAAGGGCATCTACTCCGGATTCCCCCCGCGTTTCTACTTCGACGGGCAGACGCCGCCCCATCGGCACAGGCCTCTCGAAGACTTCGCGGCCGAGTGGGACCATCCGCTGTGGAAGACCGACCGCGTGAAGAACGCCAGCAACGGCGAGGGCGGCATGGACTTCCTCGAAGACCTGCGTCTCGTGGAATGCCTCCAGCAGGGCCAGCCCACGGACTTCGACATCTATGACGCCGCGGCCTGGAGTTGCATGGTGGATTTGACCGCGAAGTCCGTCGCGGCGAGATCCAAGGCGGTCGACGTGCCCGACTTCACCCGCGGGCGGTGGAAAAGTCGCCCACCTCTTGGGATCGTCGGCGGATAACTCGGCCGGTCTCCCCGGGACTCCTGCCTCAATGGGCTCCCGCTGACGCGACCCAGAAAGACCGGGAGAAGAATACAGAGTGCAGGTACGGGAGCAGTTGATCGGAGCCGTGGTCCTGGTCGCCGCCACCTACTACGGCGTGCTTCGCATCGCGGAGGCGAAATGCGACGCCGCCGTCGGATCCCTTGGCGTGCTCCTCGACGAGAGCCGTCCCGACGACCTCGCCGCGTTCCGCCGGCTGCAGAGCCATCTCGGGCAGTTCGGCCAGACCCCACTCGCCGACCGGCTCGAGCAACTTCGCCAGAAAGGCGAATTGTGGGTGGCGCCGGGTCTTGGACGGGAAAGATGGGCGGCCTACGTGGAATCGCTTGGCCTGGTGCGGCGCATCTATATAAGACAGGTGGCCCTGCTGAATCCGCGTTCCCATCTCTACCCGGCGGGTGCGATCGACGTGCCCGAGAACTACCAGATCGCATTCGCGTGGCTCGGCCTCGGGGGCGCCATGCGCCACGAACTGGCGCACCACGACGGAGCCCTCGAAGAGGCTGAGGCGTATCGACTCGAACTCGCCTGGTACGAGGAAGTCCGGGAGTCGGCCTTCATTACCGCGCTCGGCGACGATGAGGGCGGAGCGTGGGACTGGGCCTTCGAATCGGCAATCGCGAGCGCACGCAAAGCGGCGCGCCAGGCCGCCGCTGCGGCCGCCCCTTAATCCGCCAATTTTCCGCCGTGGGGAAGAAAAGGGCGTAAGCCACGACCCCTACGAAGAAAATTGAAAACCAACTTGCTTTTCGCATCGAAGCGGGACTACGATTGGCGCACTTTTGGGTTCACCGTCCGAACCCCCGGTTTTGTCCGGTCCAGTTTTCGTGCTGGGCTAGTGGGAAAAAGCCGGGGCAATTCAGGCGAATTCTTTGGCGTTCTCTACTTTGGAGCTTTCGATGAAACAACTGAGAAACTTGCTCGCGTGCAGCGTTTTGCTGCTGGTCGGCGCAACCGCGGCCTTAGCACAGACGTACCATGGAGGCCTGCGCGGAATCGTCCGCGAAGCGGGCTCAGTGGTGCCCGGAGTCTCTGTCACGTTGACCAACGAGGGGACCAATGCGGCCCGCACCACCCAGACGAACAGCCTGGGAGAGTACGTTTTCGCGCAGGTCGATCCTGGAAGCTACGCCATCAAGGTTGCGATTCAGGGCTTCAAGACCATCGACAGCAAAGGAGTCCGCATCGGCACTCAGCAGTTCCGCACCCTCGACTACACCCTCGTGATCGGAACGCTGACGGAGAACGTGGTAGTCGAAGGCACGGCCCAGCTGCTTGAGACCTCGAACGCGTCGGTGAGCAGCACGCTCGACTCCGCGACGCTGCAAACCCTTCCGACCGCCGGCCGCAACCCGTTCTTCCTGGCCACCATTACCCCCGGTGTGACCCACACCGGCGACCCGCAGTTCGTGCGCCAGCAAGACCAGACCAACTCCTCGCTCCTCTCCCTCGGGGGCGGACCGCGTCGCGGCAACAACTACACTCTCGACGGCGTTTCGATCGTCGACATCCGCAACCGCGCCACCATCATCCCTTCGCTCGAGGCGGTGGAAGAGGTCAAGATCCAGGTCAGCACGTACGACTCCGAGATGGGGCGCACCGGCGGCGGCGTGTTCAACATGACGGGTAAGTCGGGGACCAATTCCTGGCATGGCGCACTTTTGGGCCAGACCCGGCCAAGCAAGATGCGTGCCCGGGATTTCTTCTCCCAGAAGGCCTGCGACGAGGATGCCAGTGCCTGCGAGAAGTCCGATACCTACTTCTATCTGTACGGTGGCTCGATCGGCGGCCCGATCGTCAAGAACAAGACCTTCTTCTGGGGCACCTTCGAGGGCTACGATACGAACACCCGAAGCAGCCAGGTCGTGGTCGCACCGACCGATCGCGAGCTGAACGGAGACTTCTCCCAAAGCGGTATCACGATTTACGATCCCCTGACCACACGGCCCGATCCGACGAGGCCCGGGCAGTTCATCCGCACTCCCTTCCCGGGCAACGTGATACCGGCCAATCGCATCAGCCCGGTAGCCACGGGACTCCGGAAATTCTGGCCCAAGGCGGGAGCCTTCGACGCTTCCCTGGTGGACAAGTCCATCACTGGAACTCTGAAGCTCGATCAGATATGGAACGAAAAGGTGCACTCGTCGGCGATGTATGGATACTACGACTCGACCGAGCCCGCAGTTCGTTCCTACGGTGGGGACATCGGCCAAAACCCTGCAGACCCCGGTGACGGCGCTCTCTACCGCACGGTCCACGCCATAGCCGTGAACAACACCATCACCCCCAACGCCAGCACCGTCGGACACGTGCGGTTCGGGTATACCACCTTCGCCGACGACTGCCGGCCCGTGGCCTTCGACCCCGGCACCCTCGGTTTCGCGTCGTCGTACGTCTCCGCCGTTCCGGAGAAGAAGTTCCCCGCCTTCGCCGTCGGGGATTACGGCACGGACTACGCCGGCCGGCTATTTGGGGACCGTGGTATCCAGGACACCACCTACTACTCCTATGACGCCAATGCCTCGATGTCCAGGCTGATGGGCAAACACACGGTCAAGTTCGGCGCGTCCTACCGGAAGATCGGTTTGAAGAACACCACATCCGGCCAGTCCAGCGGTGAATTCACCTTCAACGGCCAGTTCTCGAGCGCCAACCCGCTGAGCCCCACGAACAACGACCAGTACGCGCTCGCGTCGTTCCTTCTCGGCTACCCGTCCAACGGGAGCATGGTTGTGGCGACACCGAACGACTTCTTCATCAACTACTACGCGGGGTATGTCCAGGACGACATCCGGATCAATTCCAACCTGACCGTCAACGCGGGCGTCCGTTACGAGTTCGAGCAGGGCTTGCAGGAGAAGAACAACGCCTTCACGGTCGGCTTCGACCGTGACCGCGCGTTCCCCGTGCAGGTCGGGGGCCTCAACCTCAAAGGAGGCCTGCAATACGCGGGAGTGGATGGATATCCGACCCACCAGAGCGATCCCTCCAAGGCGAAGTTCGCGCCGCGCGCGGGCTTCGCGTGGTCGATCGACTCCAAGACGGTTTTGCGCGGAGGCTTTGGCCTGTTCTGGGCTCCCTACCAGTACGCGTTCCCGAGCGAGACGAACCTGGGGGCGCGCGGCTTCACCCAGGTGTCCGACTACGTGGCGAGCACCGACGGAGGCCTGACCCCCTGCGCGACCTGTAACATCACGAACCCGTTCCCGAGCGGCTTCCAGCAGCCCACCGGCAGCAAGGGCGGCTTGGCGACGGGCGCGGGCGGCACCGTGGAATTCGTGGACCAGTTCCGCAAGTCTCCCTATGTGCAACAGTACTCCCTCGACTTTCAGCGAGAGATTGCCGGCAAACTCACGTTGGGCCTCGGCTACATCGGCTCCCGCACCGAGCGGATCGGGGTCGGGGGGAACGATTCCGCAACCGTGAATATCAACCAGCTTTCTGCGCAAAATCAGGCCCTCGGCGCGGCCCTGGCGCAGCAGGTTCCGAATCCGTTCTTCGGCAACGCGACCTTCGGCGCCTTCTCGAGTTCACCGACCATCTCCCGCGGCCAACTCCTGCGTCCCTACCCGCAGTTCGACAACCTCTTGGCCCACCAGGTGAGCGCGGGCAAAGCCCGTTATCACTCGGTGATCCTGAGGATGGAACGGCCCCTGCGGAACGGCTGGGGCGGGCGTATCAACTACACGTGGAGTTCGAACAAGAGCAACGTCTTCGGCGAGCGGAACGCGTTCAGCAACAATGGCGGCGGCCAGTCCCGGCCCGTCAACAGCTACGACCTCGATGCCGAGTTTGCACCCTCGTCCACGGAGCAGCCGCATCGGCTCAACTACGCTATTACCTTCGAACTGCCTTTCGGCAAGGGCAAGAAGCACTTGTCGGATGCGGGTATCGCCCGCACGTTGTTCGGCGGGTGGTCGATCACCGGCGTCGGGTACTTCCAGACCGGCTTCCCGGTGGTTATCACCCAGGCCTCCAACAACTCGGGCGTGTTCGGGAGAATTCAGCGACCGAACCTGACCGGGACCGACCCCGCGACCTCGGGCAGCACCGAGAGTCACTATGACAAGAGTTGCGGTTGCATCGCAAACTGGTTCAACCCCGCTGCGTGGTCGCAGGCCGCGGCCTTCACGTTCGGCAACTCCCCGCGTACGGACAGCCGTATGAGAACGCCGTTCAAGACCCAGACGGACATCGCCTTCCAGAAGATCGAGCCTTTGGGCGGAGGAGGCAAGAACCTGTTGTTCCGTGTGGAGATGATCAACATCCTCAACGACTCACAGTTCAGCGGACCGAACACGAGCTTCGGTTCCTCTAGCTTCGGCCGAATCACCGGTCTACGCGGCTTCCCGCGCCTGATGCAGGTCATGGTGCGGCTCGGGTTCTAGCAACCACCCGGGTGAACCGGGCGGTCGTTTCGACCAAGTCTCACCGGGCGGCCCTTTCGGGGGCCGCCCGTTTTCGTTCCGGCCTTAGCCGCCATCGTGTCTGTCGATGGCCTAGGCTAGGATCCTCATCGTGAGCGTGAAGCAACCCAAGCGGGCAAGGTCGGCTGATCGCCCGGTAGTGACCCGCCGGGGGTTCCTCGGCGCCGCCCTGGCCGTGGGCAGCGGCACCCTGGCGGCACCCTCCGAACTCCTGTTTCCCCAGGCGACCGCCTTGAGCGCGGCGCCGTGCCCCGATCCGTTCAGAGAAGGACGCCTCCTCGGCACCCTTCCCTTGTCGGGGCGAGGCGCCCTCGAGCACCCGCTCGGAACGATGCTGGGCGAAGGGCTGGACGCGAGACTCGCGACCGATTTGTCGACCCTGACTCCAGGCACGCTGGTGACGCCGACCGACCGCTTCTTCGTGCGCACGAACACTCCCCCCGGTCTCGAGGAGCGAGAGCCCTGGACGATCGGGGTTCGCGGCCTGGCTCGGACCCCTCTCGATCTCCGTCTGGATACCCTGACGCCCCTCGTACGCCCGATGGGCGTCCACCTGATGGAGTGCGCGGGCAACAACAACCCGGCTAATTTCGGCCTGATGAGCGCCGCGAGTTGGGCCGGCATCCCGCTCGAGCGGGTGCTCGAGCGGGCCCATCCGCTGCCCCGGGCCACCCGCGTGCTGGTTTCGGGGATCGACGTTCAACCCGGCCGTTCACGCACGTCCCTGCCCGGTTCCAGTTGGATCTTCTCGCTGGACCAGATCGAGCACGCGCGGCCATTCCTCGCCACCGAGATGAACGGGGCGCCTCTGCCGAGAGTGCACGGCGCGCCCGTGCGCCTCTTCGTGCCTCGCTGGTACGGCTGCGCCAGCATCAAGTGGGTCACCGGTATCGAGTTCGTCGACGAGGATGCCGCCTCGACCACGCAGATGCGCGAGTTCGCGAGGCGTACCCACCAGGATGGAATACCGATGCGGGCGAGCGAGTTCAAAGCCGCGAGCGTCGACCAGGCCGCCATGCCCGTGCGCGTCGAGAAGTGGCTGGTGGATGGGTCGATCCGCTACCGCGTGGTGGGCATCGTGTGGGGCGGGGATCGGATCACCGACACCCTGCAGATCGGGTTCAGTCCTGACGACACCTACGTTCCGCTCCAGGTCTGTCCGCGGCCGGCCGGCAACGACACGTGGAGCCTGTGGTCTCACAGCTGGAGTCCGCCCGCACCCGGCTACTACCAAATCCTGCTCCGCGTCGGCGATCGGTCCATCCCCACTCGACGGCTCGATCTCTACTACTACATTCGCGGAGTCCAGGTGGACGAGGTCTAGCGAGTGCCCGTCTGGAAGAGCCTGACCATCATAGGAATGGTGGCGCTGGGCCTGGCGGCTCCTCAGACCGACACCGGAGGCCTGGGCAAACTGAGCTTTCCAACCTCGGGAGCCGCCCAGGCCCAGCCTCCATTTCTCCGGGGCGTGGCCGCGCTGCACAACTTCTCGTACGAGGAGGCCGTCCTCGAATTCCAGAAAGCTCAGCGCATCGATCCCGCCTTCGCCATGGCCTATAACCAGACGCTCTGGCTCAATCAGGACCCTGAAGCCGCGTGGCTCATTCTCAAGCGCCTCGGTCCCACCCCGGAAGCGCGCGCCGCCAAAGCCGGGTCGGAGAAAGAGAAGAGCTTCATCGCCGCCATCGAAGTGTTGTTCGGCTCCGGCGACAAGACCGCTCGCGATCTCGCGTACGCAAAGACCATGGAGCGGCTCTACCTGCGCTATCCGGACGATCATGAGGTCGCGTGCTTCTACGCTCTGGCCCTTCTCGCCACCGCGTTGCGCAGCCCGGCGCTTTACTCCGAGGCGAACGAGGAGGTTCATCAGCACGCGCTCGTGGGAAGCCAGACCCAGGACCAGGTGGCGGGAATCCTCGACAAGGTCCTGAAGGCAAATCCCGGGCACCCAGGCGCGCTCCACTACTCCATCCACAACTACGATGACCCCGAACACGCCAGGCTCGCCCTTCCCGCCGCGCGCCGGTACGCCAAGGCCGCACCCGACTCGTCGCACGCGCTGCACATGCCGGCCCACATCTTCGTGCAGCTCGGCAACTGGGCGGAGGCCGCGGCCACCGACGAGGCTTCGTTCGCGCAATCGATCGCCTGGGTGAATCGGCACGGGTTCAGGATCGGCATGCGCGACTACCACAGCCTCTCCTGGCTCTGCTACGAAGTGCTCCAGCAAGGCCGGTTTCGCCGGGCGAGGGAGACGCTGGAACTGATCCGGGCCGGTGTCGCCGACACGGGCGCGCAGCGTCTCAAGGCCATCGAGTCGGCCATGCGCGCCCAGTACGTCATCGATGCGCGCGCGTGGGAGATGCTCCGCGATCAAGCGGACTTCAGCACCGCCGCGGAGTTGTTCGCGATCGGCATGAGCGGCGCGGAGGCGGGGCGTCCCCAGGTGGCCGCCCTCGCCCTGAACGAACTCAAGAAGCGGTCCCAGGGCGGGAAGCTCGACGCCGCGGTCATGGAGAAGGAGCTCGCCGCCACCCTGGAACTTCGGCAAGGGCGGAAGGACCGCGCGGTGACATTGGCGGAGGAAGCGGTGGCCATCGAGAGGAAGCTTCCGCCACCGCTCGGTCCGCCCCGCCCCGTGAAACCATCCCTGGAGCTGTATGGGGAGATTCTCCTGGAAGCGGGTCGGGCCCACGACGCCGCCCTTGCCTTCGAGCGCGCACTCGCCCGCTGGCCAAACCGCTCAGCCTCCCTGCTGGGGTTGGCCCGCGCCTCAGCGGCCGCGGGCGACCGGGTGGCCGCGCAAAGGAGCTACCGTCAACTCCTTTCGAACTGGAGCCACGCGGATCCGGACGTGAATGGACTCGACGAGGCCAGGCGGGCCGTCGCTGGGGCCAAGTGAGCGCGGCTCCGGCCCGGGCGACGTTTCGTGCGAGGTCCGCCCTGCTGCTCGGCCTGCTGGGCCTGGGCGGGTGGCTCGTGTCCTCCTGCGGCGTCCGGCCGCCCGCCATCCGAAACGTCATCCTGATCAGTATCGACACCCTCCGCGCCGATCACCTGAGCAGTTATGGCTTCAAGCGCCTGACCACCCCGCACATCGACGCGGTCGCACGCGAGGGCGTGATGTTCCGGAACGTCTATTCGCCGGTTCCGGTGACCCTCCCCGCTCATGCCTCCATGCTCACGGGCACGTTCCCGCCCTCTCACGGAATCCGCGACAACCTCCACAAGCGGCTCCCGGACTCGGCCGTGACCCTGGCCGAACTCTTGAAGTCGAGGGGCTTCGCCACCGCCGCGGTGGTCAGCAGCTTCGTGCTCGATCACCGCTTCAACCTCAACCAGGGCTTCGACAGCTACGACGATCGCTTCCAGGCGGTCCACAAGATCGGCGACTTCAACGAGCGCAAGGGCGACGAGACCACCCGGCATGCGACCGAGTGGCTGATAGCACACGGCCGCGAGCCGTTCTTCCTCTTCGTCCATTACTACGACCCGCACGACCCCTACGAGCCGCCCGAGCCCTTCGCTTCGAAATGGGCCGACGACCCCTACTCCGGCGAAGTGGCTTTCGCGGATCACGGCGTGGGCCAGGTCCTCGAGAAGCTCAAGGCCCTGGGGCTCTACGACTCGACCCTCATCGTCATCACCGGCGATCACGGGGAGATGCTCGGAGAGCACGGCGAAATGAATCATGGTTTCTTCATCTACGAAAGCGCTCTCAAGGTGCCTCTCATCTTCCGGGCGCCGGGGCAGAAGGCGGCCCGGCAGGTCGATCAGCCCGTGGGCCTCATCGACATCATGCCCACCATCGCCTCGCTGGTGGGGGCCCCGGCCCAGAAGCAGGCGCAGGGCCTGGACCTTTCGCCCTGGCTCGTGAGCGATCGCGCCGGCCTTGGAGGAAGGGCGCTTTACGCGGAGACCATCGCCCCCACGACCTACTATGGCGCGAGTTCCCTTCTCGGTCTGATCGTGGACCGCTGGAAGTACATCGAAACCTCGCGCCCCGAGCTCTACGACCTCCGGAGCGACCCGGGAGAATCCGTCAACCTCCTGCAAAAAGAGCCCGCCCGCGCCGGTGCGATGGGCAAGGAAATCAAGAGAATCGTCGCGACGGCCCTTAGACCCCAAGGACCCAACAATGACGCCGCCCTCGACCCGGCCGCGCGAGAACGCCTGGAGGCGCTCGGATACTTGAGCCGGGGCGGAGGCTCGCAAGAGATCGCCTTCGACCGGACCAAGGAAGACGCCAAGGACCTGATCGCATTCTTCCGCACCGACCAGAAACTATCGAAGCTGGCCGAGAGCAAGAAGTACGCCGAAGCCCGAGCTTTATGCGACCAGATGCTCCGGGAGAGGCCCGGTTTCGCCGACTGCCACCTGCAGATGTCCCGGATGGCGGCCGAAGAGGGCAACCTGAAGGCAGCCTATGCCAGCGCTAAGAAGGCGGTCGAGCTCTCTCCCGGGAACGAGCCGGCACGGCTGCACCTCGCGAGCCTCCTGCAAAGCCGGGGCGACCTCGACGGCGCGATCGCCCAATACCGGGAGGCCCTCAAAAGCCAGCCGGACTCCCTGGAAACGAAGGCCCTGCTCGGCCGCGTCCTGGCGGAAAGAGGCCGCTTCGACGAAGCGGTGAGCACCCTCGACTCCGCGGTCGCGGCTCGGCCGGAAAGTGCCACCGCCCGGACGCAACTCGGCTTCGCCCTCGAGAAACAGGGCAAGGTGCCGGAGGCCATACAGAGCTACCGGAAGGCCCTCGCCCTTGACCCCGGTTCCGCCGACGCTCACGCCTATCTGGGCTCGGCTCTCGCGACCCAGGGCAAGCTGGACGAGGCCATCGAGCACTTCGAGGAGGCGCTGCGCGCGAGGCCCGAGAGCGCGGCGCTGCACGATTGGCTCGGCACCGCCCTTCGAGAGAAGGGACGGCCCGACGACGCCCTCGTCCAGTTCCGTGAGGCGGTCCGTCTCGATCCGGCGCTCGCCGTGGCTCACCTCAACCTCGGCCGCGCGCTCAAACAACAGGGAAACCTCGACGAAGCCATACAGCACTATCGCCGCGCCATCGCCATCAATCCCCTCCTGGCCGCGGCCCACAACAACCTGGGCAGCGCCCTCGGGTCAAAGGGGCGCCTCCCCGAGGCCATCCAGCAGTTCCGTGAGGCGCTCCGGGTGGAGGCAGACTACGACGAGGCCCATAACAACCTGGGCCGGGCCTTGAGGATGATGGGCGAGCGCGATGAGGCGCTCAAGCACTTCAAGGCGGCACTCTCCCGTCGACCGGACTGGCAGGCACCCATGACCGAGATCGCATGGATCCTGGCCACCCATACCGATTCCAGGGTCCGAAACCCTGTCGAGGCGGTGCGCCTGGCGGAACGCGCCGCGGAACTGACTTCGCGCCGGGACGCCGTTGTGCTCGATGCCCTGGCCGCGGCCTATGCCGCAGCCGGCGACTGGGATCGCGCTTCGACCACGGCCGAGACCGCGGTTGCCCTGGCCTCGGCTCGCTCCCCTGCCATGGCGGAAGAGATCACGAAGCGCCTTGCGCTCTACCGTCGCAAGCAACCGTATCGGGAAGCGGCGGGCGCCCGCCCCGAACCTACGCGCTGAGGCCTCTCCTCACCGGTGTCACCCCAGCCGGACAGAGGGCCTGAAGCAATCTGCGTCAGGACAGACCGATGCGATCGAGGATGGCCGCGAATCGGGCCGCGCCGCGGAGGCTGTCGAGGCCGGGATCGACCTTCATCAAGGACAGGCCACCGTCGTGTTCTTCGTACGCCTTCTCGAGCCACCCAAGGGCTTCCCTAGAAGCACCGATCTCCGCGTGGAGACGAGCGCGCACGTAGGGCGAGGTTGGCACCTCGCTCCCGGGGGCCTCCGCCAGTTCGAGGTAAGTGCGCCAATACCCCTTCACTCCCGACTGCGCGTAGGCGTTCTCGAGCCGGGTGGCGACCTCACGGCTCGAGGTTTCCGGCGATCGCAGGAACTCCGAAATCGGCTGATGAAACATCCCGATCTGGTTGGACGCCATGAGCAGCCCGGCCCGCGCGTCCGAGAACTCCGGCTCCAAGTCCATGGTCGCCCGGTACTGGCGAGCGGCCTCGTCGTAGCGCCGCGCGAGGTAGAGCACGAGACCCAGATCGGTGTTGATGGCGAGCGACAAGGGGTCGAGGTGCAGGGCGCGTTCGACCTCGAGGATGGCTTCGTCGAACTGGCCGCGGGCCACGAGGTACATGCCGTGCCAGTGGTGCGCGGGGGCATAGTGGTGGTCGGGCTGCAAGGCCTTCTGGAACTCCGCCCCCGCCCCCGTCCAGTCCCAGTCAAACAGCATCTTCACGAGGGCGAGGGAGGCGTGGGCCTCAACGAGAGTGGGATCGATTTCGAGGGCGCGTAACGCGGCGGCCTTGGCCTTGGGCATGGTCTGCCGGGGTGAGAGCCGGCTGTAGTGAGAGAGGATCGCGTAGCAGTCGGCCAGGCCCGCATAGGCCGGCGCGTGAAGCGGCTTTCGGTCAAGCGCCTGCTCGAAGCAGCCAATGGCCTTCTCCACCGCCATCGCCGTTCTCTTGGCCCAGAAGTGGCGCCCCTTGAGGCAAAGCTGGTGGACCTCGGTGTTCTCGGAGTAGCGCTTGCCGAGCAACTCCCGCGCGGGCCCCCTGGCTCGGGCCTCCTCGCCGCCTTCGGGCAACTCGCGCACCTCGGCGACGAAGCAGTAACCCTTCTTGGGAACGGTGACGATGTAGCGATGGTCCTTGATCTTTTCCCCCAGGGCCTTTCGAAGCATGAAGACGGTTTGGGTGAGGTTGGACTCAAGCACCACCGCCTTCGGCCAGATGCGGTTCAGCAGTTCGTCCTTCCCCAGAATGCTGCCCGCGTTCTGGACGAGAGCCAGCAGGGTCTCGAATGCCCTCGACGTCAGCGCCACCGCCCGTCTGTCCCGGAGGAGGAGACGCTTGGAAACCTGCAGCGTGTAGGGACCGAACAGATAGACGGGTTTCGGGGGCGCCACAACAGTCGTTTTGGACTCTCCAATAATATTTGAGAAGATTTTACACGGCCTGACGAGGACGCCCAAGGCCGGGCCACCGTACGCTCCGATCATGTCCAACCCCGCCATCGACCCCGTCTCCGGCGCCATGGAGTGGCCCTATCCCCTCGAGTACGACCGCGTGGATGAGATCGACACGGACGTGCTGGTGATCGGCGGGGGCGCTTCGGGATGTTTCGCGGCCATGGGTGCGGCGAGCCGCGGCGCGCGGGTCGTGATGATGGAGAAGGCCGCTACCCTGACCAGCGGGGCCATGGGCTCGGGCTGCGATCACTGGGAGATGGCCGCGACCAATCCCTGCTCGAAGGTCACCCCCGAAGACCTGGCCGACGCGATGATCCGCGGCCATCATGGCTACAACAACGGCATCTCCCACTACATTGAAGCCCGCGAAGGTTACGACCGGCTCCTCGACCTGGAGCGTTACGGCGGGAAGATCCGCGACACCGACGATCAGTTCGTGGGCGCCGACTTCCGGGACGACGCCACCAAGTTCATGTTCGCGTACGACTATGAGAACCGCTTCAGCCTGCGGGTGTGGGGCGCTACTTTCAAGGCCGCCATGTACCGCGGGGCGAAGCTGATGAAGGCTCAGGTCATGGACCGAACGATGGGTGCGGCACTCCTCACCGAGGGCGGGCGGATGGGCGCCCGGGTCGTGGGTGCCATGGCCATCAACGGCCGCACCGGCCGCCTCACGGTCTGCCGGGCGAAGGCCACGGTCTTCTGCATGTCGCGGCCCACGCGCCTGTGGCTCTTCGCCCCCGGCGCCACCGGCATCTCCGAATTCCGACCGCCACAGTGCACCGGCGACGGCCACGCCATGGCCTGGCGACTCGGCGGGCAGTTCACAATGCTCGAGAAGTCGTGTGAGGGCCAGTGGTCGGGCCTGCGCAGCTTCCCGCCTTACAGCACCGGTAACAATCACAACACCTGGTACGCCTGCACCATGGTCGACGCGGAGGGCCGCGTGATCCCGTATGTGGATCGCGACGGCAACGAACTCAAGACCGTGGCCGAGCGCTATCGGCCGGCGCCCGGCCAGAAATTCTTCATGAAGGGCGGGGGCGAACCCGACTTCCCGTTTTACGAGTTCGAGGGCCCGGAGACCATTCCCCCCACCGAGGCCTTGAAGCGCGGCTACAAGTTGCCCTTCTACGCCGACCTGACCAGCATGCCCGAATCGGAGCGCAGGGTGATCTGGGGGATGATGGTGGGTAACGAAGGGAAGACCAAGACACCGGTGCTCGGGGCCTACACCAAGGCGGGATTCGACCCCACCCGAGACGTCTTGCAGAGTTACGGCGACGGTTGGCGGTCCGGCCAGTTCCTGCCCCAGGAGCGGCAGTTCTTCGGCATTCCCGGCGGCATGGTCAACGACTGGAAACTCATGA
Organism: Vicinamibacteria bacterium; assembly: GCA_031362685.1. GTDB lineage: Bacteria > Acidobacteriota > Vicinamibacteria > Fen-336 > JAGNNV01 > JAGNNV01. Next base: position 5,497 of record JANLSZ010000336.1, on the reverse strand, counting down.
CCAACCTGCCCGGCCTCTTCGCCGCGGGCGACGTTCTCTTCGCCTCGGATTGTGTCGGTCACGCCGCCGCCACCGGCCACTACGCCGGTCGACACGCCGCCGACTACGCGGCCAAGCACGGCCCGGTGCAGATTCACGCTGAGCAAGTGGCCTCCGAGCGAGCGCGCCTCTACCAGCCGCTCCAAAGGAAGAGCGGTGTCAGCTGGCAGGCCCTGAGCGAAGCGATTACCCGCGTGATGCAGAACTACTGCGGGGCGGTGAAGAGCGACGACCTCCTGCACGAAGGCCTGCGTGGCCTCGCGGAACTGCGGGCGAACGAGGCCTCCGCCCTCTACGCGAGAAACCCCCACGACCTGCTGCGAGCCCAGGAGACCCTCAACGTTCTGAGCAACGCCGAACTGGTCATCCAGTCGTGCCTGGCCAGAAAGGCGAGCTCGAAGCAGTTGATGTTCAACCGCCTCGACTATCCGGAACTGGATCCTCCGGATTGGCACAAGTTCGTCACGGTCTCCCGCGACGAGGGCGGGGTGCGCACCGGATCTCTACCCATCGATTATTACGGCGACCTGACCGAGAACTACGAACGCCTCAATTCCGACTACATGGCGGAGATCCGGCAATGAACAAAGTGTTCGTGGTTCCCGACCAGGCCCTCGTCGATCCGGTCACGATCTATCCGAACGCCTGTACCGGCTGCAACCTCTGCCTGCACGTCTGCCCCGTCGACCTTTTCCTTCCGAATCCGAGGCCGGGCGGCCCGCCCCTCGTCCTCTATCCCGGCGAGTGCTGGTTCGAGGGGAGCTGTGTTGACGTCTGCCCCGCGCCGGGGGCGATCGTACTCAACCGCCCTCCCGCGACCCGGGTGAACTGGAAGCCGAAGCGCGACTGCCACACCCGCTCCTCCTGAAACCCCAGAGCCGACCCGCACTGCCACACTCAGGCCGCTTGTTCGTCAGGCCCGGGAGGGTCTGGTTCGATCCCTTCTCGGGCTTTGCCGGGCCCGGATGCGCTCAATGGATGGGAATAGTCATTCCTCGTACTCCGCGCATCCTTCGTTTGTTATATAGCAAATACGCTATGATGCGGGCGTGTTCCTGGAAGATCACCTTCTTCAGCAGCCGCCTAAGAAAACCGACAGGACGCCTCCCCGGGAGATCGCGGTGGCGCGCCAGCGGATGAGGAGATCAAGCATGCCTAGTTCCCTGAAGACTTTCAAAGCCCGCGCCCTGGCGCGTCCTGACGTGAGGGAGGCGTACGACGCCCTGGTCGACGAGCTCTCGTTTATCGACCAGGTCCTCAGGGCCAGACGGGAGGCCGGGCTGACCCAGGCCGAGGTGGCAGGGCGCACCGGGACGACCCAGTCGGCCATAGCAAGACTCGAGTCCGGGGCGGCCAGGCATTCCCCGTCCATCGCGACCCTGCAAAGGTATGCAAACGCCCTTGGTTACCGTGTCGAAGTGCGGTTCGTGAAGCGACGCGCGACCCGGCCGAGTCGACAATCGAGAGAGACCCGAAGGGCGGCGTAGCGCCGGCGTCACGAGGACGCAGCCGGTCCCCCGCCCGCGGATGCGTGGGCGTTCGGCGTGGTGCTCTACGAAATGCTGACCGGTCGCACGATGTTCGGCCGAGAAACCGTCTCGGACGTCATTGCCGCGGTGCTGAGGAGAGACGTCGACTGGGGAGCCCTGCCCGGGAACACACCAGCGTCCGTCCGGCGGCTGCTCACCCGCGGCATCTTGCCCATGGCGGGGTGGGCGCCTTCCGCGCTATGGTCCACTTGAATCTCCCATGAACTCTCCTGCTTCGCTCCTCGATACGGACGCCAACGGAGGACAAGGCCCCTCGCCCGAACTGGTCGCCGACCTCGTGCGCCGGGTTCGATCGGTCGTGGAACCTCGCCGCATCGTCCTTTTCGGCTCGGCCGCCCGGAAGACGATGGGCCCCGACAGCGATCTCGATGTTCTGGTGATAGCACCGGCCGGGACCCATCGCATTCGAACCTCCCAGGCCATCTACCGCGCCCTGGCCGGTCTCGGACATGCGACCGACATCGTGGTCGTCACAGAGGAAGACATTCGCCACGACCTGGGAAAGATCGGCAGCATCGTGACCCCCGCCCTGACCGAGGGGCGAGATCTGTATGACGCCTCCGCCTGACCAACGCGACGAGGCGCGCGAGTGGCTGCGGTACGCGCGCGAGAACCTGGCGCACGCCGAGGCCGGCCGCGCGGCTTCGGTTCTGAACGAGTACCTCTGTTTTGACGCCCAACAGGCAGCCGAGAAGGCGATCAAATCCGTCCTGATCGTCTCCGGGGTGCGCTTCCCCCGAGTGCACGACCTCGTCGAATTGCTGAGGCTGGTCAGAGACTCGGGAATCGCCACGCCGTCCCCCCTCGATGATGTCGCGGACCTAAACCCATTCGCCGTGCAGGCTCGGTACCCAGGATGGGGAGAACCCGCAACTGAGGACGATCTGGAGCACGCGCTTCGGGTGGCGGGGGCGGTCATCAACTGGGCGGCGTCTATAGTTGACGCCCGCTGACCGCCCGCTTCCAAACGAGGGCGAGGACTTGATCGGCCGGACCCTCGCCCACTACCGCATCACCACCGCCATCGGCGCGGGGGGGAAGGGACAGGTGTATCGGGCCATACCGACACCAGGCTCGGACCCGAGGTTGCCCTCACGATCTGTCGCCCTCCTCATTCTCCCGTGACCGAGCAGCTTCTGCCAGCCCGCTCCGGTCCCAACCCCGCAATTGACCGGTAGACTGCCGGATAAGGATGTCCCTCGCCCCCGGAACGCGCCTCGGTCCGTATGAAGTCACCGCACAGATCGGCGTGGGCGGCATGGGCGAGGTGTATCGCGGACGCGATGCGACTCTCAATCGCGACGCCGCCATCAAGGTCCTGCCCGCAGCACTCGCCTCCGACATGGAGCGCCTCGCCCGATTCAAGCGGGAAGCCCAGGTTCTCGCGTCGCTCAACCACCCCAACATCGCTCATGTCTATGGATTCGAGGGAGCGACGCTGCCCGACGGTTCCACCGCGCATTTCCTCGCCATGGAGATGGTCGAAGGCGAGGATCTCTCGGAGCGCCTCAAGCGGGGGGCAATCCCCGTCGATGAAACTATCGCGATCGCGAAGCAGATGGCCGAAGGCCTCGAAGACGCGCACGAACACGGCATCATCCATCGCGATCTCAAGCCCGCCAACATCAAGCTGACCGAGATCGCTGCGATGCTGGCCGAGTCCCGTCCCGGCGTACACCCGGTGCCTATACGACCGAAGGCCTTGATTGTGCCGCACGCCGGCCACATCTGACGTCGTAGGGCCCGAGCCGCGCGCCGGGCGAGAGGGTCGCGCTTCGCTCTCCCTCAGGGGGAGGCGTCGCGCCCCACCCGACGGGAGCTACGCGGCTCTCGACACCTGCCAGCCGGGAAAGACCAAAACGGCAGGATGGCAGCGTAGCGCCAGGGCCAGAACCTTCGCACGTTCCACCCCAAGATTGACGCGACCGTTTTCGATGCTGGAGATGGTTGTTTGAGGGATGCCGCACAATTCGCTGAGCTGGATCTGGCTAAGACCTTGAAGCTCGCGAATGATGCGAACGGACTCGCCGGGCGAAACCTCTACGCGTTTCCGGGCCGGCCTGAAGTTACGCATTCATGTTCTCCTGTAGTCGTGAGGGGTTACGCGAACGACCTGCACAAGCAGGGCGTCAGCGACAATCCTGTAAATCACCCTCCATTGCTCATTGAGCCTTGAAGAGCGAAAGCCTTTCCACTTGCCCGCGAGCGCCTCGTCGTGAAAGCCGCGGATGGCGCGAAGGCCTGGTGGACCCGACAAAGAGGCGATGTCTTTCCATTTTTCGTAGCGTTTGAGGATATCCAGGGGGACACGGCCAGAAAGCTCCTTGTCGACGTTCCGATGCTCCTGGATTGTCCACATTGCTAATTATGACTAGGACATTTTAGATATGTCAAACGGCTTTCCGCGGCTCCACCGGCGACACCGCGAAGGCCACGAGCAGCGCGAGGTCGATGTTGAAGAGGCCATGGAACGGTCCGGGCACGCCGGCCGCGAAGGCGGCGAGGCCGATGGCGCCGCCCACCGCCATCGCCGCATAAGCACCTCAGGTGGTGGCGCCCGGCCACCGCAGGCCGCCCAGGAGTGGGACGAGCAAGGCTCGCCATGCAGGGGTAGTTGAAAGAGTCTCGAGCGCCTAGAATCAAGGGCGCTGACATGAACCCGGATCAGACCCTCGACGCACAGGCGCGCGCAAGGATTCGCGCGCTCGTCGATACCTATCGCGTGCGCTGCCTGTGGTCGTTCCGGTCGGATTTCTATCCCGAAACGGTGGGGGAGGCTCAGCGCGTGCTCGACGCCATCGAGCGTCATGGAGATCGTGAAGCGTTCATCCGGTCGGCGGAAGCAAAGGCGTGGCTCTCACCGAACTCCAACGCACGATCTGCCAGCTCATAGCGCAGAACCGGATCGAATCCGGGGAGAGCTACGTCGCGGACGGGGTGGCCCTCAACGAGGCTCTCGGCGCGTCGCGTATTTCTCGCGACATCGATCTCTTCCACGACACTCACGAGGCGCTGGATGCGACCTGGGCGGCCGATCGGAAACTTCTGGAGGAGCGGGGCTTTCACATCGAGGTGATTCGTGAACTGCGCGGCTTTGTCCAGGTCTCGGTTCAAGGTCTGGGTGACAGCGTCAAGATGGAGTGGGTGCGAGATAGCGCTTATCGCTTCTTTCCGCTTCGGTTGGACGCAAGTCTCGGGGTGACCCTCCATCCCTTCGACCTGGCCACGAACAAGATTCTGGCCCTGGTGGGGCGTTTGGAAGTGCGCGACTGGATCGACGTGATCGCAACCCACGATCGCATTCAACCCCTCGGGTACCTGGCCTGGGCGGCTTGCGGGAAGGACCCCGGTTTCTCACCCTCGTCGATTCTCGAGTTCGCGGCCCGTTCCCACTACTCGGAAAGCGAGGTCTCGCAACTGGCCTTTGAAGGACCGCGGCCAGGCGCGCGGGAACTGTCGCAGAAATGGCGGGCCATGATCGAAGACGCTCGCGGGATCGTCAACGCTCTGCCGCCACCTGAAGCTGGAAAGGCGGTTCTTCTGAAGTCTGGGGGGTTGTGTCGTGATCCCCTCGAACACCTGAGCCTGCAACTCAGTTCGCAGCGACTGCACTTTCATCGGGGACGCGTGCGGGGAGCCTTACCGAGCGTGGATCAAGGATAGGAAGCGCTGAGGCGCCCGAGCTACTGGGCCCGGCTGACGAAGCGGGGGGAGCGATCCAGGAGGCTCACTCCCACCAGCACCACCGCCGACACCGCGAAGGCCACGAGCAGGGCCAGGTCGATGTTGAAGAGGCCATGGACCGGTCCGGGCACGCCCGCCGCGAAGGCGGCGAGGCCGATGGCGCCGCCCACCGCCATCGCCGCATAAGCACCTCGGGTGGTGGCGCGCTTCCAGAGCAGACCGCC
>JANLSZ010000279.1:0-13059 GCA_031362685.1 Vicinamibacteria bacterium | reverse complement strand
CCAAGCGCGGTTTCGCGTTCGATCCCGACATCATCATGAAGAAGGTGCGGCGGAAGACCCGCGCCCTCGTGATCAATTCGCCCTCAAATCCCACCGGCGTGGTGGTGAGCGAGAAGGCCCTGGTGGACATCGCCCGCTCGTTGAAGGCCCATGCTCCAAACGCCTTCCTGATTTTCGACGACACCTATTCCCGCCTTCGCTACGTGGACGGAACTCCTCGGATGCTCCCGCGGGTGCGCGAAATTCTGGGTGACCATTTCATCATCGCGGGTACGGCGTCGAAGACATACTGCATGACGGGCTGGAGGATCGGCTGGCTGCTGGCCCCCAAGGCGGTGATCGATGGCGCGGCCGCTCTCATTTCGCATCAGACCCAGTGCGCGAACTCGTTCGCGCAGTTCGGGGCGGTGGAGGCGCTCAACGGCTCGCAGGACCTGGTGGGCGAGTTGGTGAAGGAGTATCGAACTCGCCGCGACATGGTGGTCGCCGCCCTGGCCGCGATGCCCGGCATCAAGTGCCACGTCCCGGCCGGCGCTTTCTACGCGTTCCCGGAGGTGCGCGGAGTGTTGTCGAAGGCCATGCCCGACGCCCTCACGTTCGCCGCGCGTCTTCTCGACGAGCACGGCGTCGCGGTGGTGGCGGGCGAGGGCTTCGGCTGTCCCGGCTTCATCCGCATCTCGTTCGCGCGTTCACAGGACGAACTCCGCCGCGGCCTGGCCGCGCTCACCGCGTTCATCGCCTCCGCGGAGATCAAGCCGGCCGGGCGGCCGAAAATCAAGAGTCTCGGACGTGCGAAGAGGGCCCGGTGATGATCGCTTTTCAGGACGGTTCGCCCGCGGTTTTGTACCTGAACGATCCGAAGGAAAAGATCTGGGGTCTGGTGGTGTCGGTTTCCGCGGCTGGAGTGGTGATGCGCGGCCTGCGCCTCGACTCGTTCGAAGACTGGATGCGCCAGGAGGCGAAGAACGAAGACGAACTCCTCGGCCTGGTCACCGCCTTCTACCCCCTCCCGCGCATCGAGCGCCTGGAAGAGGATCGCTCGGTGGGTTCGGTGATCAGCTACTCCGACCGCTTCGCCGACGCGGTGGGTCGATCGGTGCAGGACGTCGTGGCGTCCCGGGCCGCGGAACGGGAAGCCAAGGCCGAGGGGATCCTGCATTAGGGAAGCGTGCCGGGGCGCATCTCCGTGACGTTCGGAAGGAATCCGCGCTGTCATTGCGAAGCCCTGATCGTTCTTGCCACGGGCTGAAGCAATCTCTCGGCTCGAGGTTGCGACGTCGAACCTGAACGACCCGAGGTTCCTGGCCTTACGTCAGCGTGAACGAAGCGAAGTGTCGGCGAGAGAAGTTCACCGCCCTTCCGCCACAACCTTGAACTCGATTCGGATCTCGTTGGCGACCTTGACCAGGCCTCCGCCCGCGCTGACCGGCGTCATTCCGAACTGGTCGTGGCGCAGGATGGCTTGACCGGTGGCGGTGAGTGTGCGCCCGTCCAGCATGACTTTGACCGGAACCGTGATCTCCCGCGTAACCCCGTGCAGGCTCAGTTCTCCCACCAGAGTCAGCTCGTAGTTGCCCCCGGAGAGCGCCCGACCGGTGGGGTTCTTCGCGCGGAAATGGATTTCCGGGAAGCGGATGGCGTCGAGCACACTCGGTCCGTGCATCACCGCTTCCACCTTGGGCGCGTCACCCGCGGGTTCTCCCTCGGGCAGCACATGCAGGCGGGCGCTGGCGAAGGCGAGGTCCACGCTCGACCCCGGAAGGTTGGCAGGGTCGGCGGTGACGGTTCCCGAAACAGGAGCCTGCACTTCGTGCTTGTGTCCCGCGAACGAGAAGGCTCCGGTCTTGCCCACGTGGACCCGCACGGAACTCTTCGATTCGACCACCGCATACGTCGCCTCCGTGGCGCGGGCGTGGAGAGGGAACCCCAGAACCAGGAAGGCGCCGGTCACGATCAGGGGAGCCCGCATCAGTAGACCTTCTGTAGTTTCATGAATCCCTTCATGCCGAGGATAGCTGTCCCCTGAAGGTTGCGGCTCTACTTGCGCGGGATGGTCACCCGCGTCAACCCCACGTTGCCGAAGGCGTCGGTGGCTCTGATCACGATCGCGGCGGGGGCCGGGGCATCGAGGCGAAACTCGAACGTCTCTTCGCGGGAGTCGGCGAGGCCGTCCAGGGGTGTGAGGTCGGTCCACGTTCCGGCTTCCTTGGCCCACTCTGCCTTGCGGATCGCGTTGATGGCGTCGCTGACCACCACCTTGACCAGGCCCGTGCTCACGGTGGCGCTGAGGGTCGGCGGTTCGTTGTCCACATCGAAGGCCTCGGAGTCCTTCTCGTACGACAGACCGCGGCCTTCGGGGTTCGAGGTCTGGTCCTTGGCGATGACTCGGAACACGTAGCGACCCGAAGGCACCGTAGCGGTGTCCCAGGTAAAGACGGGATCTTCAAGATCCTGGCGCAGTTTCGTGAAGACAGTCGCGCTCTCGGGCCGATATAGGACGTCGTACTTCAAGGCGTCGCCATTGGCATCTTCGGCTCGCCAGGTCAGGGTTCGCAAAGATCTGAAGAACACCTTCCGCCCCAGGCTCGCCGAGTCGGTGGATCGACCGGAAGGCGCCGCGGGCGGCTTGATCTCCGGGGCGCCGGCGTCGAGGCCCGCGATGTCCGCATCCGTCGAACTGCCGCTACTGGCGCTGCGCTGAAAGGCATCGCCGGCCGGATAGAGCGTTAGTTCCCGTACCAGGGGCCGGATGTTGCGCTGGACGTAGGCGAGCTGCAGCCAGGAGAGCATCGGACCCTCGGCGGGTCCGCTGAGGGTGGCGCGGATCTGCGCGAACCGTGCCGGTTGGGATTTCGCCGGAGTCTTGCCGGGGGAGACCGGTTCCCAGTTGGTCCACGTGGTGTCGGGCACGGACGCATTGCCGGTGCGGATCTCGTACGCTACCGCCAAAGACGGCGTGCTCACTTCGAGAGCGCCCACCTGGGCCACGTTGTCGAAGTCCTTCGCCGCCGAGGTGAACGTGCCCTTCGCCTCGCGCCTTGTGGAAAGGTACTGGAGTTTGCCGGGGTTCGACGATGCGATCGCCACGTCACCCGAGGGGGTCAGGGCCGCGGCGGTGAGTTGCTCCTGCGGCATCGTCCGCACCAGGGTGTAGGAGCGATCGTCGCGGACTTCGTAGACCCGGCCTTTCGAGCCGGTGCCGAAGAGGACGGCGTCGTTGCGCTTGAAGAGGAAGAAGGGCGACTCGTCGCCGCTCCAGAGTTGATCGGCATCGCCCAGGGCACTCACCAGGAATATGGCGCCGCGCGGGGCCCCGGACCCTCCCCGAGGTGTGTCGTTCCCTCGAGGGCCTGCGGTCGGGAAGGCAAAGACTTCAATGGTGGTGGGTGAAGCAGCGCCCTCGGGCGCGGGGGTGGCCCCGGGGGAAGGTGAGGGAGAAGGACGCGGAGTAGGAATCTCCGGACGGCCGTCGACCAGCGCGACGTATACCGAACCGTTCGCCAGGGGGAGCAGCGCCTTCACCTCGCGGTAGTTCGAGTCATAGAGGACGCGAACGTTGTCCTTGGCATCGATTGAATAGACCAGGCCGGAAGGAGAGCTTCCGGCAAACACGCCGCCGCCTGGTGCCATGGCGAGGGAGGTCACGTGGGCGTCCTGGCTGGTCAGAATCGATGTGCCCTGACCCTTGGAATCCACCCGGTAGATCTTTCCCTCCCCGCCGGTCGCGACCCAGAGCCGGTCCTGTTTATCAAAGGCCAGGGCCCAGATGTATCGCTCCTCGGGGTCGAAGAAGACCGTGCTCTTGCCCGCCTTGTCGATGGCGTAGATCCTGCCCTCGGGGTTGGTGGCCGCGAAGAGCCGCCCGTCGGGACCGAAGACCAGCGCTTGCACTTCGGGTTCCGCCACATCGTGGAAGGTCTGGGTCGTCCGGTTGTCGATCTTCACGATCTTGCCGCTGTTCCCGGTTCCCGCGTAGATCACGCCCTGGGGGTCGACGGCGACCGCCCACACTGCGGCCGCTCCAAGATCGGGCCCGGTGGTGGCCGAAGGCGCAAGCGAAAGCCGGCCCGAAGAATCGACGGAAAGACCTTCGATTTCCCCATCCAGGAAATCTCGCATTGCCGAGATCTTGAGGAACTGGGGTTGGACCGCGAAAGTGGAGGCGCCCAGAAGGGCGAGGACCACACAGGCACGAAATCTAGAGGGCATGAAATCCTTGTTCTAACGATCAATCTGCAGGGCCAGAGTGCGCGAGCCTTTTACGGAGTAATCGACGGGCTTTTCGCCATCCCACACCACGGTGGTCGTGGTGCGAACCACCGGCTCGCCGCCTTCGCTGCCCCCGAGGACCTGCAGCATGGAAGGCGGAAGTCCGGGCAGGAGGGTTCCCGAAACCGCCGCGCCCTCTTCAAAACGCTGGAGCCTCACGTAGATCTGGGTGCTCCTTCGAATCGAGTTCACGGTGCGCACGATCTGATCGAGGCTCTTGGCCACGAAGGCCTGACGCATCTCCCGCTGTTCGGCCAGGGAGAGCCCGGCTCCGTCCGAAGCGAGGATGGCATAACGCCCGGGGGCCACTCCGATCGGGACCTCGACGGGAATCGATACCACCACCTCTTCGCCGCGGAACGTGCGCAGCGCGACCTTCATGGGAACGGTGTCGCCCGGGCGGACCGGTCCGTCGTGCTCCAGCCAGGCCCGGTCGATGGTGGCGGTTTCCTGCGCTTCCTTCGCGATCAGATTCACGTTGACCGACTCGAGGCTCACTCGCCGGAATTCGTTGTTCATGACGAACGAGATCGCGGCTCCGACCAGGCCCGCGGCCATGGCGCCCGGCTGTCCCTCCGCGAACTGATCCTGAAGGCGCATGGCCGGGATGCTGGTGAAGTTGACGGTGGCATCGAGGGTCACGGTCGAGGGCCCGGCCACTCTTTCCTGGGCCTGAAGCACCGAGAGGACGCTCGCGTAAACGGTGAGCGCGGTGAAGAGATCGTTCTGAACCACCGAAAACGAGTAATCCCGTTTGACGCCCGGACGATTCTGAAGAGAGACCTTCACCGGAATCATCCTTGGCCCCGGGCCCAGCGTGCCCGAGATACCGGTGGCGCGATCCTGTTGAAACCGGCCGATGGTCTCCTGGGCGCTGGCGATCTTGAACGACTGATTGAGGCTGGGGAACACGTCGTACACCCAGGCCTGACGCATGGGGAAGTCGATGGGCCCGATGCCGAAGAAGGGATGGCCGAAAGCGTAGACCGCATCCTTGTCGATGTGGGTAACCGTGCCGGTGGCGGAGAAGTCGAAGTCACCCTCGATCAGGGAGACCGCGACCGGGCTCCCCGGTTCCAGGGGAGGCAGCGGCCCCGGCGCCTTGCCCTTGGCCGGGATCTGAAGCGGGGCGAAGCCCATCCTCGAGAACAGGCCCTTGGCCACGTCAAAGGCGGATCCGGAAAGCCCGGAAACCGAGAGTGGAATGGGCAGGGGAGTGAGTCCGGAGAGTCCCGAAGGAGACGCGGTGCTCGTCCCCGCCGCCTCGAGCGCTTCGGTGAACTTTGCGACCAGCGAGGCCTGATCGAGGGGCAGGGGCAGGCCGGACATCCGCAGCGCGATCGGTCGCAGCGCAGCACCTTCGGGCGAGGCCGAGGCCTTGAGCATTACGTCATTCAACCGGGAGAAGCCCTGCATCTCCACGTAAGGCGTGATTCCGGTGATCGCCTCTTTGGAGAAGCCGAAGCCGAAAGCCACGGCGCCGAGCAACTTGCCGTCGATATAAACAGGTGACCCGCTCATCCCGGCGATGACACCGGTGTTTGCGAGCGGACCGCCGGTGAGCCGGGCCATCACCATGGTTTGCTTCGGCGCCGAATTCTCCAGTGCGCCGATGATCTCGACTTCGAAGGTCTCGAGCTTGTTGTTGGCAAACACCGTGCGGCCGACGCCCTTCATTCCCGGTTTCAGGTCCTCGAGCGGGAAGATGGCAACGTCGGAGGGCACCTTGGCCAAAGCCACGGGCGCCGATTGAAGGGGAGCGGCATTCGCGGGGCTGGTCAGAAGGGCTGACGCGCACAAACCAATGGCGAATCTCAACATCCCCTCATTCTCCTACACGTACGGTGTTCCTCAGGATGGCGGCGCGAGGAGGGACCGGGGATATCCTGAGCGCCTATGACAACGAGGGATGGCATGAACCGAGCTTCTTTGGGCTTTTTTTCGGTCAATGGCCGGGTGGTGGCCGCATCGTTGCTCATGATCACCTTGTTCGCTTTGGACGCGCGGCCGGCGCTTTCGGCTCAGGCGGCGCCTTCGGGTCCGGTGGATGACCTCCGCAGTGCGAACCCGAGTGTCCGTCGAAAAGCGGCCTCCGACCTGGGTAAGTCGAAGAGGCCCGAAGCCCTTTCGCGCCTCGCCGAACTCGTCCGCGATCCCGATATCGACGTTCGACTCACCGTCCTGCGCGCCATCGCCTCCCTCAGGCAGCTGGCCGGGGTTCCTTCGATGCTGGTCTTCATGACCGACTCGCAGGCGCGGGTTCGCTCGGATGCCATCGACGGCGTGGTCGAGATCTACACCCATCGCGACCGTCCCGGCGCATCGAGGTTTCTGGCCATCTTTTCGGACGGGCGCGACAAGCCCGAGCCCCTGGTGGTGGCCGCCGTCGATTTCGAGGTCTACCGGTCCCTGGCCGCGCTGCTGAAGGATTCGGACCTGGGCGTGCGTGAGTCAGCCGCGGAGGCTATCGGAATCCTGGGGGGCACGGAGGTCGCGGTCGACCTGGTGGCCGCCACCGGCGACGCGGTGCTGGAGGTGCGATTGGCGGCGGTCACGGCCCTGGTCAAGGTCGGCACCTCGGCGGATGGCGAGGCCCTCATGCCTTTGCTCAGGGATCCACAAGGTTCGGTCAGGCGGCGCGCCATCGGTGGACTTGGGCGCCTCAAGGTGGTCGACGCCGCTCCCGACCTGCGGAAGTCCTTTGAGAAGTCTCCGGATTCCGAAGAAGGGCTTCTGGCCCTCGACTCTCTGGCTCGAATCGCTCTGCCCCAGGATCGCGCGCTCTTTCAGCGCCTGGTCGTCCAGCCCGATGCGCGAAGGCGCCGGCCCAGTATCGAAGCACTCGCCCGCCTGGCCGACAAGGGGAACGAAGCACGCTTCAAGCGAGACTTCCAGCGGGAGACGAACGAAGATCTGCGCTCCGCCTACGCTTTCGCCATCTTCTTGTTTGGCGATCGCCCGTTCATCGACACCGTGATTCTGGGCCTTGGCGGAGCGAAGGAGCGCGCGCGCCAGTCGAGGGGCTATGTCGAAGAACTGGGGAGCCGCGCCCTTCCCGAAGCGCTCGACTACCTCCGTGAAACCGATCCGAAGATCCGCGCCGGACTGTGCGACGCTCTCTCGACCGCCGGGGTCGCGGAGGCTTTGTCCGCAATCGAGCCGCTCACCCGGGACAAGGATCAGCAAGTGGCGGCCAGCGCCACTCGCGCCGTGGCCATCCTCAAACGACAGCGGTAACTACGGGGTTCGGCCCTTGCCGTTGGCGTCGATGTAGATGAGGCCTTGTTCCCGGGTCCCGCCCGGGTTCTCGAACTTCACGAGGCGCTCGCCACCGATGGTCAGCCGGTCGGCGGAGATTCCGCGAGTGGGGGTATCGAGAAGATACGGGTCCACCGCGTAGACCCGGTAGGGATCAACCCCCGGGAAGTTAATGGGCACGTCCGGGATAGTGGCGACCCAGGTATGGGCGGCCGATTGCTGCAGGGTGACGTAGCCTCCAGGCTTCATCCAACTCGCCTGAAAAGTGACCGGCCCGTCGCAGGGCGATACGAAGTTCACGCACTCGGCGGGCTGCAGGTAGACCACGGATACCGAAACCGTGGCCGGCGATTTAAGGGGTGCTGGATCCTCCGGCCCGACCATATGAAAATCGTAGCAGGCGGGCAGCGCCAGGACGAGAGCCAACGTCCAGAGGCCAGTGAGTTTCATCTCGCGAAAGATCGTAGCAGGAAATCGAGGGTCCCCCACTAAACTCCTCCTTCTCTGGCTCCATCGCATTGACTGAAGTGCTCTCTCGATCGTCCCTGGACGAGGCGCCTGGCCTGGCGTCCTCCGATGGCGAAGCCGCGTCGAACGGCTCCGACTCCTTAAATGCAGATTCGGGTGCGCACGTCGCGGGGTCTCGGCCCCGGGCGACTTCGATGCAGCTGGCCCGCCGCCTTCTGACCTACGCGAAGCCGCACCGGGCCCTCATTCTCATGGGCTGGCTGGCCAGTCTGCTCTACGGTTTGTCGAGCGCGGCCCTGGTCTACATGATCAAGCTGATCTTCGACGATGTTCTGATCCGAACGGCCCGGTTTGGCGAGGTCGCGATCGCCATCGTCACGCTCTACGCTCTCAAGGGCCTCGGGGCCTACTTCTCCACGACCCTGCTATCGGAGGCGGGGCAGAAGGCGGTTTTCGATCTTCGGCGCTCTATCTACGCGCACATTCTCGACCAGTCGTTCGACTTCTTTGCTACTCGAACCACCGGTTCCTTGATGAGTCACATCACCACGGATGTGGAGAGGATTCAGACTGCTCTGGGAGAAATCGGCGGCGATCTCCTGAAGGAAGGCCTGACCGTGGTGGGTCTGGTCCTGCTGCTTTTCTACCACGACTGGCGGCTGGCTCTCATCGCCCTGGTCTTCATGCCTTTGGCCTTCGCCCCTCTGATCAACCTGGGGAGACGGCTGCGTTCATCCAACGAGAGTTCCATGCGACGCTGGAGGGACATCGCCAACATTCTTCAGGAGACCTTTTCCGGCTTCCGGGTGGTCAAGGCCTTCGGGATGGAAGCGTTTGAAAAGGCGCGTTTCGAGAAGGCGCTCGAGCGTCTGCAGGGTGTGACTCTGCGCATGAACCGCACGACCGCGTTCCTTCCGCCCATGATGGAGGCGGTGGGCGGTCTGTCGGTGGTGGTGGTGCTCTGGTACGGGACCTGGGCCATCTCGAAGAACCACATGACGGTTGGTTCGTTCGTCTCCTTCCTGACCGGCCTCTTCGCGCTGTACCAGCCGGTAAAGCGGTTGTCCAAGGTCAACGCCGCGCTCCAGGGGGCCTTCGCCGCGGGGGAGCGGGCCTTCGCGCTCCTCGACTCGCATCGCGAGATCGAGAACTCGCCGACCGCCACCCCCATGGCTCCTTTCAAGGACGTGGTGGAGTACCGGAACGTCTCCTTCCAGTACGAGAAGAGTTCGAGTCCGGTGCTTTCGGGGGCTTCGCTCAAAGCTCGCAAGGGCGAGATCGTCGCCATCGTGGGCATGAGCGGCTCGGGAAAGACGTCGCTGTTGAACCTCCTTCCTCGCTTTTACAACGTCAAGAGCGGCTCGATCACCGTGGACGGTGTCGACATCCGGGACATCACGGTCGAAAGCCTGCGCCGGCAGATCGGCTTGGTCAAGCAGGAAACCGTCCTCTTCAACGACACCGTTCGGGCCAACATCGCGTACGGCCTGTCCGGAGTTGAAGGGTCGCTGGTGGAAAGCGCGGCGCGCACCGCCTTCGCTCACGATTTCATTCTCGACCTTCCGAGGCGGTACGACACGGTGATCGGAGAGAGAGGGTCGCGTCTGTCCGGCGGACAGAAGCAGCGTATCGCCATCGCGCGGGCCCTCCTGAAGGACCCGCCGATCCTGATTCTCGATGAAGCCACCTCGGCCCTCGACACCGAATCGGAGAGCCTGGTTCAGCAGGCCCTCTTCAATCTGATGAAGGGCCGGACCACCCTGGTGGTGGCCCACCGTCTGGCCACCATTCGGCGGGCCGATCGAATCCTGGTCCTGGAGAAGGGCGAGATTCGGGAGGAGGGCTCGCATGATGAACTGCTGGCGAGAAACGGCATTTACGCCCGCCTCCATGACCTCCAGTTCAAGGCGGATCCCGCGGTTTGACCGAGCCCCTTCTCATCGTGATCGCGGCACCTTCGGGCGGGGGCAAGTCCACCGTGCTGGCACGCATCTTCGCGGAGATGTCCGGTCTGCTCTTTTCCATTTCGCACACCACCCGGGCGTCGCGTAAGGGTGAGGAGAACGGTCGCGAGTACTTCTTTGTCGACGCGTCCCGGTTTCGCGAGCTTGTCGATCGGGACGCCTTCCTGGAGTGGGCCGAGGTTCACGGGAGGCTGTATGGCACGGCCCGCGCGGAACTCGATCGCGCGCGAGCTCAGGGGAAAGACCTGGTTCTGGACATCGATGTTCAAGGCGCCTCTCAGATCGTGAAAGCGCATCCGTCCGCGGTCACCATCTTCCTGCGGCCGCCCTCGATCGAAGTGCTGGGCGAGCGGCTGAGGCGACGCGGCACCGATACTGAAGACGTGGTGGCCACGAGAATAAAGAACGCCATCGGGGAGATTGAACGCGCTCCTGAATTTCGCCACGTGGTGGTGAACGACGACCTCGAGACGACGATCGCCACGGTCAAGCGGATCATCGAAACCGAACGCGCAAAGAAGCGCTGATCGATCTCCGTCTTCTGTCAATGAACAGACGTTCCGACCAATCAGGCAGGATCGTTGGCGGCCGCAGGGCCGGGCGGTGTCGGTGGGCGCTTTGCGCGGGAACCGCGCGTGCGAAGGCCAAGGCGCGTTCCTGAAGGCAGCGGGTCGCAAGGCTCCTCTGCGCTGGGCGGAGCGGCAGCTCCGCCTCGTTCATTGAAGAACGATATGCGGCCCGCGGATCTGAAGGAACGTCCGCCGCCTTGGCCGCAGCGTCACCGCGAATGCCGCGACCGTCCGGGCCTCTGCCTGGCCGAAGACCGGCCGGTCGGCGAGCGCCTTGCGCGTCCAAACGCCTCCATCCGCTATACTTCGGAGTTGAACATGGGCGGGCTCACCCTGCGGCTCTTCTGCCAGGGTTCCCCGAACGAAAGAAACAATTGACCAAGACCCTCTATAACGACAGGCCAATGAAGCATCTCATCCTCCCCAAAGAAATCGACAGCAAGTTCCGCTTCATCATCGTGGCCGCTCAGCGCGCGAAGCAGTTGCAGGCGGGGGCGAAACCCCGGGTCCTGACCACCAGCTACAAGCCCACCCGGGTCGCCATCGAGGAAGTGCTGGCCGGAGCGGTCTCCTGGCAGATGAAGCAAGAGCCGCCGCGCGTCACCAACATCGACTGATCCGTTGGCCAGCATTCTTCTCGGGGTCACCGGTGGAATCGCGGCGTACAAAGCCTGTGAGGCCCTGAGGCTTTTCGACAAAGCGGGCCATCGAGTCCGCGTGGTCATGACCCGTACCGCCACCGAGTTCGTGGGTCCTCTTACCTTTGAGACCCTTTCCAAGGCCCCCGTTCTCACCGACGCCCAGCCCCTGGGCGAGAACGGCTCGATCCTGCACATCGCCTACGCGGACGAGGCCGATGTCTTCGTCATCGCTCCCTGCACGGCCAACGTCATCGCGAAACTCGCGCAGGGCATCGCCGACGACGCGCTCTCGACCACGGCGCTCGCTTTCACCGGTCCGGTTCTGATCGCGCCGGCCATGAACGTGAATATGTGGAACTCCCCCTCGGTGCGCGAGAACCTCGCCACTTTGCGCACCCGCGGGTTTCACGTCGTGGAACCTTCGAGCGGCGATCTCGCGTGCGGATGGGTGGGCGAGGGCCGGCTGGCCGAACCGCCCGAGATCGTGGCCGCGGTGTTGAAGCTGCTGGAGGCGCACAAGGATCTGGCCCGGCTTCGCATCCTGATCAGCGCCGGGCCCACCCAGGAAAAGATCGACCCGGTTCGGTACCTCTCGAACCGGTCGTCGGGGAAGATGGGGTATGCGGTAGCCGAAGCGGCGCGCGCTCGCGGCGCTTCGGTCACGCTGGTTTCGGGTCCGGTGTCTCTGGCCAGGCCCGAGGGGGTCAGGGTGATCAGCGTCGAGTCGGCGAGCGAGATGAAAGCGGCCATGGAAGCGAGCATGGCCGAGGCCGACATCGTGATCATGTCCGCGGCGGTGGCCGACTATCGCGCGGCGGCTCCGCAAGGCAGCAAGCTCAAAAAGGATGCCCCGGAGATGCAACTTGACCTCGTTCGCAACGACGACATCCTGTCGGGTCTGGGGCGGACCAAGCGCGCCGACCAGGTTCTGGTGGGCTTTGCCGCAGAGACGAACGATGTCGTTGCCTACGGCCAGGAAAAGCTCAAACGAAAGAATGCAGATTTGTTCGTGGCCAACGACGTGTCCCGCCCGGACATCGGTTTTGGGGCGGACCAGAATGAGGTTCATCTCCTCTTCGCCGACGGCCGGGTGGTGAAGATCGACAAGGCCCCGAAACGAAAGATCGCCAACGCGATCCTCGACGCGGCGAAAGAGATCCACGCGGCGAAGTCCTAACCCAGCCCACGCAGCGGTTGGCTTTAAGGTCGTCATTGCGAGTCGGTCCACGGACTACGTGCCCCGAGGGCAGGCTTCGCGCTGGCCCAAGGCCATGCTGCGCGCTCCGTGACTTTTGGAAGAAACCCCATCGTCATTGCGATGGACCCGAAGTTCCGTCTCGGACTGAAGCAATCTCTCGAGCCCCGGAGACTGCTTCGTCGTCTCCCTTCCGCTGTACTCCTCGCAGTGACGAAAAGTGCCTGAAATGGGGCGAACTCGAACGGGTTTCTCAGCAGGCCCCACTCCGTTGGTAGTGAGCCGAAGCAACCCCGTCCCACAACTACCGGCTTGGTAGTGGCTCGACGAGATCACTTCGTCGCCTCGCCTTTCGATGAGCTCCTGCGGAGAAACCCGTTCGAGTTCGCCCCATTTCAGGCGGTCTTCTGAAATCGAGGCTTGGGCGAGATGGAGCGTGGCCGGACGCTGCGGTGGGTCGCAGGCGCCGGGGCGTTGGGCGCGAGTCGGAGGAGTCCGTCCGCGGCATTTGCGCCCAACCGAGCCGAGCAAGGAGGCACACCATTCCGAAGTCTCGTAGACACAGTGCCGACGCGGGAGGCGTGGCCCGAGGCCAGGCTGCGCGCTACCCGGCGCCGCGAGCCCACCGCAGCGTCCGGCCGCGCGGGCTACCACTACCAAGGCCGCGAGATGGCTTCGTGCCCCGAGGGCAGGCT
>JANLSZ010000257.1:0-1779 GCA_031362685.1 Vicinamibacteria bacterium | reverse complement strand
CGCCTTTGAAGCCACCCTCGACGATCCCGCCCTCCCTCCAATCACTCCGGCCACGGTGGTGGACGACGCGCCCTACGTCTTCTTCTACGAGGACAAGGAGTACATCCCCCAGAATTTCGAGGACGAGTATCTTGGCCCGGTGACCCTGCGACGGGCGCTTTCGAAGAGCCTCAACGTGGCCACCCTCAAGGTGGCGGAGATGATCGGCTACGCCCGGATCGCGGACTTGTGGAAGGAGCGAATGAAGATCTCGCGCTCGGTCAAGGCCGTGCCCTCGGTGGCGCTTGGATCCTTCGAAGTGAGTCCGCTCGAAATGGCCACGGCCTATGAAGTCCTGGCCTCCGGAGGATTCAGGCGCGAGCCCTTCTCTCTCTATCGAGCCTCAACGGAGGACGGCACCGCCTTCGACCTCGGCGGCAATGCGCCTCCGTCCCGGGTCGTCCGGCGGGAAACCACCTATCTGGTCACGCGCATGATGGAGAGCGTTCTCGATGAAGGCACGGGGGCCGCCGCAAGGTCCATGGGCTTCACGGTGGAGGCGGCGGGCAAGAGCGGGACCACCAACGACACTCGCGACGCCTGGTTCGCCGGCTTCACCCCCGACATCGTCACCATCGTCTGGGTGGGCTACGACGACAACTCCCCCGTGACTCTGCCCGGTTCCCGCGCCGCCCTCCCCATCTGGGTGGAGTTCATGAAAGCCGCGGTGGCTGGCCTCGGCAATCGGGGCTTCCTACCGCCCGAGGAGGGCGTGGTCTTCGTCAACATCGACAAGGCCACGGGGAAGAGGGCCAACCCGGCCTGCGGAAAGGTCTTCTCGGAGAGCTTTCTGGTCGGAACGGAGCCGATGGACGAAGCGGTCTGCCCGCCCTTGAAATAGGGGCCGTCGGGTCCGGGTACGGCTGGAGTGTGACAGCCGAGATAGCGTCACAACCGCTCGGATCGCGCTCCTCCCCTTTCTCTACGATCCCCATATCGAAGCCAATCGGCTCCGAACGGAGAAAGGAAAGAGTCATGAGAAACAAATTTCACGTACTTGGTCTGGCGGTCCTTCTGTCGTTTCCCCAGGCCGCCCGGGCGGCGGACGAGCCGGCGAAGGCGCCCCGAGAGAGCGACCTGACCCTCGGCGCCATCCAGAGAACGATGAAGACCGGCATGTCCACGACCGAGGTCATGGATGCGGCGGGCTCGCCCAACCTCGTCACCCGCGGCCGGAACGGACGGGAGTCCTGGGTCTACGATCGTTTCGCCACCGAGACCTCGGAGCAGAGCGTTCACATGTTTGGCGGCGGCATCGGCGCCGGCCCCGTCTTCGCCGGTGCGGTCGGAGGCGGTGGAAGTCGCAAGAAATCATCGACCAGCCAGCGCACGCTCATGCTGATCGTCACCTTCGGCCAGGACGGCATGGTCGAGTCCTTCACCTACCGTTCATCGAAGTTCTAGGGGCGGCCATGAATTCCAACCTCTCCCGGGTTTCATTCGCCCTCACCCTGGCCCTTCTCACCGGAGCCTACGCCTCGGCCGGTCCCCAGCGGATCCCCGTGACTCCCATGGGGGTTCGTGAAGTGCAGACGCGCTCCTTCGACAGCGTCAACGCCATGACCGCGATGAAAGCGGCGATCGACATGCTGCAGGACGGCGGGTTCAACATCGAACGCACGGATGCAGCCCTCGGTCTGGTCGTCGGAACACGGACAATGATCCGCCGGCCCAGCGCCGGTCTCAGGACTCTCAAATACGTGGGTGTGGCATTTTCCCCTCTCGTCGCCCTGATCCCAT
>JANLSZ010000243.1:0-6609 GCA_031362685.1 Vicinamibacteria bacterium | reverse complement strand
CTGGGTCGCGATCTTGGTCAGGACGGCCACGTCGTCCATGGCGGCGACGCTGTTGTGAGCCGCCACCTTGGTCAGAATCGCCACATCGTCCAGCAGCGTGGCGATGTCGTCGATCAGTGCGAGCAGGCTGCTCCCGGCCATGGTCGATGTCCTCTCTGGATGAGGGCCATCGGTCGGGACGACCGCAGGCACTCCTCCCGGGTTCTCGGCCGGTCAGGGCCGAAAACTGGTTGATGGAGAGGCTATCTCCGGCCCGTCCGCTCGGCAAGGTCCCATGAAAGCGCGATCTTCACGATCGGGCCACGAGGGACTCGAAGTTCCGCAGCATCCGCAAAGTCAGGCCCCAGATGGTGAGGCCGCGCACTTCAATGGCAGGGAAGCGAAGAGTCTGGCCGGCATGCATCATCGTGACCGAGGCCGCATGCGCGGAGTCGAAGACATCCACCAGGGGAATCCAGTGAGCCGCCGCGACTTCGTCCGAGAGGGTCAGGTCGTCGGGCGCTCGCTCGGCGGCGAAGACAAACGGCGCGATCTTCATGTCGATCGACTTAGTGCGGGCGGTGGCGCGGGTTTCGTCCAGCGCGCCCAGAAGGTCGCGGTCCCACGCCAGACTCAGGCCGATCTCTTCTTCGGTCTCCCGGATGGCGGTGTACACCAGGCCCGGATCATGACTCTCGGTGCGCCCGCCGGGGAGGCCCACATGCCCCGACCAGGGATCGCTCGGATGCTCCGCCCTCTTGATGAAGAGAGCCTCAAGGCCCTCGGCGCGGGTCCGAAGAACGAGAGCCACCGCCGCCGAATGCGTGGTGCCTTTTATCGTGCGCGGTTCGCGGGTACGAAGCGACTCGCCGATCTGGCCGAGCGAGAAACGATGGGACGAAAGCACAGAGGTCTCGAGCAACGAAGTCCCGGGCCGAATCGTCACTCCCATTCAATGGTCGCCGGCGGTTTGCTCGAGATGTCGTACACCACGCGGTTGATTCCCTTGACCTCGTTGATCAGGCGCGACGACATCTTCGCGAGCAGATCGTGGGGGAGACGCGCCCAGTCGGCGGTCATGCCGTCGGCCGAATCGACGGCGCGGATGGCGATGGTGTTGTCGTAGGTGCGCCCGTCGCCCATGACGCCCACTGACTTCACCGGAAGCAGGACCGCGAACGACTGCCACACTTTCCGGTAGAGCCCGGCTTTGCGAATCTCATCGACCACCACCGCGTCCGCCTCGCGGAGGGTGTCCAGGGCGGGCCGAGAGATGGCGCCGATCACCCGGATGGCGAGGCCGGGGCCCGGAAAGGGCTGTCTGAAGATGAACTCCTCTTCAAGCCCGAGCCGCAGGCCCACCGCACGCACCTCGTCTTTGAAGAGCTCGCGCAGAGGCTCGACGAGCTTGAAGCCGAGGGCCTTCGGAAGCCCGCCCACGTTGTGATGACTCTTGATGATCGCGGACGGACCCTTGACCGACTGAGACTCGATGACATCGGGATACAGGGTGCCTTGAGCGAGGAACTTGACCGGACCGATCTTCTTGGCGGCGGCCTTGAAGACGTCGATGAACTCTTTGCCGATGATCTTCCGTTTCTTTTCCGGATCGGTGACCCCTTTGAGTGCTTTCTCGAACCGCTTGGAAGCATCGACGCAAACCAGAGGCAGACCGAGTTTCGCCTCGAACCGCTCGCGGACCTGCCTAGCCTCGTCTTTGCGCAGCAGACCATTGTCGACAAAAACGCAGGTGAGCTGAGCCTTGACCGCCTGATGAACCAGAACCGCGGTGACCGCGGAATCGACGCCCCCCGAGAGTGCGCAGATGACTCGCTCCTTGCCGATCTGCTGCCGGATTTTCTCGATGGTCTCGCCCACGAACGATGCGGGGTCCCAGTCGCGAGAGCAGCCGCACAGATCGAGAAAGTTCCCGAGCACCTGCATGCCCTGAGCGGTGTGTTTCACCTCCGGATGGAATTGAATCCCATAAAGGCTCTTCTTGGGGTATTCCATCACGCCCACCGCAGTGTTGGAGGTTGAGCCCGAGATCGAGAAACCGCGAGGGGGTCGGAGGATGGAATCACCGTGGCTCATCCAGACCCTGGTTCGGGCGGCCAGACCCCGCAGCAGGCGCGACTGGGGCGAGGCCTCGAGGTCGGCGGGGCCAAACTCCTTGGAGTCGGACTGGACGACTTCCCCGCCCAGGACCTTCGCCATCAGCTGCATGCCGTAGCAGATCCCAAGAATCGGGACGTTGACGCCCTCGAGGATCTCGCGGCTGATCTGAGGCGCGCCCTTCTCGTACACACTCGACGGCCCCCCGGAAAGCACGAGCCCTTTGGGTTTGTAGGCTTGAATCGCCTTGAGCGACGTTCCGGGGGGGATGATTTCCGAATAAACACCCAACTCGCGCAGACGACGGGCGATCAGGTGGGTGAACTGAGAGCCGAAATCTACGATGAGAACGGAGTCTCGGGTCATCAAGTACCTCAGCAAGAGCCTCAGCCGAAACCAAACGGGACGAAGAGCAGGCCGAATTCGCTTCCGGCCACCTCAACAATAGCCGCGGAGTATAGGACCGATTCGACTACACTCCGCACGCGTTGATGGGCGATCTGAAAACGACACAATCTTCCCCCAGGTCGATGCTCCGACGGGCCATTCTCCTGCCCCTCCTCCTCTTTCTGGCCTGCGGCCAAGCCCGCGTCCTGCCGCCCGGGTCGCCGTTTCCCCCGAAGTCGCGCTGGGAAAAGAGTCTGGATGTTCCGCTGGCCTCGCCCCTCGCCACCGACGGAACCCTGGTTTTTGCCGCGCTCTCCACGGGCCCGGTGATGGCCATGGAGCCGACCAGCGGCGCTACGGTGTGGACGCGGCCCGGCCTCAAGCCGGGTTTCGTCGTGGCCCGTCCGAGCTTCGTGGTTTTCGTGGAGAAGGGCGGCGTGGTTTGGGGGATCAACGCCCAGGATGGGAATGCCCAATGGAAAGTATCGACCGCGGTGAGCGACGTTCAGTCGGTTCGCCTCGATGGGAATCGCGTGTTTCTGGGGGGCCTTTCGGGCCTGGCCGCGGTCATGGTTTCGACCGGCGAGCTGCGCTTCGACCTGCCCGCAAAAGACGTTCGCGACATTGACGTCGCGGGGGACTCGCTCGCGTCCCTCGAAGAAGGGGCGGTTACGGTCCGGGGGCGGGAGGACGGGGTCATCAGGTTTCGACTGGAGTCGCCGGAGGGCGAGTTTGGGGCCCCCGCCCTCTTTCCGGATGGCAGGCTGATCGTGGGCTCGGGAACCCGGCTGGTTCGGGCCATTTCGGCGAAGGGGGGATTCACGTGGCGATTCAAGGTCGGAGCCCGGGTCAAGCATCGGCCTCTCGATTTCCTCGATGGAAAACGCGTGGGCGTCTTCTCCTTCGAAGGCGTCTTCTATGAGCTTTCTCTCCGGGGCGGCGACATGAAGCGCCGGGTTCTCCTCTCCTCTCGACCCTTCGGGCCACCGTTGCTCATGGCCGGACGGGTATGGGCGCCCATCTTCGAAGACGAAATCGCGGAGATCGATCCCCGGACCGAGATGCTCATCGGCCGCGCCAGGTTTGGTGGGAGCTTTCTTTCTCCCCCCATTCTGGCGGCCGGTCACCTTCTCGCCGAGGTCTCAGGACCTCGACGCATCGTGGCTCTGGAAACAGGTCCCCTGACTTAATCCGCATCCGTGGTCGAACGGCGTCCATCAAGGCGGGTATCATCCCAAGCATTCTTCCCCCGGGACGTCGAGCAGTCTTCAAAGATAGGGATTGTCCAGCTAAAACCCTGTGATCGGTCGAAAACTCGCGTCGAGATACGAAATCCTCCGAGAGGTCGGTCGCGGGGGCATGGGAGTGGTGTATCTCGCACGCGACCCGGTTCTGGACCGCGAAGTCGCGATCAAGATGCTCACCTCGGGAAATCTGCAGGGAGATCAGCGCGAACGCTTCGAACGGGAGGCGCGCGCCGTAGCCAAACTCGATCATCCCGGGATCGTCCCGATCTTCGACTTCGCGGACTTCGACGGCAATCTCTTCTTCGTCATGCCCTATGTCGGGGGCAAGACCCTCCGCGCGGTTCAGAAGGACGAGACCATCAAGCCGTACGAGGTTCTCGATATCGGCGCCCAGGTCGCCGAGGCTCTTCATTACTCGCATCAGCGCGGCATCGTGCACCGGGACATCAAGCCCGAGAACATCATGGTGACGCGCGAAGGGGGAGAGTGGCGGGCGAAGCTGATGGATTTCGGCATTGCCCTCGGACCCAAGGATTCGCGCATGACCAAGTCCGACATCATCGTCGGCACGCTAGCGTATCTGCCGCCCGAGTCCATTCTGGACTCCTCGACCTCGCCGGCGGCCGACATCTACTCGCTCGGCGTGGTCATGTTCGAGAGCCTCTCCGGAAAGTTGCCGTTCTCCGGAGACACCCAGACCGTCCTGTACAAGATCGTCCACTCCGAACCGGAACCGCCCGGGCTCCTGGCCTCGCTCGTTGATCTCGAGACCGAGAACATCATCCTCGCCTGCATGGCCAAGGCGGCGGCGGCCCGTCCCCAGGACGGCAACGAGATCGGCTCTGTCCTGCGCGAGTTGTCGCGAAGGCTGAAGAATCCGGACACCCCACTCCCAAGCGGTCTGGTGGTTCCGCGAGCCACTTCGGCGATCGTGGGGCGGAACCACGAGATCGAAGATCTGGTGAAGTCGTTTCACCGGGCGCAGGCGGGGGAAGCGCAACTGGCTCTGGTGGGTGGTGAGCAGGGCTTCGGCAAGGGGTCGCTTCTGCGCGAACTCGAACGCCTGGCCAAGAGCCGCGGCGCCCTGGTTCTGCACGGTCGGTTTGTCGAGAGAGTGGATCCGGCCCTGCCCTATCAGGGCTTTGGTGAAGCCTTCCGCGAGTATCTCGATGCCGACCCGGCCCGCGCTGCGAAAACGCTGGGAGATCTGCTCCCCGAACTGCGCTCGCTCTTCCCCGAAATCGCGGAGTCAGCGCGAGGGGAGTCACAGGGCCTTGCCTCTCCCAAACGCGAGGACCGGACGTTCACCCTCGACCTGCTTGCCCGCACCGTAGGTCGGCTGGCTACCGCCCAGCCTCTGGTTCTTCTCTTTGAAGACCTGCACCTGGCCGACGCATCGCTCGAAGCGATTCAGTACGTCTTCCATAGGCGATCCTCCTCGCGATTGATGATCGCCGGAAGCTACGTCCAAAGCGGCGGAGGCGAGGGAGACCCCATGTCCCGCCTGGTGAAGAGCATTCGAACCGATCAGGGCACCCTCCTGATCCAGCTCAAGGCCCTTGAAGCGGCGGATTGCCGCCTGTTGGCCCTCGGAATCCTGGAGAAGGAACGCGTGCCCGAAGATGCCGGAGTGGCGCTTCTGCAGGCCACCGGAGGCAATCCCTTCTTTGTGGCGGAGCTGGTGCGGAGCCTTTCGCCCGAGGGCCGCTTCGAAGAATTCACTCTGGCGGCAAGACGCGGGGGCGCTCAGGGGATGGCCCTCCCGAGCTCCGTTCAGAAGCTGATGGAGGAGAAGGTCGCGGCCATGGCCGACGCCGATCGAAGCGCGGTCCAGGCGGCGGCCACCATCGGCACATCCTTCGACCCCGCCGAAGTGATCCACCTCTCCGGTCTCGGAGCTTCGGGCGAGTCGGTAATCGAGGGACTTATGGAGAGGGGAGTGTTCCGCGAGGATGCGGTTTCGGGCGGGTCGCGCCTTGCCTTCGCCAGCACGCTCCTGCTCGATGCGACCTATCGCACCCTCAACCAGGTCCGCCGCCGTTCCCTCCATCGGTCCTACGCGGAATTCCTGGAGACCCGCTACGCAAAACGCCTGGACCGGGTGGCTCCGGTTCTCTTCCGACACTTCTCGATCGCCGGGCTTCTCGACCGAGCCTCCATCCACGGCCTCGCTGCGGCCCGCAGTGCGTTCGCCGGTGGCGCCTACGAAGATTCGCGCCGGCTGGCCCAGACGGTGCTCACCCTGGTCGAAAGCGAAGACTGGCTGGGCGACCAGAACCTGGAGGCGGAAGCCTGTCTGGTCTATGCCCGCGCGGCCCTCGAGGCCTTCGAGTCCGAAGACGCCGGAAAGATGGGCCGCCGTGCGGCCACCCTGTTCGGGCAGGGCAAGGATTTTCGTCAACAGGCCGAAGCGCTCGTTCTTGCCGCCGACTCCTCACTCCGTGCGCTGAAGCTCGACGAGGCCAAGGCCCTCGCTCTCGAAGGCCTTGCGCTGGCGCGCGAACATCGCCTGACCGGAGCGGTGGCGCGCTTCAGCGAGGTTCTGGATGAGGTTCAGCTCTCACGCTCCCAGGTCACCTCCTCCGCGCCGGTGCGCGCGCACCTCACGCCCCAGGGGTCCTCAGCGCAGGTGCGTCCGCCGGCCGCACCCAGGGCAACGGCTCTGCTGCTTCTTGAAGCGGAGTTCCTCGCGGCCGAGGAAGCGACCGAGGAACGCGCGCAAAGGAAGGATCCGGTTTCTGCGACCGATGAGGTGGCGCACCTCATGCGATTCGCCGATCTGGCTCTGAAGATTGGCCGGCTCGGGCCCGGACTTGAAGCTTGCGAGCGTGCGCTCAAGCTCGCGGGAGCGAGTGATGTGGTGACCATGGCGAGTCTGGGC
>JANLSZ010000181.1:0-2426 GCA_031362685.1 Vicinamibacteria bacterium | reverse complement strand
TCGCGGTCACCACCAACACTCGCTCTTCACCGGATGAGATGGCGTATTTCGCGAGCAACTGCAGGGCGGTCGCGGCGCTCACCCAGCCCTCGCTGGTGGACATGGTCGCGACCGCCGCACCCAACTTGCGTTTCATCGCCGTGACCGAGAAGGACCAAGGCGCTCCCGCCGCGGACTTCTCCGCCAAGGGCGTCATTCCCTTCGCGGAACTCGACGCCGCGCCCGATGGTTTGCCGGCCGGACCGCACGACCCGCTCGACTTCAATAGCGTGCAGTACACCTCGGGCACCACTGCGCGCCCCAAGGGTGTGGTCTGGACGCACGCGAACGTGCTCTGGGGTGCGCGCATGACCGCGACCCTGCTCCAGCTCACCCCCGACGATCGAGGCTTCGTCTTCTTTCCGCTTTTCCACACCAACGCGCTCATGTACTCCTCGCCCGGGAGCCTGTGGGCGGGCGGGTCGATCGTGGTGACGCCCAAGTACTCCGCCAGCCGTTTCTGGCCGAAGGCGCTGCGCCACGGCTGCACGTGGGCCACCTCATCGCCGTTCATGTTCAAGACCCTGGCCACCCATCCCGTGCCTGAACGGCACTCTTTCCGTTTCTGGGGGTCGGGGACCACCGATCCTCCGTTGTGTCGCGACGTATTCCGCGTGCAGGGTCTGGGGTGGTTCGGCATGACCGAGACCGTGAGCCTCCCCACCGTGGGACAGCTCGACCTTCCCAACCGGCCCCTGGGCATGGGCCGGGTGACGCCGGGCTACGAAGTGACGGTTCTGCGAGAGGACGGAACCCCCGTCGACTTCGGCGAGACCGGCCGGCTCATGATCCGCGGCGTGCCCGGTCTGTCCCTCTTCTACGAATATCTGAACAACCCCGAGGCGACCGCGGCCGCGTTTGCCGCGGATGGCTGGATGAAGACCGGCGATCTGGTCACCCCGCACGAAGATGGAGGCTTCCGTTTCGAGGGGCGGGGCGGGGACATGCTCCGGGTGGGCGCGGAGAACGTCGCGGCCGCCGAGATCGAACGGGTGATCCAGACCGTGGCGGGTGTCTTCGAGGTCGCGGTGGTGGCGAAACCGCACGAATTTCTCAGCGAGGTGCCCGCCGCGTTTGTCATCCCCTCCTCCGACGAGCCCGGCGGCCTGGTCGAGCGTATCCTCGCCGCCTGTGGAGCGCAGCTCGCGGATTTCAAGGTTCCTCGCGAAGTGATCCTCGTCTCCGAGTTGCCCCGTTCGACCCTCAACAAAATATCCAAGAAGGACCTGCGCGCGAGATTCGTCACGCCCGTAGCCCCGAAATAGAAGGAGTTGCATGAAACTCGAAGTCTTCGAAATGGAGCGCTTCCAGTCGATCTGGGAGAACCGCGTCAGCCACAACATGTCCGAGAGCGGCGTGCACCCGATGTCGCTCGGGGAACTGCTCGACCCGAAGGAACGCGAGGCGATCCTCGACCAGCGCTTCATCTACGTGCAGACCAACGGCACCCCCGCGCTGCGCGAAAGAGTCGCCGCCCTCTACCCGGGCGCCACCGCCGACAACGTGGTGGTAGGAAATGGCACCGCCGAGGCGAACTACATCGCGGTCTGGCGTCTGGTCGAGCCCGGTGACGAAGTGGTGATGATGCTTCCCAACTACATGCAGATCTGGGGCGTGGTTCGCGGCCAGGGCGCTACTGTCGTCCCGTGGCGCTTGCGCGAGGAGCGAGGATGGGAGGCGGACGTCGACGAGCTCTCCTCGCTGGTCACCTCGCGCACGAAGCTGATCGCGGTATGCAATCCCAACAACCCGACCGGTTCCATCCTCTCGGAAGCGGCCATGCGCGCAATCGTGGGGGTGGCGGATCGCGTGGGCGCCTGGATCCTGGCCGACGAGGTCTACCGCGGCGCGGAACTCGATGGCCGCGAATCCCGCAGTTTCTGGGGACTCTCCGATCGCGTGCTCGTGGCCTGCGGCATGAGCAAGGCCTACGGTCTGCCTGGAATTCGCATCGGCTGGGTGGCCGGGCCCTCCCCGATGATCTCGGAGCTCTGGGCGCGCAAGGACTATCTCAGCATTGCGCCGTCGTCGCTGTCGGATCACCTCGCGCAAATAGCCCTTCGTCCCGACGTGCGACCGCGCATCCTCGCCCGTACCCGGGGGCTCATCAACGACAACCTGCCCGCACTCACCGAGTGGATGCGCCGCCACGATCCTGGTTTCCGCCTGACCCTGCCCCGCGCGGGCGCCATCGCCTACCCGCGCTACTCGTGGCCGATCAATTCCACGAAGCTCATGGAGAGGCTGCGGGACGAACAGAGCCTTCTGGTGGTGCCGGGCGATCAGTTCGGGATGGACGGATTTCTGCGGATCGGACTTGGCAACGAGCCCGCGGATGTGAGGGCCGGGCTTTCACGGATGGACGGCGTGCTCGAATCCCTCGGACC
>JANLSZ010000177.1:0-10330 GCA_031362685.1 Vicinamibacteria bacterium | reverse complement strand
GAAGTCGCGGCCCGCGAAGTCGACCGGCGGGGTTGAGCCGCCGCCACTCAGCAGGCCCGCCGCGTAACTTGCCGCCGCCTTCTGCATGTTGATCTCCGGGCGCCGCTTCGCCGCGTAGTCCTTCGAAATCAGCATCTGAAGGGCGCCCTTCGGCATGAAGTTGCGATCGGCGAGATACGCCCCACGGTCCGCGAAGGCGATCTTCTTCGCCTCGGCCACGAGATGGAGATAGTCGGCGCTGTTGTGGCCCATCGCCTTCACGTCGAATCCTTCCATCAGGTTGAGCATCTCGAGGGCCACGAAGCCCTGGGTGCTGGGCGGCATCTCCACCACGTCGTAGCCGCGATAGTTGGTGGAGATGGGCTCCACCCAGTCGGCTTTGTGCGCGGCCAGGTCTTCAAGGTCGATGAGGCCGTCGCGCGACTTCATGTCGGCCGCGATGGTCTGCGCGATGGCGCCCTTGTAGAAAGCGTCGCGACCCTCCTTGGCGATGAGTTCCAGGCTCTTCGCAAGATTCTCGTTCTGAAAAATCTCACCGGCGTGGGGGGCTCGACCGTTCGGCAGAAACGTCCTCGCCGCCGCCGGATCGCGCGCGAGATTTTTCGCCGCGGCTTCCCAGTCGCCAGCCACGATCTCGTGAACGCCGAAGCCGTCACGCGCGTAACCGATGGCAGGCTGGAGGACCTTGGTGAGCGGTGACGTGCCGAAACGCGACAGCAATTGACTCCAGCCTTCGATCACGCCGGGCACGTCCACCGAGAGCGGCCCGCCGTCCGGAACTTCTTTCAATCCTCGCCGTGCGAACTCTGCGGGAGTGGCGCGATGCGAGGACCGTCCGCTCGAATCGAGGCCGTAGACTTTCCTGGTTTTCGCGTCATAGACGATGGCGAAGAAGTCGCCGCCGATGCCGTTCATGCTCGGCTCGACTACGGCCAGAACGGCGGCGGCGGTGATGGCGGCGTCGATCGCATTGCCCCCGTCCTGCATTGCCTTGAGCCCGGCCACGGAGGCGAGCGATTGAGAAGTGGCGATCATCCCGTGCCGCGCCAGCGGCGCCGACTGTGTGCCGCGGATATTCCCAGCCGGTCGATCTCCGGGCACGATGGTTTGGGCAGAGGAGTAGGTCACGACGGCAAAGACTCCAGTGAAAGCAAGAACCGAAGAGCGCATGAGAACCTCCAGAGAAACAGTGATGATGATGTCATGAGGTTGTAGGGCCCACCAGGCCAGACGGTTAGACCATAGCTCGAATGACCT
This sequence comes from Vicinamibacteria bacterium, assembly GCA_031362685.1. Lineage (GTDB taxonomy): Bacteria > Acidobacteriota > Vicinamibacteria > Fen-336 > JAGNNV01 > JAGNNV01. The sequence goes on along the minus strand of JANLSZ010000177.1, from coordinate 9,073 downwards.
CGGAGGCCAGTGGGCGCGCTTGCGGTGGCGACTCGGGCCGCCAAACTAAGATCGCCTGCGTTCGCCTCGGACCGGATGATGGCGGCGGACGATAGGGAGACACGATGCGACGGATAGCGAGTTCGGTGGTTCTGGGTTTGGCGATAGCGTGGGCCGTCATTCAGACCGGCGCGGTGAAGGCCCAAACAGGCGCCGGCACCGGTGTCGATCTGATGGACGTCGACGTGATGTTCATCGGAGCTCATCCCGACGACGACACCGGGGTGCTGGCCACCCTCGCCCGCTATCTCCTTGACGAAGGCTACAAAGGCACGGTCATCACTCTCACCGGGGGCGAGGGTGGAGGCAACGCCATCGGCCGCGAGGGCGGACCTTCACTCGGTCTCATTCGCCAGGAGGAAGAGCGCCGTTCCCTCGCGATGGTGGGCGTGTCCGCACCCCAGTTCATCGGTCTTCAGGATTTTTATTTCACTCTCTCCGCGGAGGAAGTACAGGCGCACTGGGGCGACAAGTGGCTTTGCGATGTGGTGCGCCGAGTACGATTGGAGCGGCCCGAAGTGATTCTGACCATGTGGCCTGGCCCCGGCACCCATGGGCAGCATCAGATGGCGGCCCGCGCGGCCACCATCGCCTATGAGAAAGCGGGCGATCCCACGTACTGCGGCGACCAGATCACGCGCGAATTTCTTCAGCCCTTCGCTCCGGCGAAGCTCTACTACCACCCGAACGATCCCAAGGGCGCGGGCATCGTTACGATTCCCACCGGGGACTTCTCGCCCACTGCGGCCCGGACCTACGCGGACATTCGCGCCATCGCCGCGTCGAGCTATCGCAGCCAGGGGTTCGATCGGGGAACGCGTCTGCCCGCGGACGCTCGGCCGGAAGTGTTCCTGCTCGTGCGATCGCGCGTTCCGGTCTCCGAGCCCGAGACCCATCTTCTCGACGGCGCCTTGCGTCCGGCAGGGACCTCACCTGCCGGGGTTCGACTTGAAGCCGTGCCGGCGAGTTCCGATGCGGCTATTGGCGCCGATCTCAACGTCGAGGTCCGCTTCGAGAATCAGACCGCGGGGGCCATGAACAAGGTCCGGCTCGGTTTGCGCGTGCCGAATGGTTGGATGGCGACGCCTGCCGGAGCTGCGACGTTCGAGGCGGTCGAGGTCGGGAAATCCGCTTCGGTGCGATTCACCCTGCGACCAGGCCCCGGAGTTCCAGTTGGCGTTCAAGAAAAGATCGAGGCGGAGTACGAAGCGGGGTGGAGTGGCCGCGCGGTGTCCGGCCGAAATCCGGCCTGGCTCCGACCGGTGGCTCCGGTGCAAGTGGCCTTTCGACCGACCTTCGACATCGCCGGCTATCGCGAGTTGGCGAAAGAGACGCGAACCGAGTGGGTGATCTCTTCTCTGCCAGCCCGCCTGCCCCTCGTGGTCGGACGGACGGGGAAGGTGAAAATGAACGTCTCGAATCGATCGGCGGAAGCGGCGCGCGGCGAGATCACACTCACCGCTCCAAACGGTGTGCGTCTCGTGAAGCCGGTTGCGGTGGCGGTGCCGGCGGGAGGCGCCACCGAAGCCTTGCTCGATATCGAAGTGACCAGCGAATCGCTGCCTCCGGGTCGCCACTCCGCTCGATTGCCCGTGACCGCGCAGGCGAACACCGGTGCTCTCACGAGCGAGGATCGGGCCGAGGTCTACGTGTTGCCGTCGCTGGTGGCTCCACGGGTTGCGGCCCCGCCGAAGATCGATGGCGACCTGGCGGACATGCAGTCCTTCGCGCACGGCGAGATTGGACCTCAGGACGTCTGGTGGCGACGTCCGGCCAAGGATGCAGCCGACCTGTCGGCTGACTTCTTCATCGGCTACGATGCGAAATTCCTCTACGTCGGCATTCATGTACGCGACGAGATGGTGGTCTGCAACATCGCGCCCGACGACGTGAAAGCGCAATTGCGATCGGACGCGATCGGCATCACCGTGGATCCGTCGGGCGCCAGTCGGGATACCTCGACCACACTCCAGGCCGCCGCCTTTCCGTGCACCACCTCAGGCTTCGGCGCCCGAGGCTTCCGCGACGCGGATGCGCGTCAGGGTCTGATGGAAGAGACCGCACCCGGCATGCAGTTGGCGTCGAAACGCACCGCGGACGGCTACGATGTCGAAGCGGCGATCCCCTGGTCGGCCATGCCGAAGCAGCCGGTTCCTGGAGACGAGATCGGCCTCAATATTGTCCTCTACGACGGTGACGATAAGGACGCGCGCGTGGGCGCGAACATCTCAGAGACGGGTTTGGCTTGGGCCGCGTTCGAATGGGATGGCAAACAGGCGCTGCCGTATCTGTGGCCGCGGGTGGTGCTGGGTCGATAGGCGCGGGTGGCGCCCTCCGTGACGCCTGCCTCCTCCGGTCCCGTGGCATCCGAGATCCGCGGGCACCGGCGAGGGTCGCCACCCGATTCATCCGCAGTAGGGCACGCCCATCCTAGATTCGGTCGAACTGGATCCGCATCTCGTTCGAAATCTAGAAACCGAGGTTCTCGTAGAGCGGTCTTCCATCCTCGGAGGCGTGAAGAGTGATCCGTGCGACTCGCTGGTCGCGGCTCCATTCGATGATCGCTTCCATGATGGCGCGGGCCACGCCGTTGCGCCGATGCTCCGGCTCCGTATAGACGTTGAGGACATACGCCTCCATGGCGCCTTGAAGTCGGCCGGGTCGCGGCAGAAGCGGGCGGAGCCACACCCCACCACCCCCCACCACCTGTCCCTCGTGCTCAGCCAGGAATCCGAAATACTCCCGCGCCTCGATCAGGGCGGCGAGGTGATCCTCCGATGCATTGGCGATGATGGACCCGCCCTGGTCGTCCACTTCCTTCATGTCCTTGAACATGGATGCGCGGTGATGGGCCAGGATCGAGGCCTCATCCGCGGTGGCAAGCCGAAGAGTGTAGGAACCGCGCGGGCCGTCAAATGGGCGGAGCGGAGTCACGCCGGAACGCTAGCCGCGGCCATTTGACTGAGTCAACGGCGCAGGCCCCCCACCAAGGCTGCCCGTCGACCAAGGCCTCGCCAGAGCTCCTTGCCGACCAGACCCGAATGAGCGCAAACTACCCGCCCATTCAATCTTCAGGAGACATGAACCATGGCCATCCGACTGGGCGACACCGCCCCCGACTTCAACGCCGAGACCACTCAGGGATCGATCAGCTTCCACAAATGGCTGGGCGATTCATGGGGCGTGCTCTTCTCTCACCCCAAGGACTTCACCCCGGTGTGCACCACCGAACTCGGCTACGTGGCCGCGATCAAACCGGAATTCGACAAGCGCAACGTGAAGGTCATTGGCCTTTCCGTCGACCCGGTCGCGTCGCACCTGAAGTGGGAAGGCGACATCGCCGAGACCCAGGGAACCCCGGTCAACTTCCCGATGATCGGCGACCCGGACCGCAACGTAAGCAACCTTTACGACATGATCCATCCCAACGCGAATGACACGCTCACCGTGCGCTCGGTGTTCGTGATCGGCCCGGACAAGAAGGTGAAGCTCACCATCACCTACCCTGCCTCGACCGGTCGCAACTTCGACGAGATCCTGCGGGTGATCGACTCGCTCCAGCTCACCTCGAAGTTCAAGGTCGCGACGCCGGCCAACTGGAAGGACGGGCAGGACGTCATCATTGGCGCTTCGGTGAGCGACGAAGACGCGAAGAAGCTCTTCCCCCAAGGCTGGAAGACGGTCAAGCCCTATCTGCGCGTGCTTCCGCAGCCGAAATAGGGATCCCTCCTTCGTCGGGATGCGCCTGGTCGCCTGGCGGCGACCAGGCTAGTTGAATTTCACCGAGACGAGTTTCGATACGCCCGGTTCTTCCATGGTGACCCCGTAGAGGTTGTCGGCGATCTGCATGGTCTTGCGGCTGTGCGTGATGATGATGAACTGGGTGTCGCCCCGGATGGTGTCCAGCATCTTCACGAACCGGCCTATGTTCGCGTCGTCGAGCGGAGCATCAACTTCGTCGAGGATGCAGAACGGTGACGGCTTGTACTTGAAGATGGCGAAGAGCAGGGCGATCGCGGTCATGGCTTTCTCTCCGCCGGAGAGCAACAGGACGTTTTGAAGTCGCTTGCCGGGGGGCTGGGCCATGATGTCGATGCCCGCTTCCAGTATGTCTTCGTTGTCGACGAGGGCGAGGCCGGCCGCGCCGCCGCCGAAGAGCTGCTTGAAGGTCTCCTGGAAATTCGCGTTGATGATGTGGAACGCCTCCTCGAAGCGGGCCCGCGACTCGGTGTCGATCTGCTTGATGACCGCTTCAAGCTCCTTGATCGAGTCGAGCAGGTCCTGCCGCTGCGAGGTCATGAAAACAAAACGCTCTTCGTTTTCCTGCGCCTCTTGAACGGCCAGAGGGTTCACCGGGCCGATGCGCTCGATCTTCTCCTTGACTTCGCTTAGTTCCGCCCGAACCAGGTCGAGGTCTCGCGCATGCTCTTCCTCGGTAAGGGCCTGGGCGGCCTGGGCCGCGGTCTGCCCGATAGCGGTGTACGCTTCACGCCCGAGATGATCGAGGTCAGAAGCGATCCGGGCCCGGCTCACTTCCGTCTCATTCAGGGAGTCTTTGATGCCGTCACGCTCTTTTCGATGAGCCTTCAGGGTCTCGTCGCGGCCGTCGATTTCCGTGCGGGATCCGCGCAGGCGATCCTCTTCCATGGCCAGGGCGGCGGTCACTCGATGTCGTGCGGTCAGGGTTTCGGCGAGGGCGCCCTCCGCTTCCTGCCGTTCGAGGTCGAGGGTCCGCGCCTTCTCTTCGAGCTCGCGGGTGCGGGTGAGCGCCCCCGCGATCCGGCCTTCAAGATCGACCACTTCGGACGCGAAGCGCTCCTTCATCTTGAGAGTGGCGACTTCCTTCTCCACCAGCCCGGCGAGGGTCGACCGGGCCTCGGTTGAAACCGCCTGCTTCTCCTCGGAGTGGTTTCGGGCGGCGACCAGGGACTGGCCCAGGGTGGCGAGAAGCTCGGCGGTCTGGGCGCGCTCTTCTTCCGCTGCGTGCAGTTCCCGGTTGATCTCCCCGATTCGAACTTCGCCGGCCGAGCGCTCCGCCTCCGCCTGCTTCATTTCGAGGTCGATCACTTGAAGTTTGCGGTCGGCACGAGACTTCTCGTCTCCAAGCGCCGCCTTCTCGTGATCGAGCGACAGCAGACTCTTTTCCGAATCGTGGATCGCGTCTTCGGTGTCTTTTATGGCGAGGAGAGCGGCTTCAATGCGCGCGGCGATGGCGCCCTCCTGGACCTTCAGCTCCTGAAGCCTTCCGTCGATCCCGATCTCACGCTCCTTCAACTCCTTCACTTCACGCCTTGGAGCCAGGAAGCCGCGCCCGCCCCGACCGCCCTCCACCCAGGCGCCCCGGACGACTTCGCCGTCGAGGGTGACGACGGACGAGTCGAGATCCTCGGAGATAGCCAGGGCGTCTTCGAGGCTTCGGACCACCAGGGCGTCGCTCAGGCCGAGCTTGATGGAATCGCCGTCCGGGAGACCGACCTGATACAGATCGCTCAATCGTCCCAGAATTCTTCTGTCGTTTGGCGTGCCCATGGGGGCGCAGGCTCCGGGCTGTCTTCCCAGAATCAGAAAGGAGGCGCGTCCTTCGGCCGATGCGGCCTGGCGCGCCACCCCGGCGCGCGCGGTCTCCGCGTTGGGCACAACCAGGGCCTGAAGGGCATCGCCCATGAAGCCTTCGACCGCCCTCTCGTGTTCGGGCCCGACCTCGATGCTGTCGGCGAGAACGCCTAGAACGCCGGAGTTCGCACGATCATCGAGGAGCACGCGCACCCCCGCGTCGAAGGCGCCATGGGTGGCGACCAGCTCTTCGAGGGAGGCCCGGCGGCCGGCAAGCTGATCCCGGTCGCGGTGCAGGCCGTCGAGCTCGCGTCCGAGATCGCTGCGCTCGGTTTCGGCTAGCGTTCGGTCCTGCTTCGCGGTGCTGAGTTTGTCGACCAGAACTGTCTTCGCCGCTTCGCCCTCTTCGCGGCGGGAGGCGGTCTGGGCCAGAGAGGTCTCCACTCTCTCGCCCTCACGAGTCACTTCATCGAACTCAGTCTTTAGTTTTGAGAGGGAAGCCTGACCGCGCTGAACGCGCTCGCTCGCCGCCCCCCCGGCTGAACCGAGAGCGGAGATTCGAGTCAGTGCGGAGAGCTGGGTCGAGCGCGCGGCGTCCATCCCGGCTTCCACGCTTCGAAGTGCGGCGACCGCCTGGTCGAGGAGAGCTTCGATTCCCTGAAGAGTGGTTTCGCTGGTGGACCGCTGCCCGGCGAGAGAAACCACCTCGGCTTCGTGCTGCTGGAGAGATTCGCTCACCGGGGTCAGCCGGGCCTTCAGGTCGAGAGCCTCCTGCGACGCGGCCTGGGAACGCGAAACCGCGTCCCGCGACTGATCGCGGCAGTAGGTCGAATGGGTTTCGTGCCGGTTCGCCTTGAGGGTCAGATCGGAGTGTTCGGCCCGGATAAGTTCGAGCGCCTTCTCCTGTTCCATCGCGCCCAGCCGAGCGCTTTCGAGCTCAGCCTCGGCGGTGGTGATGGTGGCGTCGATACGCTCCGCCCGGTCGGATTCGACTTTCGCGCGTTCCCCGAGCTGGTCCGAATCGGCCTGAAGTTTCGCGAAGGTGCGGCCATAAACAATCCGCTCCAGGCCGAGCTGCTCCTCCTGAAGAACCATGCGTCGTCGGGCCTTTGAGGCCTGGCGCTTCAGGGAGTCGAGCTGCTTCTCGACTTCGGTCACGATGTCGTTGACCCGAAGAAGATTCTGCTGGGTCGCGTCGAGCTTCCACTGGGTCTGCCGCCTTCGCGCCCGGTACTTCGTGACCCCGGCTGCTTCCTCGATGAGGGCGCGCCGGTCCGTGGGCTTGTTCGAAAGAATCTGTCCGATCTTGCCCTGCTCGATGAAGGAGTACGCCTTCGATCCAAGCCCGGTGTCCATGAACAGCTCGTGGATGTCGCGCAGGCGACACAGCGCGCCGTTCATCAAGTACTCGCTCTCGCCATTCCGGTAGAGCCTTCGGGAGATGGTGCACTCTTCGCGACCATCGGGGCTGCGACCGTTGAGACCGGTCAGCCTGAGGTTCACCTCGGCCATTCCGAGGGGCTGGCGAGAAGAGGTTCCGGAAAAAATGACATCCGACATGGCCCCGCCGCGGAGGCTCTTGGCGCTCTGCTCACCGAGCACCCAGGAGATGGCGTCCGAGATATTGCTCTTGCCGCAACCATTGGGTCCGACAATCCCGGTAACCCCGCCCTTGAACGTCAGCTCCTGTCGGTCGCAAAACGACTTAAAGCCAACGATTTCAACTTGATCCAGGCGCATCATGAAAGCGAAAGTACCCCAATATGTTGTGTTCTCCGAGGACTCTAGCACAATGGAAATGGTGAGCCGGCCCGGCGCACCTGCAGTGAAAAACGGGCCGGTCAGGGGACCTTCCGGCGGACCTTCCCGGGACTTGTTCAGTCGAACCGGTGAAGCGGTTGGAGCCCCGGGTCTTAGACCGTGTACGTCCGACCCTGAACGAACATCGTCAGGTTGTTTCGCTTGAGCGACCCGAGTTCCTTCTTGATGCGGCTTACGAACCGAGGCTTGGCCCCGTAAATGTAGACCGGCACATCGCGCTTGAGTTTGTCGAGCTCTTTCCCAAGCAAAGTGGGGGTCAGGTGACCCGAAATACGAGCCAAGTCTTCCTCGTTGTTCGGGAAGGAGCACTCGGTGATGACCGCTTTCAGGTTCTTCGTCGCGTTCACGACATCCCAGAAATGGTGGGTGGGCCCGGTGTCACTCGAAAACGCGAGAGACCCCAGGCCGTCGTCCACGATGAAGCCAGTGGTGGGCACGGAATGCGAAACGGGCACGGCCCGGATCTTCAGTTTCCCCACCTTCACAGGCTTCTCCGGTTCGATGGTCACGAGTTTCAACACCGGAGTGAGATCGTCCGGAATCGATGTGAAATCAGGCCAAAGCGAGCCGTTGAAGAGATGTCGGGAGAGAGCCGTCACTACTTCGTGAATGCCGTAGATCCGCAGCGAGAACCCGGGCGAGGCGAAGCTGTTGTCGATCAGGAAGGGCAGGCAACAGGTGTGATCGAGGTGGGCGTGGGAGATGAAGACGTCCTTCACCATCGCCTGACGATTTACGGAGAGGGCGAAGGACAATCCGCCCGCATCGAGGGCCACGCTGTCGTTGACCAGAAACGATGTCATCCCCTGACCGGGAGCGATTCCGCCGTAACAGCCGAGCACTTTGACCTTCATGCCACCCCAGCCGAGCTAGAACTGTCCCATCCGAAAGCAATCATCAACTAGAAAATTCCAAGGTTATGGGAGATCTCAGGCAGTCTAGTGCGAGGCTTCCCGATCGTCAAACGAAGACGGTGCGCGGTGTCACTCCCGGGATAGGGCCTTGTTTAGGTCGACATTCCCGCGGCTTCCGAACTTGATTTTACGCAGTTCCGAGCCTTCACGAACATAGAACGTTCCCTTGACCTCGGCATCCACCCGGTCTCGCTCGAGGGCGTTCTTGACTACTCCTGGGATCTTCAGAAGGTTTACATCGAGCCTGGAGATGACCCGGTCTTCCTTGAATCCGCCCAGCATCAAGGGGTCGGACTGAAACCCCCGGCCGAGAACCTTCCCGTTCAATTTCACTTCGTATTCAAAGCGCTCGATCTGGAGGTTTTCGGGGTTCACATTCCTGATCTCCAGCCCCACATCGACGCGGGCGCCGGTCAGAGAGACACCGTTCAGATGAATGCCGGCGACTCGGACCGAAGGCGGTTTGACCGAGGCGCAGGCGGTCCAGAGGATGGCGGAACCGAGGAGAAGGGAAAAACGAGGTGGGCGCATGAGGTCCTCCGTTTGGAAAAAGGGATCTTAGTTGCGGATCCGATTGAGGCCAAGGTCAGATCCGGTGGAGCGCTTCCCGGGGCTCCAGGCGACTGGCCGCATAGGCTGGATAGATAGCGGCCAGCGTCGACATCGTGATGATGGCAAAGGCGGCGCGCAAGACGCTCATGAATTCGAGGCGGGGGTAGAGGAAGTCTCCGCCGGCGAGCCAGGCC
>JANLSZ010000171.1:0-12775 GCA_031362685.1 Vicinamibacteria bacterium | reverse complement strand
CGAACCTTCCACCTGGACGATCGAGTTCGAGGATCCGGTGGTCATTCAGGCCGGCGCGCCCGGAATCTACGGCGATTCGCCCGCCGACATCGCCTGGGACAATCTCAAAGTCACTTCGAACCGCTGAGGTCTAAAGAAATGAGCCGCGTTCTCAATCCCCTTGCCCTGACCATCCTCATCTTCGGAGTCGAAGGATCACGCACCCTGGGCTCCCAGGCCCCGGACCGCGCCATGTTCGGCGAATTCCCGACCCGCAATTCGGTCTCCGCCGAGAAAGGTCTTCCCACCACCTGGGACGCCCAAACCGGGACCAATATCTTGTGGTCGCAGGCCGTGGGTTCACAGAGCTACGCAGGGCCGGTGGTTGCAGGTGGCCGGGTCTTCGTCGGAACGAACAATGAAGGCAATCGCAATCCGGCGATCAAGGGTGACCGGGGCGTGGTGATGGCCTTTGACTCCCTGAAGGGCGAGTTCCTCTGGCAAATGGCCACGACAAAGCTGTCCTCCGGTCGCGTGAATGACTGGCCACAGCAGGGCGTTTGCTCCACACCCTTCGTCGAGGGCGACCGTCTCTACTACACCTCGAATCAGGCGAAGATCATGGCCCTCGACACGGCCGGGCTCAAGAACGGCAACGACGGCGTCAGCGACGAGAAGGACACGAGTCCCCTGGATGGCGACGTCATCTGGTCCTACGATCTGATGGGCGAGGCGGATGTTTTCCCGCACAATCTGGCCGCCAGTTCTCCGCTCGTGGTCGATGGCCTGGTCTACGTCACCACCGGAAACGGAGTGGACGAAGGTCACGTGAACATTCCCTCGCCCCTGGCTCCCAGTTTCCTGGCTATCGATCAGAAGACCGGCAAAGTCGTGTGGGAAAGCGCTGAGCCTGGCAACCGAATCATCCACGGCAACTGGTCGAATGCCGCTTACGGGATGGTCAAAGGCAAGGCCCAGGTGGTGTTCGGCGGCGGGGACGGGTGGGTCTACAGTTTTGAACCCAAGACCGGCAAGCTCAACTGGAAGTTCAACGCCAATCCCAAGGATGCGGTGTACCGGCTTGGAGGCAGCGGAACCAAGAACGACATCATTGCCACCCCGGTCGTCTATGACGACAAGGTCTACATCGGAGTCGGGCAGGATCCCGAGCACGGCGAGGGGGTGGGGAACCTTTGGGCCATCGACGCCTCTCTCTCTGGAGATGTCACGGAAACGGGTGTGATCTGGCGGCGCAGCGGGGATGAGTTCCACCGCACCATCTCGACGGTCGCGATTCATGAAGGCGTCCTGTACACCGCCGACCTGTCCGGTTTCCTGTACGCGCTCGATGCGAAGACCGGAGCCCTGTACTGGAAGCACGACATGCTGGCCGCGGTGTGGGCCTCGCCCCTGGTGGCGGACGGCAAAATCTACCTGGGCGACGAGGACGGCGACGTCGCGGTTCTTCAGGAAGGCAAGACCAAGAAGCTGCTGAGCGAGACCAACTTGGGATCGGCGGTCTACGCGACCGTTCATCCCAAGAACGGCGTCTTGTACATCCTCGCCCGGAACCGCTTGTTCGCGATCAAGGAAGGCGCCAAAACCCCATCGCGCTGAAGGGCCCCGGCGCCCCGAACAGCCCCATGGCCCTTGCGACTTCGAGACGTGAGTGGCTGAAGGGTTCTGTTTCCGGGATCACGCTTCTGATGAGCGCTTCGCGGGCCCGCGCTCAGACGATTCCCGTGGCGGAGAGCGCCGACTGGCCCATCTTCAGGGGCGATCCGGCGCTTCGGGGCGTAAGCGCGTCGCCGCTGCCAGAGTCTCCAAAGCTCTTGTGGAGTTTCGAAGCGGAAAGTGAGCCCACCTCCCCGGTGGTGGCCAACGGACGCGTGCTCCTGGCTACGAGGGATGGCGATCTCATCGCCCTCGAGCTCGCGACCGGCAAATCGATCTGGCGGGCCAGGGTCGAAGCCGGTTTTGAAGGAGCGCCCACCTGCGCTTCTGATCTGGTTCTCATTCCCGATCTGGAGGGCTCCATCCACGCCTTCACCTTCGCCGACGGCAGGAAGGTGTGGTCTCACCAGACCGAAGGCAAATCGGAGATCAAGGCCTCCGTGGCCGTGGCCTCTGGAACCGCGGTGGTGGGCTCTTACGACGGGACCCTTCATGCCTTGAATCTGAGTGATGGCGCGCGTCGGTGGACCTTCGATAGCGAAGCACAGATCCACGCGACCTGCGCCATTCGGAACGGCGTGGCCTATGTTGCGGGCTGCGACGGGCACTTCCGCGGGCTCGACCTCGCCACCGGCAGCGTGAAGCTGGATGTCCAATTCGGGGGCTACACCGCGGCGTCTCCAGCGATCGCGGAGGGAGTGGCGGTCTTTGGAACGTTCAGTAACGACGTGGTGGCCATCGACCTCGCCCGAAAAGCTGTGATCTGGCGATATGTTCCGAAGAAGCTCTTTCCCGTCTACTCGTCCGCAGCGGTGGCCGACGGACTTGCCTTCGTTGGTTCCCGCGACAAGGCGCTGCACGTGCTCGAGGTCAAGACCGGGAAGCTCGCCTGGACCTTCGAAACCCAGGGGAAGATCGATTCCTCGCCGGTCCTGCAGGGCTCGCGTGTTTTCTTCGGGTCCCACGACGGCCGAATCCGGGGTTTGGACGTCAAAACCCGCAAGAGTGTTTTCTCTTACGAGACGGGTGCGCCCATCGCCACCTCTCCGGCGATCGCGCAGAACAGGCTTCTGGTCGCCGCCACGGACGGTCGTATCCTGTGTTTCGGGTGATGAGTCGTCTTTTTAAGGATTCTGGAGTGCCCATGAGACCGTTTGCTCCGAGCATGATGACCCTGGCGCTACTGACCCTGGCCGGGAGCGGGTCTGCCGACTGGCCGCAATTCCGCGGACCCAACCGCGACGCCCGGTCGACGGAGTCGGGCCTGCTCCAGCAATGGCCCGAAGGCGGCCCGAAGCTCGCCTGGCAACTGAGTGGCATGGGCATCGGTTACTCGAGCGTCTCCATTCAAAACGGCAGGCTCTTCACCATGGGAGACATCGGCGCCAACCAGTTCGTCATCGCGCTGTCGCTCGACCAGAAGGCCATTCAATGGAAGACCCGGATCGGGGCAGCGTGGACCGAAGATCAATATGCCGGCGCCAGGGGCACGCCCACCACCGACGGGGAACTGATATATGCCATCGGCACGGAGGGAGACCTCATGGCCCTCGAAGCGGCCACGGGGAAGGTTCGGTGGAAGAAGAGTCTGCCGGGAGACTTTTCCGGCCGCATGATGTCGGGGTGGAAGTGGTCGGAGTCGCCCCTGGTGGATGGTGATCGACTGGTGGTCACGCCGGGCGGCCCGAGCACCTTGCTGGTCTGCCTCGAGAAAGCGACCGGCAAGGAGATCTGGCGGACCAAGGCGGGAGAGATGGGGCCGAAAGGCCGCGATGGCGCCGCCTACTCGTCGGTCGTGATCTCGAACGGCGCGGGTGTGAAGCAGTATGTTCAGCTCATGGGCCGCGGTGTGGTGGGCGTGCGAGCGTCCGACGGGAAGTTCCTGTGGACCTACAACAAGGTCGCGAACGACACCGCCAATATTTCAACACCCATCGTGAGCGGCGACTTCGTCTTTTCGGCGACTGGCTACCAGACCGGCAGCGGCCTGCTGAAGCTCACGAGGGAGGGCGAGGGCGTCACCGCGACCGAACAGTACTTCCTCGATGGCAAGACGTTCCAGAACCATCACGGCGGCATGGTCCTGGTGGGCGGGCACATCTATGGCGGCCAGGGGCATCGCATGGGTTTGCCCATCTGCATCGAGTTCGCCACCGGCCGGAAGGTCTGGGGAGGCGACATCCGAAACGCGGGCAAAGGATCGGCGGCGGTTGCTTATGCGGACTCCAACCTCATCTTCCGCTATGAAAACGGCGTGGTGGTTCTCATCGAAGCGACTCCCGCGGGATACAAGGAGAAAGGCCAGTTCGAGATCCCGAACGCATCCCCGCTCAACTGGCCCTATCCCGCCATTGCCGACGGGAAACTCTTCCTGCGCGATCAGGACCGCCTGCTCGTCTACGACATCAAAGGACCGGCTACGCCAGCCAGGACATCGGAGGCAAATCGTTGAAGCGAGAAGTTTCTTTTTTGACCCCAGGCTCGCGAAGCATCGACAAGATTTCGCAGGGCTCTTTTCCCGTTGGTTAGGACGTTTCGGAGATGATGAACTCCATGAACAAAGCCCGCCTTCTGCTCACTGCGAGCCTGCTCATGCTGAGCGCGGTCGAGATCCGGGCCCAGACGACCTCGAGTTCGATCGAGGGCACGCTGAAAGACAGCTCGGGGGCCGCGCTCCAGGGAGTGGCCGTGGTGGCCAGGCACCTGGAAACCGGTCTGATCCGGGAGGTGATCTCGGGCGCCAACGGCCGCTTCGTGATGCCGGTCTTGCCCCTCGGCCGTTTTTCGGTTCGGGCCAGCCTCGATGGCTTCAAGCCGGCGGTGAAGCCCGAGGTGTTGGTGGTCCTCGGGGTGCCCGCGGTGGTCAACCTAGTGCTGGAGCCGGGGCCCCTGAGCGAAGAAGTCACGGTCCTGGCGGAGGGGTCGAAGGTGCAGACGGGAACGGGCGAGTTGTCGTTCCTCGTGGGCGAGCAGGAGATCAAAGATCTGCCTTTGAATGGCCGGAACTACACCGACCTCGCGTTTCTTCAGCCTGGAGTGGTGGCCTTCAATCATCGCGACGGGGGGTCCGTGGTGGCTCATGGCGTGGGCGCTTCGGTCAACGGTCTTGATCCACGCTCCAACGTCTATTTGCTGGACGGAACTCTTCTGAACGATTTCACCAACGGTCCCGCGGGAAGTGCGGCGGGCACCACGCTTGGAACCGAGACCGTTCGGGAGTTCCGGGTCGAAACCAACAGCTATTCGGCCGAGTACGGCCGGAACTTCGGCGGCCAGATCCTGGTGGCCACCAAGTCGGGTGGGAACGAGTGGCGGGGAAGCGTCTTCGAATACCACCGCAACGAAGCGCTCGACTCATCCAACTACTTCGATCAGGGCACGAAGCCCGACTTCATGAGAAATCAGTTCGGCGCGACGCTCGGCGGACCGATCAAGAAGGACAAGACCTTCTTCTTCCTTGGCTACGAAGGCCTGCGCGAGAACCTGGGCAGGAACGTCTCCACCGTGGTCCCAGACGCGGCGGCGCGGCTGGGACTCTTGCCCGACCCCGCGAATCCGTCCCAGTTGCGCAATGTGGGGGTGGCCCCCGCGGTGCTTCCATATCTCGACGCGTTCCCGCTTCCAAATGGCGCATCGCTTGGAGGAGGTCTGGCCGAGCTGCGCTTTCCCTTCGATCAGAAAGTCGATCAGAACTTCATTCAGGCCCGCCTCGATCACAATCTGAGCACTCGGGACCAGATGTTCATCCGCTACACCCGCGATACCGCGGACCAGTACCTGCCCACGGATTTCCCCCAGTTCCCCCGGACCTTCCTCTCCACCAATCAGTTCGTGACCGCCGAGTTGAGGCACGCCGCTTCGGGCGCCAGTCTCCACACCCTGCGCTTGTCGCTGAGCGCAACGCAAATTGGCCAGACGGTTGAAGCCAATCTGGCGAGTCCGCTCCCGCCCTTCGTGCCGGGAAGACCCCTGGTGGGCGGCATCGATATCGGCGGCATCCCGGGGCGGTTTGGCCCGCAGACTTCGGCCGACCTCGTCATCAAGCAGGGCGTCCTCGGCGGCGAGTATTCGTTCGTTCAATCCCGCGGGTCGCATCTGGTCAAGGGAGGCGTGCTCGTCGAACGCTACAAGGATGACCTGCTCAACCCCACCTTCAGCCTCGGGATCTACACCTTCGGCAACCTTGAGGGGTTCTTGCGCAACACCCCCACCCGTTTCGTGGGCCTCACTCCGGAAGCGTCGCTGGTGCGCCTGTGGAACTTCACATTGTTCGGCGCCTATCTGCAGGACGAGTTCCGCGTCTCCGACCGCTTTTCCGTTCACGCCGGCCTCCGCTACGAGATGACCACGCTTCCGAAGGACGTGGAAGGGCGAGACTCGACCCTGGTCTCGCTGGCCGATACAGCGCCAACCCTCGGGGTGCCCTACGGTAGTTCTCCGAAGCTGAACCTTTCGCCGCGGGTCAGCTTCGCCTGGGACGTCAAGGGCGACGGAAAACTCGCGGTTCGCGGCGGCTACGGTCTCTACTACAACGTCAACAACCAGCAGAACCTCATCGTGACCATCACCAATCCGCCGGTGACTCCTCGCGCCATCATCGCCAATCCGACCTTCCCGCAGCCTCCCTTCGCCCGAGGCGTGGCGAATTCCATCCGGCCCGTCCAGTGGGACCTGGCCAATCCCCGCGCCCACGTCTTCAATCTGAATGTGCAGAAGGAACTGTGGGGGAACACCGTGCTGACGGCCGGCTACGCAGGCTCGCGCGGTTCTCATTTGCTGCGCAGCGGGGACGTGAACGTCCCGACTCCCGAACTGCGTGCCGACGGCACCGTCTTTTATTCGGCTACAGGAGCGCGCCCAAACACCGCCTTCGGCGTCATTGAACAGAAGACGAGCGATGGCGAGTCCTGGTACAACGCGGGTATCTTCGATGTCCGTCACACCACGAAGAGCCTGCGGCTTCAGGCCTCCTACACCCTGGCCCGGACCATCGACACCACTCAGGCCTCGACGTTCTTCTCCGATGCGACCAACGGCACGACCTCGGCCTTCCCGGAGCCGTTCGGTCTCGAGACCAACAAAGGCCCGGCCGATTTCAACGCGACCCATAACCTGGTTCTGACCGGCACCTGGAGCTTCAGGACGCACTGGCAGGCTTCGATGATCGGAAGGTATCGCAGCGGCAATCCCCTCACCGCGTTCGTGGCCAACAACCGGTCGCGTTCGCGCTGGTCTCCTTCTCTCGGCCCGGGCCTGGGCCTCGACCGGCCGTCGCTCGCCCCCGGCCGCACCCCGCAGAGTGCGGTTACCGGCAACCCCGATCATTGGTTCGATCCCACCGCCTTCCTTCTGCCCGCCGCGGGAACCTTCGGCGACTCCGGACGGGGAGCGTTTATCGGTCCGGACCTTCGAACGGTCGACCTTTCGCTGGTTCGTTTCATCCCGCTCAAGGCCCTGTCCGGTCGCGGGCAGCTCGAGTTCCGGGTGGAGGCCTTCAACATATTCAACCGCGCGAATTTCGGCATCCCGTCGCTCCTCGCCTTCACCGGAGCCGCCGACAACGAGGCCCCGCTGACCACGTTCGGACGAATCCGCACCACCGTCACATCCTCGAGGCAGATCCAACTCGGCCTCCGAATGAACTTCTAAGCCCGCCATCACGGGTGGGCCGCAGCCTGGCGACACGAAATTCGAATTGCCCGATTCACTCGGGCGATTCGAGCATTAAGGACGCCTCGCCAGGCGCAGGCCCGGGAGTTCTTAGGGGGGCCGGGTCCAGGTCTGGGCCCCTAAGCTTTCAATGCAAAGGGCGTGAAGTTGGTGTCGCGGTCGTAGTAATCCTCGGACTCCGCGCGCTTGAGGAAGTTCACCACCCGATAGGTGATGGGGGTGTTGAACACCTCCCAGCCCACTTTTAGCGCGTAGTTGCTCATCATCACGGTCATCACCTGCTCGGTAGACCACACTCCGCCGAAGGCCAGGGGATAGAAGATCAACGAATCGACTGCCTCACCCACGATGGTGGAACCGATGGTTCGCATCCAGAGAAACTTTCCGCCGGTAAAGATCTTCATCTTTGCGAGCACGAAGGAATTGCAGAACTCCCCGCACAGATACGCGAACATGGAGGAGAGGGAGATGCGCCAGGTGTTGCCGAAGACGGTTTCGAACGCGGCCTGATGAGGCCAGCCGTGCGCCGGAGGAAAAGCGAGAATGGCCAGGCTCATCACCGAGGCAAAAAGCAAGGCGCCGAAACCCGCCCAGACCACCCGTCGCGACCGGGCATAGCCATAGACCTCGGTAAGGATGTCTCCGAAGATGTAGCTGATCGGAAAGAACAGGACTCCGGCCCCAAAAGTGAATCCGAACAGGGTCGCGACCTTGGAGGCGCCGATAAGGTTGGCGCATAGAAGAACGGTGACGAATGCGGCCATCACGAAGTCGTAATACTTATAGGTCCGCGTCTTTTCCAGGGTCATTTCAATCTCAGTTTAAGCATCGAAAGTGGACGGCTCAGCTTGCCGCAGAATCGTCGGTATAATTTGAATAGACGGTAGCCGGCCGGCCTCATTTGTGAGGCCCGGCAACCGCGACACCCGGCTCCCACAACCCGGGTCCTGGAGGAGGGCCGATGGCGGCAAAGCTTTCTAGAGAAAAACCAGGCCCCCGCGAGGCCATTCACTTCTTGAACCGGGCGGCTTTCGGACCGCGTCCCGGACAGGTGAAAGAGGTGCTGGACCGAGGCCTGGCCGCCCATATCCAGGACCAGCTCGCCGCGGGCCCGGATCCCCTGGTGGAAAAACGGGTGGCCACGCGCTTCCCCAACCTTCAGTACACCGTGACCGAGATGATGGACATCTACCTCGGGAAATCGAAGTTCGCGCGAAAAGACCTTCCAACCAACGGCGTGCCGCACATGCTCGACAACTTTTACAGCGCGAAGATGCTGCGGGCCGCCCGTTCGAAGAACCAGCTCTTCGAAGTGATGGCCGATTTCTGGTTCAATCACTTCAACGTAAGCCGGGTTTCGACCCGCACCGCGATCATCGCCTACGAGCGCGATGCCATTCGGCCGAACGTCTGGGGAAACTTCCGCGACCTCCTGTTCGCCAGCGCCTCGCATCCGGCCATGCTCTTCTATCTTGACAACTACCTGAACCGGAAAGACACGGTCAGCAACGGCAAGGTGATTCCCGGGATCAACGAGAACTACGGTCGCGAATTATTGGAGCTTCACACGGTAGGCGTGGACGCGGGCTACGAGCAACGAGACGTAGTGGACGCGGCTCGAGTCTTCACGGGCTGGACCCTCGACTATCTTCCCAAGACGGTCCAGGAGGGCAGCGGCCTCTTCATCTTCAAGCCGGAGCGTCACGACACCGGGGCCAAGCGCGTGTTCGGTCTGGAGTTTCCCAAAGGCGGCGGGCGGGAGGAAGGCGAGAAGCTCATCGACTACCTCGCGCAACACGAGGCGACGGCCCGGTTCATCAGCACCAAGCTGGCCCGGCGCCTGGTCGCCGACGAGCCGCCGGCGAGCCTGGTCAAGAGCGGGGCGGCCACGTTCCTGAGAACCAGGGGCGATCTCCGTCAGGTGGTGGGCGCCATCCTGAACAGCGACGAATTCTGGACGGCTCCCGACCAGCCTCGGTTCAAGACGCCGTCGGAGTACGTGATCAGCGCCCTGCGCGCCATTGACGCCGGCCTCGAGTCGGCGACCCCCGGCCTCGTGGACGCCCTGGACGCCATGGGGATGCGGCCTTACTACTGCACCCCGCCCACCGGCTACTCAGACGGCGGCGGAGACTGGCTGGCTCCGACCTATTTGCATCGGATCAACTTCGGTCTGTCCCTCGCGGCCGGGAAGGTGCCGGCGACCCTGGTCGATCTCCCCGCCTGCCTGAAGGGTTTTGGAGGGGACAGTTTCGATGTCAATGACCCGGTCAAGATCGTCGATTTCTTCAACCAGGAGATCTTCGCCGGACAGTTGTCGAAGACCACCATCGAAGCGGCTTCCGTGCCCGCCCTGGGCGCGTCGTTTCTCGATTCTCTGATCGGTCTCGTTTCCCCTAAACCCCACGCTCTGGCTTCCGCGCCCGAGGCGACGCTGGCCCAGAAGGTGGTGGGACTCCTGCTCGCGAGTCCAGAGATGCAAGCGAGGGCCTGAAGACCATGACTTTCGATCCATCGCGGCGCGTCTTTTTGAAGGGCGCTTCCGTTCTCGCTCTCGGCGTGGGCGGAGCGCCTTCCGACTTCCTGACCCGCACCGCTGAGGCCGCAACCAGGTCCGACCGCGTGCTGGTTCACGTCTTCCTGCGCGGGGGCCTCGATGGCCTCAATACCGTAACTCCGTATGGCGATCCCGAGTACTACTCGCTGCGCGAGCACCTTGCCATTCCGCGGCCGGGACGCCCGGGCGGGGTGGTTGCCTTGAACGACCATTTTGGTCTTCACCCGTTGCTCGAGCCTCTGAAGGCGCTCTACACCGAGGGTCGTCTCGCCGCCATTCACGCGGTCGGAAACTATCAATCGACCCGCTCGCATTTCTCCGCTCAGGACTTCGCCGAGCTTGGAACTCCCGGGGTGCGGACCACCACCACGGGTCATCTGGCCCGCATCGCGTCCCGGCTCGAGGGCGGCGGTGTGTTGAAGTCTCTTTCTTTCTCGGCGCAAAGGCCTTTGTCATTGCTCGGTCCCGATACCGCGATTGTGGCGAAGAGCATCGAAGGTTTTGACCTTGCCGGCGCGGGTTGGAGATCCGAGGCCGAGCGCCGCGTCCGTCACATGTATGCGAATTCACCCCTGGCCTCGCTCGGACGCGACATTTTCTCCGCCATCGAGGTCCTGCAGGGCACTCCCGCCCTCAAGGCCAAGCCACGAGACGGCGTCACCTATCCCGAGGGCGCTCCCGGTCCATCCCTGCGACAGACCGCGCTGATTATCAACTCCGGAATCGGCACCCGATCGATCTTTGTCCCGGTGGGCGGGCGCTACGATACGCACGCCGATCAGATCGAGGCCCATAGCGTTGAGTTGCCGCTGCTCGCCCAGGCCCTGGTTGCGTTTGCCCGCGACCTCGGCCCCAATCTCGACAAGGTGGTGGTGCTGGTGACCACCGAGTTCGGCCGCACCGCCGCGGTCAACGGTTCGGGAGGTACCGATCACGGCACGGGCTTCTGCGCATTGGCTTTTGGGGGCGGGGTCAAGGGGGGCCGGGTTCTGGGCGATTGGCCCGGACTCAAGAAGGCGCAGCTCTTCGAAGAGCGCGACCTCGCCGTCACCACCGACTACCGCGATCTCTTCATGGACGTGGCGAAGAATCATCTGGGCATCGCGGATCCGTTGCCGCTCTATCCTGGTTACAACAAGGCCAAGCCGGTCGGCCTCTTCGGTTAGGCGACTGAGAGAACCAGTCGTCCCATTGATAGACTCTGGCGTTACATTCCGACGAGAGGGAACGTCGGTCGAGGGCGCTTAACTCAGCGGTAGAGTGCCACCTTCACACGGTGGAAGTCGCAGGTTCGAATCCTGCAGCGCCCACCAATATCGACGCGTGTTCGATCGACATCTCTCGCTCCCGGTTGTTGGCTACTTCGGGCCGGGGTTGCGCAGCCCATCGAGTGCCCTGTGTCGGAAGCGGCTCTCTCCGCCGAGTTTCGCCGCGCACGGGATGTTCGGCTGGGGCTTGCTCCTTCGCAGACTGAAACCTTCTAGCCACGCACGAGAAAGAGTCTCGGCTGGGGAGACCTGTGCAGTCGTCAACTCAACAGCCCGCGACCGGAGACAGCTTTCCTACGAAGCTCCCCACGAAAGTCCGCATTCGTGACGACGGCCTTCGGATTGCCCGAGACTTCGATCAGGACCGACGCGATTTTCGCCGCGCAGGCGATTCAGACCTTCTCGTCATTCGGCACCTGCGCCGAAAGAGGCGCTTAGAGGTAGCTCGTGGTGTAGTTGCAGGCGGTGCGGGCGAGCATTCAGCGGATCAGAATTCCCGCACACAAGCGTTGGCATTGGAGTTTGTTCTGATGCACCGGAACTGTATGATCTGCGTGGCGTTGAGGTCAAAAACCGTCGCCAGGATTGTGCTCCCTTCGGCGCAGAAGCTCGCGGAGAGCAGGTCTCCGACCCCGACTGAAAACCGATGGGGATTGGTCATCGTCGCGTTGTTGGCCACACAACTCGCTGGAGACACGAACCCGAAGTCTTTGAAAGTAGTGTCTGTCCCTCGCAACCGCAGCGTATCTGCGGTGAGCGTCTCGAGCACCCAGCCATTGCCCGTAAAGTGCGTGATCGGTCCCACGCCGAAGACCGCCCACGAGACAGCGGGTGAAGTGAATGTTCCGGTGGGTCCAGTGGGCCCCACGGCTCCGGTTGCGCCAACGGCGCCCGCGACACCCTGAGCACCGGCAGGCCCTGTCGGTCCGGCAGGTCCGTCCGGTCCGGCAGGCCCAGTGGGCCCGGCAGGCCCGGTCGGTCCGGGGGGACCCGCGGCCCCGAGGGCCGCGCCGAAGTAGCCGACCACGTCGCCGAGGATGTCGGTCGCGGAAGTGTCCGCCTGGAGCCGCAAGTCGCCAAGCCCGCACATCGTCGCTGCCGGGTTACACAGCGGCACCGCCACACCGTTCGCGATCGCGGGCAGACCCGCAACCGTGCCGTAGTTCAGAATGGCCGCGAGCGGCGCCACCGGCTGCGGGCTGGCCACCGCCCAGGCTCGAATGTCCCCGGGACCCGCAGGCGAAATGGTCACGAAGTTGATGATCGCCGACGTCGCTCCGACGGGAACGCCGCAACCTCCAGGAAAGCCTCCCTGCAACGGAAAGCCCGCCGTGCCCGACACCAGGAAGTTCCGCTGACCGTTGGCCGGGATCGGCCCCTGCCCGCCCTGGGATAAACGGGTATCGAACACTCGGCACGGCGTCACCGGCGTGTAGACCAGATCGCTCGTCACCGAGCCCAGCACCAACGGGATGTCGGCATCCGCGCCCTGCTGGGACAAGCCTGCCAACTGCTCCAACGACAGCGCCTCCATCCGGCTCTTCAGATACGCCCGGATCGAAGCATCGAAGGGCTCGCCCATGGCTCGTTCCTTCGCGGCCAGGATCGACTCGGCCAGCTCGCCGCG
>JANLSZ010000139.1:0-2012 GCA_031362685.1 Vicinamibacteria bacterium | reverse complement strand
CCCATGACGCACACGGAAGAAAAACCCATCGCGATCTTTTGGCTCAGTTTTTCCGTCAGTTCGGACACCGAAATCGGCGTCCTGGTCTGGTCTGCGCGGGGGGAAGCCGACGCGGCTTCGACGCCAAGGGCCTTGGGATCGGGTGCGGCAGGGGCTCGTGACTCAAGGAGGGTCGACTGGAGGCGATCCCGAAGGGGCCGGCCCTGAGCGGGGGGGCTTGGCGGTGGGAGTTGAGAACGCCGGGTCGTCATTGGTCAGAACGCGTCGATGAGCCAAAGGCGACTAGAGGGAAAGAACATCAGTTTCGGTCAGGAACATGCGGTCAATCGACGCGGCGCGGCCGGTGTCCTCGTCGATCGCCACCACCACGGCGGCGAATCTCGGATCGCCCTTCGCGGTTTCGAACTTCGCGGGCAGGCCATCCACGAAGCGCTTGATGATGATGTCCTTCTCCACTCCGATAACCGAATCGTACGGCCCGGTCATGCCGATGTCGGTGCAGTAGGCGGTGCCCTTGGGGAGAATGCGGTGATCGCAGGTCGGCACGTGGGTGTGCGTGCCCACCACCACCGAGGCCAGACCATCCATGAAGAAGCCCATGGCCGCCTTCTCGGAGGTGGTCTCCGCGTGCATGTCCACGAGGATGACCGGGGTTTCCTTCCGAAGTTCCTCGGCGATCTTCTTTCCGATCGTGAAGGGATCGTCGATGGCGCCGTTCATGAAGACCCGGCCTGAGAGGTTGAGGGTGGCGACCTTCACCCCGGTTCGGCTCTTGCCGATGTGGCTGCCCTTACCCGGCTGGCCCGCGGGGTAGTTCGCCGGCCGCAGGAGCTGAGGGAACACATCGATGATGGACATGATCTCGCGCTTGTCCCAGATGTGATTGCCCGAGGTGAGGCAGTTGACGCCCAGGCTCAGGAGTTCCTCGGCCAGCTCGCGGGTGACCCCGTTTCCACCCGCCAGGTTCTCGGCATTGGCGATGCAGTAGTCGATGGAGCGCTTGCGCAGGATCTTGGGCAGAGCCTGCTTCAGGATGGCCCGGCCGGGAGAGCCGACGATGTCGCCGATGAGGAGAACGTTGATCATGGCAACATTGGGGACGACAAATTCAAATAGAAGGACACGCGCAAGGTTACATGTTCCAGCAGACGATTCAGGATGTCCTGTCCCTCGCCGAGGCTTCGGGCCGCCCGGAGGACGTTCTCCGGTGCGTGCACGCACGGATCAGCGCCTTCGAGGCATTTGAGAGCGGCGAGCTGCTGGCGCAGACCAGCGACGGCCTGCGGCGGTTCGTGGTGGCTCCGGGCCTCGGAGATATCGGGCCGAATGCACTCGCCGCCCTGGGCGACCACGAGACCCTGCGGATCGACACCGTGGCCGACATGGAGACCCGTGGCCTGTCCACCGGGCCTGGCACCGCCTCGCTGCTGATTCTCGGCATCGGAGCGCCCGGCGTGATCAGGGCCGCCATCGTGCTCGGGCATTCGCGGGCCTGGTCGTTCGCGGGCGCGCCCATCGCGCGCGTGCGCACCATCGGAGAAGTGGCGCTTCGGCTGGTGTTGAGCACGTCGGGCGCCGAGGCGCACAAAAGCCCCAAGGCGAAGGGCTCGGAGGGGGTTACGCCGCGTCGCGACAGACCACGATGATCGTGCGGTCGTCCGTGGCCTTGAGGCCCTCCGCGAATTCGTCGGCCTTCTTGAGCAGGTGATCCTTCATCAGGTTGGCCGAGGCGCCCTGCACCTCGAGCACGAAGCCCGTGAGTCCGTCTTCGCCCAGCTCATCGCCCTTGCTGTTCCAGGTTTCCGAGAAGCCGTCGGTGAACACCACCAGCCGATCCTGCGGTTCGAGCCACGCGACACCCTTCTCGTAGATCGCGTCCTCGAAGAGACCCAGAACCATCCCGCCGGTCTGCAGACGCTCGACCGGACCTGAGTTCCTCGAAAGAATCGGCGCATTGTGGCCCGCGTTGACGTACTCGAGAACTCCGGTGCGCAGGTCGAGGCGGCCAAGGA
>JANLSZ010000094.1:0-14198 GCA_031362685.1 Vicinamibacteria bacterium | reverse complement strand
GGCTTGAGCACGATCACATTGCTGTCGATTCCGCGGTCCTGGAGATTGAACGCATCGGTGGGGCAGGTATTCGGCTCGATGCAGATCGCGGGGCGCGGCGCTGGAGGCGTGTAAACCACGATGTGAGGAAACTCCCGCCGGTTGAACTCCACCACGGTCTGAACCTCGTTCACGTCATCGTTCAGATAACACTGGACCACTCCCGCGGCGTCCGCCAGCGGTTGAGCGTAGATGTCGTCGAGCCGCAGCCCCGCGATGTCCTTGGGTTGTCGCAGATCGAACTGCGCGTCGAGGTCGAGCAGCTTTCCGGTAGGCAGGCTGGCTGAGAGTTCCCATCTCTTCGCCGCCGGCACCTGAATGGTCCCTCGCTCGGGGCGGCGGAAATAGGGATGAATGCCGAAACCGGCGGGCATGTCGCGCGCGCCCGCATTCTGAGCGAGGGCATGAAGCTCCAGCCGGCCATTCCTCAACCGGTACGTCACCTCGAGCGTGAAAGGGAATGGGAACTGCTGAAGGATCTCCGAGGCGTGGTCCTTGGCCCTGAACTCGGAGCGGATCCAGGCGCCTTCGCTTTCCGATGCCCCTGTCTCCAGCACCTTCCAGGCTTTGTCGCGGACGAAACCATGACGCGGAGGGTTGATCCGATACCGCTCGCCTTGAAAGCTGAACATGCCATCCTTGATGCGATTGGGGAAGGGGAACAGCAGCGGGATTCCGTAACTGGTCGGCTTCTTGACGAACTCCGCAAAGTCCACCGGCTCCAGAACCGGCAGGGTAGCCTCGAAGGCGAAACAGTTGTTGCCGAGCGCGGGAGTGATTTCGGCTTTCGCCTGCTCTCCGTCCCGCAATACGAATACCTCCACCCCATCCCTGATCTGTGCACGGATCGAGTACGTGTGCTCCATCGATTGCTCCCCCTGCTTGTCTATCGCCGATCCTGGTTCAAGGACACCGGAATCATCCCAGCAAACCGCGGTCTGAGCGACTCTGCCATCGCTTCTCGTGACTTTCCTGTGCCCGATGCGTGGTCGTGCCGGGTGTGCGTCTCAGATGAGGGCCCCGGTGGATGTTCCGCGTGTAGGTGCGGCATTTCAAGCCGGGGGCGGACCAAACCAACCGTCATTGCGAAGGACAAATCGTTCTGGCTGGGACTGAAGCAATCTCTCTGGAGACGTCCCGGGGAGCCCTTGGTACACTCGCACCGCCGGGTCGCGGGCGGTCACTTCGCGCCGGTCGAGGAGGCAAGGTGACGCTCGAGTTCACGCTCAACGGTCAGTCGGTCAGGGTCGAGCCCCGCGAGGATGAGTCCTTGCTCGAAACCCTGCGCGAACGCTGTGGAGTCCGATCCACTAAAGACGGCTGTTCGCCCCAGGGACAGTGCGGTTGCTGTCTGGCTATCGTTGGCGGTCGCGCGGTCGTCACCTGCGCCATGCCCGCGGGCAAGGCCGCGGGCCAGGACATCCTCACTCTCGAAGGTCTCAGTGAGGCCGAGCGGACTCAGATGACCGACGCCTTTGTCGCCGCCGCCGGTCTGCAGTGCGGTTTCTGCATCCCCGGCATCATGGTCCGAACCAAGCACCTCCTCGACAAGACGCCCGATCCCACCCGCGACGAAATCGCCAAGGCCATCGACGTGCACCTGTGCCGGTGCACCGGCTACGTCAAGATCATCGACGCGGTGCAGCTTCTGGCCCGGTCGAGGCGGGGCGAGGCGGTTCCGAAGCCGCAGTACGACGGTGGCGTGGGCGCGCGGGTGGCGCGCTATCGAGGCGCCGATCTGGCGCTGGGAGCACGGCCCTACGTCGCCGATCTGCAGCGCGAGGGCATGCTGTTCGGTGCGCTGGCCCTCTCGGCCCATCCGCGCGCCAAGGTCTTGCGCATCGATACCACTCGCGCCGTCGCTCATCCCGGTGTGGTCGCCGTCGCGACGTATCGCGATGTCCCCGGCGATCGCTGGTACGGACTCATCAAACTGGACTGGCCGGGTTTCGTAGCCGAGGGTGAGGAGGTCCGCTACGTCGGCGACGTGATCGCGGCCATTGCCGCGGTGGATCAGCACACCGCTGCGGTCGCGGCCGACCTCGTCGATGTCGAATACGAGGTGCTGCCCGCGGTGACTTCGCCTGCGGCCGCGCTCTCGCCCGGGGCTCCGCAGGTCAATCCGACCTATGGCAACGCTTTGTCCCACACGAAGATCCGACGCGGGGACGTCGAGGCCGCGCTGAAGACAAGCGCGCACGTCGTCTCGGGCACGTGGTCCACCCAGCGCATCGAACATCTCTTTCTCGAGCCCGAGAGCGCTTTGGTCGAGCCCGGCGATCGCCCGGGCACGTTCAAGCTGTACAGCCAGGGCCAGGGGGTCTTCGACGATCGCCGTCAGTGCGCTTCGTTCCTCGGCATCGATGAAGAAGACCTCGCGGTCGAACTGGTGCCCAATGGCGGCGCTTTCGGCGGCAAGGAGGACATGTCGGTCCAGGCGCAGACCGCCCTGCTTTCGAAGATGACCGGCCGCCCGGTTCTGGTGACCCTGACCCGCGAGCAGTCCATCCGGGTCCACCCCAAGCGACATCCCATCACGATGAAGTACACCGTCGGCTGCGACGCCCTTGGCCATCTCACCGCGGTCCAGGCCGACATGGTCGGAGACACCGGCGCCTACGCCTCCGTCGGAGCCAAGGTGCTCGAGCGTGCGGCCGGCCACGCGTGCGGCCCGTATCGCGTCCTCAATGTCCACGTCGACGCCATTGCCGCCGCCACCAACAATCCTCCCTGCGGCGCCATGCGCGGCTTCGGCGCGAACCAGGCCGCCTTCGCGATCGAAGGTTGCATGGATCTTCTCGCCGAGAAGGTGGGCATCGACGGGTGGGAGATGCGGTGGCGCAACGCCGTCGACATCGGCGACACCTTCGCTTCGGGCCAGGTCTTCGAGAAGTCGATCGGCATCAAGAAGACGCTGGTCGCGGTGAAGGATCTCTACTACGCGGCCCGGGCCGAGGGTCTCGCGGTCGGTATCGCCTGCGGCCTCAAGAACAGCGGCATCGGCAACGGGGCGGTCGAATGGGGAAAGGCCCGCCTGGTGGTCGAGGCCGACGGCACGGTGTCGCTCTATAACGGCTACACCGAAATGGGTCAGGGGCTCTTGACCGTGCTCACTCAGTTCGCGGCCGAGGTCACCGGCCTGTCACCTTCGATCTTCCTGCCGAAGGTCGACTCCACGTTCGCGCTTGGTTGCGGCCAGACCACCGGGTCGCGCGCGACTCTGTTTGGCGGGAACGCGGTCAAGAGCGCGGCCATGCATCTCAAGGCGGCGCTCGATGGCGGCCGCACTCTGTCGCAAATGGTCGGCGAGGTCTTCGCGGCCGACGTCAAGGTCGATGACACCACCGCCCCCGGCGCCGATGTCGTGAAGGTGAAGACCCACACCTCCTTCGGCTTCGCCACCCAGGTCTGCATCCTGGACGCGAATGGCCGGGTGGATCGGTTCGTGGCCGCTCACGACGTCGGCCGTGCAGTTAATCCAGCGTTGTGCGAGGGACAGATCGAGGGCGCCATTCACATGGGCCTTGGCTACGCCCTCACCGAAGATCTGCCCTGCGAGAACGGCTGGCCCGTGACCTTCAAGCTCCGTCAGCTCGGCGTGCTGCGCGCGCGGGACATGCCGAAGGTCGAAGTGATCATGGTCGAGGATCCCGAGCCCGAGGGCCCGTTTGGGGCCAAGGGCGTGGGTGAAATCGGCCTGGTGCCGACCGCTGGCGCGGTGGCGGGGGCGCTGGCCGCCTTCGACGGCGTGCGTCGCTTCACCCTCCCCATGAAGGACTCGCCCGCGTCGAGGGCCATGAGCGTCGGGCGAATCAAGGCGAACGCCTAGTGCTCCGTCCTCGATCTACAGGCAACATTGGCGGGCCGATGCATCTCCGCTGCCTGCGTTGCTCGTCGTTGCATATGTTCAATATGCGGCCTCCTCGGCGCCTTGGCATCGGAGCGCCTCGACCCGCGAATATTGCCCGTAGATCGAGGACGGAGCACTGGTGAGCGACGAACGGCTGGTCAACGCCCACACTCACATCTACAGCGGCCTGGCTCCGCTCGGGATGCCGTCGCCGAAGACGCCGCCCCCGGACTTCGTCTCGATCCTCGAACAGGTCTGGTGGCGGCTCGATCGCGCCCTCGACGCGAACTCGATCGCAGCGAGCGCCGAGTTGTATGTCGCCGAGTCGGTGGCGCTCGGGGCCGGGGGCCTCATTGACCACCACGAGTCGCCGAACTTCATCGAAGGCTCGCTCGACATCCTCGCCGATGTCTGCGAGCGCTTCTCGATGCCGGCCCTCCTTTGCTACGGCGTCACCGAGCGAAACGGAGGGCTGGACGAGGCGCGCCGGGGTCTCGCGGAGTGCGCGCGTTTCGCGCGTCGCCACCAGGGGCGGCTGGGCGTCCGAGGTGTGATCGGCCTGCACGCGTCGTTCACCGTGTCTGACGACACCATCCGCGAAGCCGCGGCCCTGGCCCGCGACCTCGACACCGTCCTTCACGTTCACGTCGCTGAGGACGCGGCCGACGTCGAGGATGCGCGCACCCGCGGATACAAGGGCGTGATCGACCGCCTCACGCGCCTCGACGCCATGGTGCCGGGCTCGATCTTCGCGCACGGGGTTCATCTCACGGAGGACGAGGTGCGCGCTTGCGAGGACGCGTCGATCTGGCTGGTCCAGAACCCGCGTTCGAATCGGGGCAATCGCGTGGGGTATCCCACCGCTCTTCAGATATCGAACCGCGTGGCCCTCGGCACCGACGGGTATCCCTCGGCGATGTCCGACGAAGTCGCGGCCCTCCGGACAGAGTCGGCGGCCCACGGCGACGACCCGGACCGGGTCAAGGCCCGTCCCGCGGCGGGCGCCAGGCTCCTCACCGAACGCTTCGGCGGTCGGGTGTCGCCTCCCGACGAAGCGGCTCGTGCGCGCGCGGTCGCGGCGCTCGACGATATCCGCCAGCGCGCGCAAGTCGAGGCGGATGCCCTGTGGGATCGGATGCGCCGCCTGTGACTTCAGACGGTCTGTCTCGAGGCTCAGCTCTTCCAGTCCTGCTTGTGATCGCGGCGCACCGGCACTCGCTTTCCCTTTATGGTGGTGGCCCGAAGCGTTTCGATGATGCTGTCGGCAATGTCGGCCGGGACCTCCACCAGGGAGAAACGATCCGTGATCTGGATGGCGCCGATGGCGCGCGCATCCACCCCGGCCTCATTGACGATGGCGCCCACCAGGTCGCCCGCCCGCACATTGGCGGCGCGGCCCGCGCCGATGTACAGCCGCGCCACATCCCATTCCGGCGTGATGCGCTTCTTGCCGAAGCCCTTGCCGGGAGGCTTGCCGGTCTCGGCCCCGGAGGCGGAGGCCCGGGGCGCGGGCCCGCGGTCATGGCGTGGCCCAAGGCCAGGCTTCGCGCCGACGCCGGGCCGATCGGGCTGGTCGGGCCGGATCGTGACCGAGGGGATCTCCTCGACCTCGGCGCCATCCTTGGCATCGGCCATCTTCACCGCCGCCGCCGCGACGTCCATGATGTCGAATTCCTGAGCGAGCGAATCGACCACGGCCCGGAAGTGGTCGAGGTCGCCCGCGACGATGGTCTCCCGCAGCGATGCCTTGGTCATCTCGATCCGGCGCGCCCGCAGGTCGGCCACGGTGGGCACCGCGGCGATCTGGATCTTCTGCTTGGTCAGAAACTCGATGTTGCGCAGGAGACGGTGCTCGCGGGGTTCGGCGAGGGTGATCGCCACCCCTTCGCGGCCGGCCCGTCCGGTGCGGCCGATCCGATGGACGTACGCTTCGGCCGAGGTGGGGACGTCGTAGTTCACCACGTGCGACACGTGCTCGACGTCGAGCCCGCGCGCGGCCACGTCGGTGGCGATGAGCAGGTCGGCGGTGTTGGCCCGGAACTTCTTCATCACCCGGTCGCGCTGCTCTTGCGAGAGTCCGCCGTGCAGGGCCTCGGCCCGGTAGCCCCGGCCGTTGAGCGACTCGCAGAGTTCGTCGACCTCGATACGCGTTCGGCAGAAGACGATGGCCGAGGTGGGGTTCTCCACGTCGAGGACGCGGCCGAGGGTGGCCATCTTGTGCGCGCGGCCGACCACATAGGCGACCTGCCGGACCCGGGGCGCCGAACCGGCGGGCACCACTTCACGATCGATGCGGACCCGCACCGGGTTCTTGAGGTGCTTGTTCGCGATCTCGGCGATGCGCGGAGGGAGAGTGGCGGAGAAGAGTGCGGTTTGCTTCTCCTTCGGTGTCTCATTGAGGATCGCTTCGAGGTCCTCCGCGAAGCCCATGTCGAGCATCTCGTCGGCTTCGTCGAGGATGACCACCTTGATGCTCGAAAGCCTCAGGCTCTTCCGGCGGATGTGATCGAGGGCGCGGCCGGGAGTGGCGACCACGACGTCCACCCCGCGCTTGAGGGCGCGCAACTGCGTCTCCATGGGCGAACCGCCGTAGATGGGCACGGCGGTGATGCCCATGGCTTTGCCGTACTTGTGCACCGCCTCCGCCACCTGCAAGGCCAACTCGCGCGTCGGCACCAGGATCAGGGCGCCGAGCCGGTCCTTCGCATCGGCGGTGGGGGTGAGGATGTGCAGCAGGGGCAGCGCGAAGGCGGCGGTCTTGCCGGTGCCGGTCGCGGCCTGGCCGAGGACGTCCCTCCCGGCGAGGAGGGGCGGGATGGCTTCCCGCTGAACTGGTGTCGGCTCCTCGTATCCGAGCGCGGCCAACGCGCTCACGATGCGAGGATCGAGGCCGAGTCCAGAGAATCCGGGAAGCGGCTCGGCGGCGAGGGACGATTCGTTGCGCGCGGTCATGCGTGAACGATACCCCCCGGCCGACTCGCGGGCCGCGGCTCGGACCGAAGCCTCACTCGTAACGAAGGGCGGTCATCGGGTCGACGCGGGTGGCGCGCCTCGCCGGGATGTAGCAGGCGAATAGCGCGACACTGGTCAGGAGGAGGGCCACCCCCACGAACGTGACCGGATCCCACGCGCCCACGCCATAGATCAGGGTGGCCAGCAGCCGGGTCAGGGCGAGGGCGGCGGCGAGACCAAGCGCCACGCCGACAACGGTGATCCTCATCCCTTCGCCGATCACCATGCGCAGGACATCCCCTCCGGATGCGCCGAGGGCCACCCGGATGCCGATCTCCTGGGTGCGCTGAGAGGTGAGATAGGAGATCACACCGTAGATGCCGATGGCCGAGAGCAGCAGGGCCACGGTCGAGAAGAGGCTGAGCATGATCATGGCCAGCCGTTGGGTCGCGATCGAATTCCCCACGATCTCCTCCATCGGCCGGGCTCCATAGACGACCGAACTCGGGTCCGCCTTCGCGGCGGCTTCCCGGATCCCGCCCATGACTCCGAGGGGCGCCGCGGTGGTGCGGGCCTCGTAACCAGAGCCGCTCGAGAGCAGCGACCAGAACCGGTCGGGGACCTGCCAGACCGACAGGTAGAGCTGGGCTTGCAGCGTTTGATGCTTCTGGTCGCCGAGGCCCCAGTGCTCGACGTGGCCGACCACGCCCACGATTTCCGCCTTCATGTCCAGCAGTCCGATGTGGATGCTCTTGCCCACCGGGTCGACATTGCGGAAATACTTGCTCGCGAAGGATGCGTCGATCACGGCGGTGACCGGAGAATGTTCGTCGTCGCGATCGCTCAGGAACCGGCCCCGCTGAACGAGGATACGCATGGCCTGCGGGTACTGCGGCGTCACCAGGTAGAAGAGCGCGAAGGTCATGTCGTTTTGGTTGGCGGGCGGCGTCTCGCCCTCGGGCCAGAACGGCACCTCCGAATCGCCGGTCATGGGAAGCGAGCCGCCGATCAGGGCCACGGACTCCACCCCGGGAACGCTCGCGAATTGCCGCGCGGCCTCGCGATACTTGGCCCGGAGTTGATCGGGCGTTGCCCCGGGATCGGAAGTCATCGAGGTGGCGAAGGTAAGGACCTGGCGCGGATCGAAGCCGGGATCGATGCTCCACAGCGCCGCGAGACTTCGGATCATCAGCCCCGCGCCCACCAGTAGGACGAGGGCCATGGCCACCTGCAGGACGATGAACACGCTTTGCGCGCGATGTCGGGCTCCGCTCGATCCCCGCCCGCCCTCGCGCAGGGTCTCGCTCAATTGCGGCCGCCGCATTCTCATCGCGGGGGCGAGGCCGAAGACGATTCCGGCCAGGATCGAAATGGCGGCGGTGAAGAGAAGCACGCGCGAATCGAGGGAGATCTCATCGGTGCGCGGAATCGCCTCCGCCAGTCCCTTGAGGATCAGGACCATGGCGGCCTTGGCGAGGGCCAACCCGATGAGCCCGCCCGCGATCCCCAGCATGACGCTCTCGGTGAGAAGCTGGCCGATGACCCGCCATGGGCTCGCCCCGAGGGAGAGGCGGATGGCGAATTCGCGCGTTCGTCCGGTGGAGCGCGCGAGGAGGAGATTGGATACGTTGGCGCAGGCAATCAGGAGAACGAAGGCCACCGCGCCGAGGAGCACGAGCAGGGTCCCCCGCGCGCTGCCGACCACATCCGTCTTCAACGGAACCATGGTGATTCCCGAGCCCTTGTTGGCGTCGGGAT
Source organism: Vicinamibacteria bacterium (assembly GCA_031362685.1). Taxonomy (GTDB): domain Bacteria; phylum Acidobacteriota; class Vicinamibacteria; order Fen-336; family JAGNNV01; genus JAGNNV01. The sequence continues at coordinate 5,599 of JANLSZ010000094.1, read as the reverse complement.
AGGCCGCGGCGAGGTCCCGCGCGACCGCGTCCAGATCGGCCTGGGCCTGGGCTTCGGTGACCCCCGGCTTCAGGCGCCCGATCGCATTCGTGCCCATGCCGATGTGGCGATCGCGGAAAGACGGGTCCGCCCACTGGCCGATGGGCACATAGACATCCGAGACGCTGAGCCCGCTGATCCGGCTCTGGGCTACGCCAACGATGGTGTGCGGCTTGCCATTCAGGGTGACGCTCTTTCCCACGACTTCGGGCGACGAGGCGAACTTGCGCTTCCACAGGCCGTCGCCGAGCATCGCCACCGGCTCCGCTCCGATCTGGTCTTCGTCCCGCCGAAAACTGCGCCCGATCAGCGGGTTGATCCCGTAGGCCGGGAAGAAGTCCGCGGAAACCATGTGGGCGTGGAGCCGCTCCGGCTCGCCGGCGCCGGTCAGGTTGTAGTCGTCGGAGCGGAAGGCGCCGAGAAAAGCGAAGGAGTGGTTCTGTCTCTGCCAATCCTCGAAATTCGGATAGTTGATGGAACTTTGCGCGAACGTCGAGGTCTTCGCATAGATGGCGTAGAGGCGGTCGGGGTCGGGAAAGGGCAACGGGTTCAGGAGCACGCCGTTCACTACGGAGAAGAGCGCGGTGTTGGCGCCGATGCCGAGGGCCAGGGTGAGAATCGCGATGGCCGCGAATCCACGGTTGTGCAGAAGAACGCGAATCGTGAACCGGATGTCTTGCCAGAAGTTGCTCATTGAAAACCCCCGAGGCGCACCTGTCCTTATAGCGCAACTACCGGGTATTAACGCCACCGGGCCGCCGTTGGTTCCGGATCGGAATGGATCTTCGGCCGGAGGCTGATGCAAATGGACTGTCGAACCGCAGGAGTCGCCTTTAGACTGGCGCCGTCATGAGCCGACCTGCCCTCGAGACGGAGATCGTCGACCGCGCCGTTCGCGCCCGCACCGTGGCGCTCTTCCGTGAGCGTCGCATCGTGCTGCCCACGCTCCACGAGCTCGCTAATCCCGATACCATCCCCGCCGCGGTCATCGAGGCGTTGATCGGTGTCGAGCCCGACACGGCGGCGCCCTTGAACCTCTTTCGCGTCCACTGGCACAATGACGCGGATCGCCGCAGCCGGGTGGCCGTGCCCAATCACGTGGTTCTTCCGAGCGCCCTGACCGGTATCGAGAGCCCCATCATCGTCGCCTTCGGCAATCGCTTCCCGATGATCCGCGCCCACAAGGTCCTGGCCGCGTACGGCTGTCTGGTCCCGCGCCTGATGACCGGCCAGTTTGACCCCACGAGGCATCGCGCGGTGTGGCCGTCCACCGGCAACTACTGCCGCGGCGGCGTCGCCATCTCCCGGATCCTCGGCTGCCGTGGCGTTGCCGTCCTGCCCGAGGGCATGAGCGAGGAGCGCTTCCGCTGGCTCGAGCAGTGGGTGAAAGGTCCGGGCGACATCATCCGCACCGTCGGCACCGAAAGTAACGTGAAGGAGATCTACGACAAGTGCGCGGAGCTCGACGCCGATCCCGGCAACGTGATCTTCAATCAGTTCTCGGAGTTCGCGAACCACCTGATCCACCTTCACGTGACCGGGCCCGCCCTGGAGCGCGCGTTCAAGGCCGTGCAGTCGGCGAGTCCAAACCTGCGCCTGGCCGCCTTCGTGTCGGCGACGGGTTCGGCCGGCACCATCGGCGCGGGCGACTACCTCAAGGACCAGCACGATGCGCGCATCGTGGCCGCGGAGGCCCTCGAATGTCCGACCATGCTCTACAACGGTTTCGGCGAGCACAACATCCAGGGCATCGGCGACAAGCACATTCCTTTCATCCATAACGTGACCAACACCGACGTGGCGGTGGCGGTTTCCGACCGCGCCACCGACGAGTTGAACGTGGTGTTCAATACCCACGCCGGGCGGGATGCGCTTGAAGAACGCGGCGTCTCCGCGGAAGTGATCGCCGCTCTTCCGCACTTCGGCTTCTCGAGTATCTGTAACGTGATTGGCGCGATCAAGACCAGCAAGCGCCTCGGCCTGGGCAAGGACGACGCGATCGTGACCGTGGCCACCGACGGGGCCGAGCTCTATGCCACCGAGGTGGACAAGGCGGTGGCCCGCAGGTTCAGCGGAATCTTCGATCAGGGCGCGGCCGAGCGCGCGCTGGACCTGCACCTCCTCGGAGCCGGCATCGAGCACACCCTTGCCCTGACCCCCCTGGATCGCGACCGCATCTTCAATCTCGGTTACTTCACCTGGGTCGAACAGCAGGGCGTGTCGCTCCCCGACTTCGAGCGCCGGCGCAGCCAGTTGTTCTGGCGCAACCTGCGTCCGGCCATCCCGGTGTGGGACGACCTCATCCGCGAGTTCAACGCAGAGACCGGCGTGACCCTGGGATCGTGACCCCTGCGCCGTTTCTGGCCTGCACCGGCTGCGGTGCCGCGGTTTCGGGAGCGCTGCCGTTTCGTTGCCCCCACGCGGGCGCCGACGGTGGCGACCACGTGCTGGCCCGCCCTGCGCCGCCTTCCGAATCGAGGGTGTCGAGCGAGGGAGATCCCAACCCCTTCGTCCGCTATCGCGAGCTTTCGTTCGCGTGGTCGGTGGCGCGCTCGCGCGGTCTTGCGGACGCGGAGTATGTCGACCTGGTGCGAGGCCTGGACCGTGCGGTGGCCTCGGTGGATGGGCATGGCTTCGCGATCACGCCGTATGGCACCGCGCCAAAGGTGGCGAAGCTCCTCGGGCTCGCGGACCGCGGTCTATGGATCAAGGACGAGACCGGCAACGTCGCCGGCTCGCACAAGGCCCGGCACCTGTTTGGCCTCGCTGTCCATCTCGCGGTGGCCGAACGCACCGGGCTGATCGGCCCGGCCGAAGCGAATCGCCCCCTCGCCATCGCGAGTTGCGGCAACGCCGCTCTCGCGGCCGCGGTGGTGGCTCGGGCCGCGAATCGCCCCCTGCGGGTGTTCGTGCCCACCTGGGTCGACGCCCACGTGATCGAGCGCCTGACCGCACTGGGCGCGTTGGTCGAAACGTGCGAGCGGCGGAACACCGACCCGGCCGGCGACCCCTGTCATCACCGATTCCGTGAGGCGGTCCGGGCCGGCGCTCTTCCCTTCTCGGTTCAGGGCAGCGAGAACGGACTCACTATCGATGGCGGCATGATCCTGGGCTTTGAACTGGCCGCGCAGAGCGCCGATGCGCCCCTCGACCGTCTGATGATTCAGGTCGGCGGCGGCGCCCTGGCCAGTTCGGTGATCCAGGGCCTCACCTGGGCCCATGCTCTCGCCACGCTCTTCCGGGTTCCGGCCATTCACGCGGTCCAGACTGCGGGCGGATTTCCGTTGGTCCGGGCCTGGCGTCGGGTCGCGCGTGCGTTGGTGGCCGAGCTTGGCGGCACGGCGCTCCCCGCTGACGACCACGCCATCGATGTTGAAGCCGCGCGCGCGGATGCCGCGGCGGCGCGTTGGTTGACCCTGCACGCGGATCCGGCGGCCATGGTCCGCACCATCGACGCGGCCGCCAGGGAACGCGCCCGGTTCATGTGGCCCTGGGAGTCTGAGCCGAAGAGCGCTGCCTCCGGCATTCTCGATGACGAGACCTACGACTGGCTCGCCATCGTGAAGGGAATGTTGATCACCGGCGGCTGGCCGGTCGTCGCTTCGGAGCCGATCGTCCTCGAGGCGTATTGTGACGGTCGTGGCGCGGGTATCACCGCCAGCGCCACCGGCACCGCGGGTCTTGCCGGCGCCATGACCCTGGCCGAGGCCGGGCTGCTCGATACCCATGACCGCGTTGCTCTCCTCTTCACCGGAGTCGATCGATGACGATGACCCGCACCATACGCGTCGCTCTGAGCGAGACCTGCAACGCCTACTCCGACATGCCGGCAACGGTGGGGGAGTTGGCGAACCTCGCCGCTCGCCTCGATGACATCCGAGCGGCGAACGTGGCTCACCACGTCGACCTGGCCCGGGCCGCCGCGGGTCTCGGGGTCCAGATCCTGGGCATGGGGGAGTTGTTCACCGGCCCCTACTTCGCGCTCGGGCGCGATCCCATGTGGCTCGGCCTCGCCGAGGACGCCATCACCGGAGCCACGGTGTCGACATTGCGTCAGGCCGCGAGGGACACCGGCCTCATTCTGATCGCTCCGATCTTCGAACTTGATGCTCGATCGGGGAGGCGGTTCAACACCGCGGTGGTCATCGATGAAACCGGCGAGATCCTCGGCCGGTATCGCAAGACCCACATTCCGGTGGGCGCGAACGAGCAGGCTTCCTTCTGCGAAACCTTCTACTACGAACGCAGCGACGGCGATCTTGGAATCTGGCCGCGGAACATCTCGCGCAATCGGTTCTTCCCGGTCTTTGAGACGCGTCTGGTGCGACTTGGCGTCGCCATCTGCTACGACCGTCACTTCGAGGGCGTGATGAGTGCCTTGACCGAGAACGGGGCCGAGCTCGTGCTCTCGCCCGCGGTCACCTTCGGCGAGAAGTCGCGGCGGATGTGGGACCTCGAGTTCCCGGTCGATGCCGCTCGCCACAACCTCTATATCGGAGGCTCCAACCGGCGCGGGGTGGAGCCGCCGTGGACCCAGGAGTATTTTGGCGCGAGCTACTTCGCGGGTCCGAACGGTGTCGTGCCGAGCATTGCCCCGCCCGCTCCCAACCTGGTCATCGCCGACCTCGATCTCGACCTCCTCCGCGGAGCCGACCCCTCCGGCTGGAACCTTCCGCGCGATCGCCGGCCGGCCATCTATCGCGGGACCGGCGAGTAGGCGTCCTTCAGTCGACGCGCGCCACCTGCTGGACGACTTCCAGCAGGACGTTGGCGCCCGCCACGATCTGAGCGGCTTCGGTGAATTCGCGGACGTTGTGAGAGATCCCGCCCTTGCTGGGCACGAAGATCATTCCGGTGGGGCAGTGGGGCGCGAACATCTGGGCGTCGTGCCCGGCGCCTGACGGCATACGGCGCACGCTCAAGCCCTGGGCCTTCGCGGTCTGCTCAACCAGACCGATCATCTCGGGCGCGAAGTCGACCGGCTCGAAACGCGCGAGCGTTCGCCGCGTCACCGAAACGCCCTCGGCCTTCGCGGTCTTCTCGACGAACTCGAACGCAGCCTGTTCGGCGCGCTGCAACGTGGTTTCATCCGTGTTGCGCAGGTCGAGAGTCATCAGCACGTAGTTGGGAATCACGTTGACGAGGTTGGGAGCGAAGGTGACGTGACCGACGGTCGCGACCTGCGAGCCGCCGGACTCGCGGGCCAGCCGCCTCATGAAGCACGAGATCTCCGCGGCCACGTAGCCCGCGTCGCTGCGCATCGACATGGGTGTGGTGCCCGCGTGGTTCGACACGCCGCGCAGCGTGACTTCGGTCCACGAGATTCCCTGCACGCCCGTCACCGCGCCGATCTCGAGGCCCTCGCGCTCCAGCACGGGTCCTTGTTCGATGTGCAGTTCGAAGTACGCGGCCGCGCGCAGCGTGCCCACCTCGGTCTCGCCCGCGTAACCGATGCGGGTCAGTTCGTCGCCCACCGTGGCGCCGTCGATGCCCTTGGTGGCGAGGGCGGTCTCGAGCGACAGCGCTCCTTGATGAACCGCGCTGCCCATCATGTCCGGGG
>JANLSZ010000089.1:0-58455 GCA_031362685.1 Vicinamibacteria bacterium | reverse complement strand
TCTCCAACCCCCCGCCCCCCGTCGAGTACATCCGCGCGCGGATCTACAACCCACCCCCACCCCCGCCCCCACCCCTGCCTAGGGGGGCCTCCACCAAGCCGGCCGAAAAGGCTCCGGAAAAGACCGGGGCCAAGCCACCCGACCCCGATGTGCTGGTTGAGCCCAAAGTTCCTGACGACCCCAAACCGGTCGAACCTGAGAAGGGCATCGATCCCCTAAAACAGTTCGGCGCGGCGGATGGATCGGAGGCGGGGTCGGTCGATGGAATGGAGGGGGGGGTCGAAGGCGGAACGGTGGGCGGGACGCTTGGAGGAACCCTCGGCGGCGTGATCGGCGGAACGGGCGACAGCCCGGTGATGGACTACGACCAACCCCCGCGCCTGCTGAGACAAACGCGGCCGGTTTACCCTCAAGAAGCGTTCATCAAGAAGATCGAGGGGGTGGTCATGCTGGAGATCGTGATCGGGATCGACGGAAGAGTTGGCCGTTCCCGGGTTATTCGTTCGATTCCCCAGCTCGATGCGGCGGCACTCCAGACCGTTCGGCAATGGGTCTTTTCGCCCGCCATCAAGGGTGGACGCCCGGTGGCCACGATTGCCCAGGCCCCGGTGAGCTTCAGGATCTACTGAGCGGTGCTGGCGTCCTCTGCGGGATAGAACCGTGTCCCCAGGGCGGGACACCCGCCGCCTGAACCCAAGCGTCAGCGAAGCCTCCTTGCTGGCGCGTCTTTTGCTCTGTTCAGGTTGCCGTGACTTAATATGATCAAAGTCTTCTATTTCTATTAAGGAGCGCCTCTCTTGATGACGCGATTCCGCTTTCTTGTTCCGTTCGCCGCCTGTCTATTGCTTTCGGGCCTTTGGGCCCGCGCTGATGATGCGAAAGACGCCAAGAAACAGGTGGCTTTCGGAATTGACGTCGCGCGTCGCGGCTTGTGGCTGGAGGCGCGCTTTCGGTTTGAGCAGGCGACCACCATCAACCCCGAGTCCGGCTCCGCCTTCAACAATCTCGGCGTCACCCTGGAGCAGCAGGGCGAATTCGACAAGGCGCGGGCGGCTTACGAGCGAGCTCTTCAGTTGGAGCCGAAAAACGTCTCGATTCAACAGAACTACGATCTGTTTCGCGAGGCCGATGAGAAAAGGAACAAGAAGCTGAAGAAGGACAGTCCTCCCAAGCCCAAGGAAACGCCCACCCCTGAACCTGCGGTTCCCCTGAACCAAGAGCGGGAGACCCGCCGATGAGAGTACCTGTCCCTTTCCTGGCCCTCGCTCTGGGCTCGGCCGCACTGGCTTCGGGGTGCGCCAGCGCCCTTGAGGTCCCCATCGAGACACCGTTGAAATCGAAACTCGACGTTTCGAAATTTCGCAGGGTTCTGGTGGCGGGGTTTGTGACCGACCTCGTTGACGAAGGCATCGAGCTATCGCCCGAGACCGCTCGGCTTCTTCAGAACCAACTCCGCTCGGCCTCGAAGCTTCAGGTGATCGAACCGGATCGTCCTCCCCTGAATCAGGCCTTGGCCAAGGCCTTCAAGGTGGCCGATGATGCCCGGGTCACCCGCGAGGACCGGGATCGCTACCGGGCAGAAGGCGAGCGAATTCTCCAAGACGGGGCCTTTTGGAGAAAGCTCGGAGAGGAATACCAGAACCCGCTGATTGTGACCGGCAAGCTGAGCTTCGAAGAACAGAATCGCTCCGGGTTTCAGCAGGAATCGGCGGTGGTGCGGGACGCACGCGGGCGCCCCCGTGAGGTGCGGGGGAACCGATACTCTGAACGCAAAGCCTTCAACCTTTCCGCGGACTTCTCCTTCATCGATGGCGCCACCGGGCGCTTGCTCCACAAGGAACGGTTTTCCGAAGAAGTGGTTTATGGCGAGGAGCAAAAGGTCTCGCCTCTGTCCTCCTATTTCGAACTCATGGACCGTCTCTTGCCCAACTTCCTGGGCGTGATCTCGCCCCAAAGAATCCGGGGCACTCGCGTTCTCCTGCCCTAGCGGCGATTTTAAGGATGACGATGACCCCGACCTTCATGAAACGACTCCTGCGCCTTTTGTCCGTCCTGGTATTGCTCAGCCTCGCCTCGCCGACCGCCTTCGCCCAGTACATTCCGTACTTCGGCAAGAACAAGGTTAATTACGACCGGTTCGCCTGGCGCGTCTACAAAAGCCCCCACTTCGAGGTCTACTACTACCCGGAGTTCGAGCAGCATCTCGGCCGTCTGGTTTCATACCTGGAAAGCGGTTACCAGCACATCTCGTCAGAGCTGAAGCACGAGATTCAGTCGTCCATCCCCGTCGTTTTCTACAAGACCCATTCGGAGTTCGAGGAGACGAACCTCTATCCCGATTTCATCCCCGAACAGGTTCAGGCCTTTACCGAGCCGGTTCGCAACCGGATGGTCATCCCGGTGGACGGCGCGCCGGACCGCCTTCAGGGCCTCATCACTCACGAACTGACCCACGTTTTTGAGTTCGACCTCATTCCCCGGGGCCTGGTCTCGCGCGGAATACCGCTCTGGGTGGACGAGGGTCTGGCCGACTACCTCCGGGGCGAATGGGACTCCCACGATCTGATGACGGTCCGCGATGCCGCTCTGAACGATCAGATTCCGCGCATGTCGAAAATGCAAGTGGCCGGAGGGAGGACCGACTACAACCTCGGCCACGCGACCTTTGACTTCATGGCCGCTCGTTTCGGCAAAGAGGGGATCCGGCAATTTCTCTACACCCTGAGGAAGAGCATCATCGCCACCTCGGACGACAGCATCTATCAGCAGACGTTCCGGATGACGCCGAAGGAATTCGACGACGCCTTCGAAAAGTGGATCAAGGAACGCTTCAAGCCGTTCCGGGACCGTCAGCGAGCGACGGACTATGGCGCCGAGATCTCTCCGGACCCCGAGAAGACGTCCTTCTCACAGGTCTACGCTTTTGCCCCCTCCCCCTCTGGGGAAATTATCGCCGCCATCACCGGGAATCGAAACGACGGCGAAGCCGACATCGTCATGCTGTCGACCAAAGACGGATCAGTGGTGAAGAACCTCACCAAGGGCTATACCGGAAGATACGAGGGGGTCACGTTTCCCGGAGAGAATTTCGTGACCGGACGGACCATTGATTTCTCCCCCAAGGGCGACGTCGTGGCCTTTATCGGGCGAACGGGCAAGAAGCGAAGCCTCTTCCTGGTGTCTCCGCTTTCGGGCGACGTGGTGAAGAAGATTCCGATCGATCTCGACGAAGTCGAGTCTCCGTGCATCCTCCCCAACGGAAAGCAGGTTCTCTTCGCCGCCACCAAGGAGGGAATCGCCGACATCTATGTGATGAGCCTGGAGACGGGCGAGTTCAAGAATCTCACCAACGACGGATTTTTCGACGCCAATCCGCGCATCTCCCCGGATGGGACCCTGGTCGTCTACAACCGGCGGGTCAGCGGCAACTACAAGATCGTCATGTTCCCGCTCGGCAACCCCGCCCGCCGGATCGATCTGACCTACGGACCTTTTGCGGACATGTCCCCCTATTTCTCCAGCGACGGTTCCGAGGTCTTGTACTCGTCGAACGAGGATGACGGGATCTACAACCTCCGGGGCATCGACATCAAGACGGGCGTGATCCGGCAGTTCACCGACACCATGGGAGGAAACATGGCGCCCGCGCCCTTGAAGACAGTCCAGGGCGATCGAGTTGGCTTCATCAGCTACTTCAAAGGCCAGTACCAGCTCTACACCCTCGATCCCAGGGAACAGGCCAAGGAAGTGGAGCAGGCCTCTTCCACCTCGTCCGAGATCGTAGATTTTCAGCCCGACGTCACGCACCAGGTGGTGGCCGAGAACAAGCGTCGGAAGCGGCTCTTCGAAGGCCTGTCTCTCGAGGGCCGCCCCCCCTTGCAGGTCGGAGTCACTTCGAACGGCGATTTCTTCGGCGGATCGCAGGTGGCGCTCACCGACGTCCTCGGCGATCAGAGCTTCCTCTTCACCGCGGCATCGGTTCGAGACTACCGGAACTACTCGGGCCAGTACACGAATCTCTCCGCCCGCTGGAATTGGGGCGTCCTGGCCTCCGACTTCACGATCTACTATTTCCCGGCTCAAAACCAGTACTCCTACACGCGGGCGGGCGCCCTAGCCACCGAGCGATACACCGGCGCCGCCGGCTTCGCGACTTATCCCCTCAACAAGTTCAACCGCCTCCAGTTCTCGGCGGGCTACACGAGGGTCAAGACAAACTATCAGGATCCTCAAGTTCAGCAGCAGATCCGGCAGCAGGCCGCGGCGTTCGGCGGGCAGGTGCCGGTTTATGACGGGAGCACCCTCCCCCTCACGGTTGGCTACACCCGGGAGACCACGCGTTTCCGTGAGTTCGGGCCTCTCGCCGGTTCCACCGTCAACCTTCGCTATGAGTATTCCCCCGGGGTCAGCTCATTCCTGTCTCGAAGGACGATCGACTTCGACGCCCGGAAGTACATGCGCGTCGGGGGGACCTCCATGCTTCTGGCCACCCGCGTGCGCGCGTACTCATCAAAGGGAGAGCAGCCCCAGCTTTTCGCGTTTGGCGGAAACATGGAAATGCGGGGCTATGACTATCGCTCCTTTGTGGGATCCGAGGGCTTCTTCAGCGCCGCCGAGTTGCGGATTCCGATCATCGACGTGATGCTCACCCCGATCGGCCTGCTCGGACCCGTGCGTGGCACCGTGTTCGGGAACGTCGGCGGCGCTCGCTACCCCGGTCAGCCCTTTGACTTCTGGACCAAAGACCCGGGAGTCTCGTACGTGAACGATCCGCTCTTCGGGCAGCCGGTCGAGGGTCGCCGGCTGGTGGACGGGCGTGGTTCATTCGGGGTCGGCATTCAGGCTTTCCTCCTCGGCATGCCCATGCACTTCGACTGGAGCTGGCTGACCGACCTGAAGGTCCGAAGCGCGTCTTCTCGTTTCCAGTTCTGGATCGGATACGACTTCTAGAGCCGGGCGGGAACGTTGATCGGGCGGGCACCCTCGCCTTAATCCCCATTTGGGGTAGAATCAACGGCTCTATTTCGGGTCTAGACGGAGGCCACCTTGGTTTACGCAATCGTCCGCTCCGGCGGAAAACAGTATCGTGCCGAACCTGGAGCGAAGCTTCAGGTGGATCGGCTGACCAGCAACGTGGGCGACAAGATTACGTTCTCGGACGTCTTGCTCGTCAGCACCGACGCGGGGGTCTCCGCCGGGAACCCAGTGTCCGGCGCCTCGGTGAGCGCTACGGTGATCGCCCAGATCCGCGACACCAAGGTGCGGGTGTTCAAGTTCAAGCACCGCAAGCACTACAAGAAGACCCGTGGCCACCGTCAGTACCTCACCACCGTTCTCGTTGACGGCGTCTCGGCCTAAGGAGTACCAGGAAAATGGCTACCAATAAAGGCGGCGGATCCAGCAGGAACGGCCGCGACTCCAACTCACAGCGCCTGGGGGTCAAGGCTTTCGGGGGCGAGCTGGTTTCGGGCGGCAGCATCATCGTGCGACAGAAGGGCACCGGCTTCAAACCTGGAAAGAATGCCGGCCTCGCGAAAGATCACAGCGTCTTCGCCAAGGTGAGCGGCCACGTTCTTTTCGAGGACCATGGCGGACGCGGGAAGTTCATCAGCATCGTCCCGGTCGGGGCTTAAGCGCTTTCCGAAGCGCCGCAAGAACCCTCTTCCGAGGGCTCAAGGTTTCCCCGGTCTAGGTTTCAATAGTGTTCGTCGACCGCGTCAAGATTTTCGTCAAGGGCGGTGACGGGGGACGCGGCTGTTCGAGTTTCCGGCGTGAGACCTTCGTCCCGATGGGTGGTCCGGACGGGGGCACTGGTGGGGCAGGGGGCGACGTGATCCTGTTGGGCCGCGTGAACCAGAACACCCTTCTTCCCCTTCGGTTCCACACTGAATTCCGGGCCAAGCGCGGTGGGCACGGGGGCCCGGGAAACCGAACCGGACGCGATGCCGTGGACACCCGCATCGATGTCCCCCTTGGAACCATTGTTCGCGAGGAGGGCACCGACATCGTCATGGGCGAAGTCATCGAGGATGCCCAGGAACTTCTCATCGCCAAGGGCGGTCGGGGGGGGCGGGGCAACCAGAGTTACCTCTCGAACATGAACCGCGCTCCCCGAAATGCCGACCCGGGAGAAGCCGGAGAAGAGCGCTGGCTTTGGCTGGATCTGAAGCTTCTGGCCGATGTGGGCCTCCTGGGCCTGCCCAATGCGGGCAAGTCGACGCTGCTTTCGAAGATCTCGGCCGCCAAACCAAAGATCGCCGACTATCCCTTCACCACCCTCACCCCCGTTCTCGGCATGGCGTCCTGGGATGACTACGATTTCGTGGTGGCCGACGAGCCTGGGATAATTGAGGGGGCTTCGACCGGCTCCGGCCTCGGCCTTGATTTCCTGAGGCACATCGAACGAACGCGGGTGCTGGTCCACCTCATCGATGCCTCCGGATTGTCGGGCGCGGACGCCACCTTGGACTACGAGACGATCTGTCGCGAACTCCACGCCTTCTCGGCCGCGCTTTCGAGCCGCCCCCGCGTGATCGTGGCCAGCAAACGGGATCTTGCCCGCGAAGGGGAAGATCCGCTGCCCTCCATTCGGGCGTTGGCGACACGAGACGGCCTGGATCTTTTCGAGATTTCCGCCGCAACCGGCCAGGGTCTGAAGGAACTCACGCGGCATCTCGCCGCCCTGCTTCAGGCCAAACGGGAAGGGGCCTGAGTACGATGCGTGTGGGTCTTCTGGGAGGTTCGTTCGATCCGGTTCACTACGGTCACCTCCGGGCCGCTCAGTGGGCCCTCGAGGGACTCGATCTCCAGGAGGTGCGGCTGGTGCCGGCCCGGCAGTCGCCTTTGAAAGGACCGTGTCTTGCCTCGGCCGAGCATCGGCGCTCGATGCTGAACCTGGCCACGCGGGACAACGATTCGCTCACGGTCGAAAGTTGCGAACTGGAGCGGGAAGCTCCAAGCTATACCGTGGAAACCCTGCGCATCCTGACCCGCCAGTCACCCGGCGCCCATTTCACTTTGATCATCGGCTCCGACGCGGCTTTAGACCTCGAGAAGTGGCGAGAGATCGCGGAAGTGCGACGGCTGGCGGAAATCCGGATCCTGGGTCGGCCGGGCCTCTCTCTCGATGGCGGCGTGGTCACGACCCTCCCCTTCGATGGCCTCGCCATTTCCTCGACGGATGTTCGTCACACCATCAAGAGCGGCCGGTCGATTCGCTATCTCACTCCGGAATCGGTGCGGCTGTACATCGAGGAAAAAGGCCTTTACCAATGAACCCCATAGAGTACTGTCGGGCGGCGGCCAGGGCGGCCCTGGCAAAACAGGCTGAGGACGTCGTGCTGCTCGAACTGGCCGCGGGTTCCGGACTTGCCGACGGCTTCATCATCGCCACTGCCAAAAATCAGCGGCAGGTGGTTGCTATTGTCGACGCCATCGAGGAAAAATTGCGCATGGAGGGGGTCAAGCCTCGACATCTTGAGGGCTATCCGCGCCGGGAGTGGATCCTGATGGACTACGGTCCCTTCGTCGTTCACGTGTTCACCCCGAAGAGTCGCGAGTTCTACGATCTCGAACGCCTGTGGGGCGGTGCTAGGCGCGAGGAGATCAAGGATTGAACCTCTCCCCTCTGATCGCGGCCTCCAAGGCCATGCGGGACATTGAGTCCTGGCTGCCCCGCGTCGCCGCCGCGACCTCACCGGTGGTGATCGAGGGCGAGACCGGCTCAGGCAAGGGCCGAATCGCGGAAGCCCTGCACGATCTCAGTCCGCGAAGAGGTGGTCCCTACGAGGTGCTTTCCTGCGGGGCGATGGCCGAGTCGCTGGCCGATTCCGAGTTCTTCGGCCACGGCCGGGGGGCGTTCACCCATGCGTTTGAGGCACAAAGCGGGAGACTTGAACGGGCGAATGGCGGCACCCTGGTGCTCGATCACATCGAGGACCTGGCTCCGACCATCCAGGCCAAACTTCTACGCGCGATCGAAGACGGAAGGATTCAGCGTCTGGGCGAGAGCATGGAGCGACCGGTGGATGTGCGCTTCGTAGCAACCTCGCGCGGTTCGCTCAAGGAGGCGATCGCTCAGGGAACGTTTCGCGACGATCTCTACCATCGTCTTTCCGTGATCACCATTCCCTTGCCCCCACTGCGGGAACGCGTCGAAGACATAATCCCCTTGGCCTCGGCATTCCTGGCCTCGGAACGGCGACAGCAGCACACCCAGGCCTCCGGATTTTCAGATCCCGCTCGCCAGATCCTCGAGGCCTATTCCTGGCCTGGCAATGTGCGCGAGCTGCAGTCGACCATCGAGCGGGCGACCCTGCGGCACGACGGCGGGGGGCTGCTCAATGCCTCAACTCTGCCCCAACATCTCTTGACCGCGGAGACGATGGTGCGCTCGTTTCGCTCCGATCAGCCCACCCTCAAGGAACTCGAACGGGTGTACATCTTGTGGGTCCTGGAGAACTCCGCCGGGACCAAAGCGGATGCGGCCAGAACGCTGGGAATATCGCGTAAGTCTCTTTGGGAAAAATGCAAGCGATTTGGGATCGCTTGAGTCCTCACGCGTACATTGCGGTGGAAAGAAAGACATTAAGGAGAGAAAATCGGACATGGACACAAAGACGCTCAAGCTCTATCGGAAGCGCCTGGTAGATCAAAAGACCGACATCACGAAGGGCTACGACAAGACTCGCGCTCAGGGCAAGCAGGCTGACGCCGATGCCTCCCATGATCCAGTCGACAAGGCCGCAAACTCCTATACCAAGGAGTTCCTGTTCAGTCTTTCGAACAAGGAGCGCGATGAGATTCAAATGATCGACGACGCCATCGTCCGCATCGACGAGAAGCGGTTCGGCGCCTGCGTGGTATGCAGCGACGACGTTGAACGAAAGCGGCTGGAAGCGGTACCCTGGGCCAAGCACTGCCTGAGCTGTCAGGAAAAGATCGAAGCGGGCGTCATCTAAGGAAGGCCGGCCCGGGTTGACTCTCTTCTGGACCAAGACCTGGGACGCCCTGGCGGACGCGGTTTTCCCCACCCCCTGCGTCTCCTGCGGAGAGTTGATTGCCGCACACGACCCTCCACTGTGCCAGAACTGCTGGGAGCGGCTTCCTTTGATCGAAGGGGCTCAATGCCGGTGCGGATCGCCGCTTCCCGGGTCTGGTGGCGAGGATTGCGGGCGCTGTCGGCGGGGCCTATCGGTGATTTCACAAGGCGCCGCGCTCGGAGCCTACGAGGGCCCGCTTCGCGCTTGCGTGGTTGCGCTTAAGTACCACGGCCGACACAAGACCGCGGAGCGGTTGGCCATCAGAATTCTCGAGAACGAGCGCTGCCGAGCCCTTCTTGAAACCGCGGATGTCCTGATCGGCGTTCCGCTTCACCTCGACCGGCTTCGTGATCGTGGGTTCAACCAGGCCGAACTTCTGGCCGCGGCGCTCGCCCGGGATCGTCCCGTGTCGGTGTCGCGTGAGCTTGTGCGAACCAGGAACACGCGGTCTCAAACAGATCTTTCGGCCTCAAAGCGGCGGCGCAACGTTCTGAACGCATTCGCCGTGACATCGGATCGATCGCTCAGGAAGGCAACGGTGGTCTTGGTCGACGATGTGACCACCACCGGAGCCACTCTCCGCGAGTGCGCGTTGACTCTGCTGGCCGCAGGGGCTCGTGAGGTTCGGTCTATCGCGGTGGCACGGGCAGAATAGAGTTTTTCACGACGGTCCTTCGGAGAAATTGATGAAACTGACGACTCTCTCGCGGCTTGGCCTCTCTTTCTTGTTGATCCTTCTCCCCGGATCTTCATTCGCCTGGAGCGAGGCGATCTATCGACTCGTGATCAAGAAGGCGATCGATACCCTGCCGAAAGCCCAGAAGAAGTACTTTGAGGCGCACCTGTATGAGCTGCCGAGTCTTATTCCCGATGAAGATCCCCCGGTGCGACCCGAGGGACGGCGCTTCGCCATCGACCTTTTGGGCTCGTTCCCGTTTAACGATCTTCCCCGGGATGAGGCGGGGGTCAAGGCCAAGACCGATCCGGTGTTGGTGGGACGGCTTCCCTTTCTCCTCCTCGAAGCCCAGGCGCGGCTGGTCGAAGCGTTCAAGAGCGGCGACAAGGAGAAGATCATGCGGGAGGCGGACGCGGTGGCGATCCTGGCCATCGACCTCAACAATCCTCTAGCACTCACCAAGAATTTCGATGGACAGAACAGCAATCAGCCCGGCCTGTCGAAACGGTTCACCACCCAGTTGGCGGAGAACATGGAGAGCCGGCTCAAGGTCGCCCCGGAGGCGGCGCGCCTTCTTGAGGATCCTCGCGACTACATATTTGGGTCCATGATTCGAAGCCACATCTGGGTCGACAACATTCTCTACGTGGACAGTCTCGCCTACCGGGGGAAGTCCTCCTACGGCGGCCCCTACTTCGAAGCATTGGTGTTGCGGGCAGGGCGTCTACTGGACCAGATTCTGTCGAGTGCCGCCACGGACGCGGGCAGCTTCTGGTATACCGCGTGGACCGAGGCCGGGCGGCCGGAATTGCGCTGACCCAGACTCTCCGCGAATCACGCCCCCAAACCTGATTTCCCAGACCACTCCCTAAGTGTTTCCAACCGTCACTGAGCCCCGACCCGAAGACGGCACGATGGTCGCCAAGTGCCTGGAGGGGGACGGCGCTTCGTGGGAAATTCTGGTGCAAAAACACCGGCGGCGGATCTTCAACATCGCCTACAAGTTCACCGGGCGTCATGATCGAGCCGAGGATCTGTCTCAGGAAATCTTCCTGCGGGTTTTCAAGAACCTCGGCAAGTTCGATCCGACCGCTGATTTTTCCAAGTGGCTGGCCTCGGTGGCGAGAAACCACTGCATCGACAACTACCGCTCGACGCGCCGAGAGCAGCGAACCATGGTCGACGACGGCCTGGCCTTCGATATGGCAGTGGCGCCATCTTCGACCGACCCCCTGCGAGCGGTGGAGGCGGCGGAGGCCAAGGAATTTCTCCGATCCGGCCTCGCCACCCTGCCCGAGAAGCTCCGGGAGGCCGTGGTGCTGAGAGACTTGAAAGGCCTTGCTTATGAAGAGATGGCCGTGAGACTCTCGCTTCCGGTCGGCACGATCAAGAGTCGGATCAATCGAGGACGCGAGGAGCTGGCGAGAGCGCTCCGAGCCAAGGGCCCTCGTTGAGACGGATCGGCCATTTGTTTGAAGGAGAAAACCGTGGATCTTTCGATTGAAAAGAACGGCGACGCGACCATCATCCGTATCCAGACCGCGCGCGTCATTTATCCGCTGCTTCCTGCTCTGGTTGCGAAGACGAAAGAAGAAGTCGAGCGGGGCGCCCGGTCTCTGGTTCTCGACCTGGAGGCGGTGTCCTACATAGACAGCGCGACCATCGGATGCATCATGGACATCTACCGGCTGGCTAAGGACCATGGGGGGGGGCTTCACCTCCTGGCCCCCCAGGCCCGGGTGGAAACCATGCTGTCGATGGCCGGGGTCCACAAGATCGTCCCGATCTTCCGCGAGGAGGATGAGGCGGTGCGAGCCTTCGCCCCAGAAACCGGGAAGCAATAATGTCAAAGACACGACACCTGCGTCTGTCCACCGGCCTCGAAGTCCGGCTCGACGGCGACCTCCTGGCCATCATAGAGGCGCTCTACAAGGAAGTGACGCTGGGGAACGTCCTGAACTCGTCCTTCGAGACGATGCGTTCGGAAATTCTCTCCCTCATTGATCAGATGACCCCGGCGGATCGTCGAACCTACCTTGCCGAATCGCTCTTTTTGAACTCCGTCACGTACGAGAACGAGATGCTGTCGGCCTACGTAAGGCGGCTTGGATCAACGGCGCCTTCGGGGGCGCCCCGAAAGAAAACCGTAGCCGTGAAAGTTCCGAAGAAGAAATCTCGCTGATTTCTCCTCCCTGCGGAAGATCAGCCGGCGAGGGCGGCGGCGTCGGCGGCCTTCTTCGCCTCTTCGGCGAGTTTGGCATCCTGCAGCTTCTTGAGATCGACGGCCTTCTTTTGAAGAACCTGGGCCTCTTCCATGAGGCTGTTGCGGGTGGCCGGGTTCTGGGTCAGCTTGGCCTGCTCGCGGAGAAGGAGGCCTTTGTAGACGAGTGCCTCCACGAAGTCATCCTTGATTGAGAGCGCCTTGTTCACAAACTCCATGCCCTGACCTGCCAGGTCCTTCTTGCGGGCTTCATCGAGCCCACCGCGGTAGCACTTGTCCCAGTAGAAGGTGGCCACGGTGTAGTAGCCCTTGGGATCTTTCGGATCCATCTCTGCGCACAGCTTGAGTTGGCTGACCGCGTCCTGGAAGCGACTGGACCCAGGGTTTCCCTCGGTGACCGGTACGCCCTTATCGTCCCAGAGCGGCTTGTTGTAGAAAGAGGCTAGAGCCCCACAGGCCCTTGGATCTTTGGGAGCCATTTCGACCGATTTCCGATAAGCGGCCTCGGCTTCGTTCACCTTGGAAAATTTCTCGTACAGGTTCGCCATGGCGAAGAGGTTCTGGAGGCTGCCCGGATCGGAACTGGTGAGCTGGCTGGCGTAGGTCAAAGACTTGTCGAAGTCCCGGTACGGGTCATCCGCATAGATTCCGATAAGGGCCGAGAGGGCGTTCTTCTTGAGGACGGGATATTTCTCATCGTTGGGCGATGGCGACACGGCCAGGACCGCGGTGTAGCTCTTGATCGCTTGTTCCAGGTTGGCCTTCGAACTTTCCTTTCCCGGCACATAGAGCTGGTGGTAGGAACTGCCGAGATAGAAAACGGCTTCGATGCTGGCGGGGTCGCTCTCCAGAACGATCTTGTACTGCTCGATCGCTTTTGAGAAGCTCTTGTCATTGTAGAGACGATGCGCCTCACGCAGAGCCGCTTTCGCCCGCAGTCCGCAATTCAGGACGGGAATAGCAAGGAGAACAACGACCAGGGTCCGAATCACGTGCCTCATGTTGGTGTCTTTCAAAGGGCTGGTCCTCGCGCGACCCTTTCTTCAAAGGGCTGGTGAGTGGTTTTGGGGGCTACATTCTCCAATACGGGAAACTCTTCGTCTCAAGACGTTCGGGTGAAGCCGTTCGAGCGGTTGGAGGATAGATCAATCAAAAGAAGAAAGGCTGACGAATTCTCCTGAATTGTAGGCCAGGGGTCAAAGCTCCGTCAACGATTTGTGTGTTTCGCGCGTCTTTCGGTTTGCGGCTCCGGCGACGTATCTTAGGGTCCTTGAGCGATGACCGCCAAGGGTGTTGAAAAAATTCCAGCCCAACAATGCGATTCTATGGATTGACAGTGTTTCATTGCGGTGTCTAGAATCCACACTCTTAATTACGACGAGAACCGTTTTGAACATGGTTCTTCATTAGACCTCATGCACCTTCGAACCGTCTCTTGCATCTGAACAAAGAGCAAGAGCGAGGTGACCGATGGAACGACAACTCTTCGCAGACATAGTGGCTCCGCCCAAGATTTCTCGCAAGCGGCGCCTTGTCCTTGGTGTTTCCCTGGCCATTCACGTGGTGGGTCTGCTGGCGATTGTTATCGTTCCTCTGCTGCAGGCTCAACCACTTCCCGAGCCCGCGGACGCCATCAAGGCATTCTTCGTCGAGCCCGCCCCACCCCCACCCCCACCGCCCCCGCCCCCCCCACCGGCCAAAGCCCCGCCGCCAAAAGTCGTGCAGGCGCCGGTTCAGGAAGTCAAGTTCGAAGTCCCAAAGGAAGTGCCCCAGGAGATCAAACCATCGTCCGGAGACACCGGAGGGGGTGTTGCGGGTGGTGTCGAGGGTGGCGTCGCGGGCGGCATCGTCGGTGGCCTTCCCGCCGAGCCGCCGCCGCCGGTTCAGGCCGTCCGCGTTGGTGGGAACATCAAAGAACCCACGAAGATCAAGAACGTGGCGCCAATTTACCCGGACATCGCAAAGCAAGCTCGCGTTCAGGGTATTGTTATTCTTGAATGCACGATCAGTCCACAGGGCCGCGTCACCGATGTCAAAATCCTGCGGGGTATTCCCTTGCTCGATCAGGCCGGTGTTGATGCGGTCAAGCAGTGGCAGTACACTCCCACGCTCCTGAACGGCGTACCGGTGCCCGTCATTATGACGGTGACGGTGAACTTCAGGCTCAACTAGCCCCACTGTCTGTTTCCTCCCCCGCGAACGACCTCTCAATAAACGACCTTTAGGAGTCTCAAAGAAATGCAATTCGATATCGGGCATCTGTTGTCCACCATGAGCTCCGTTGCCATTGGTGTGGTTATTACCCTGCTCATCATGTCCATCTGGTCCGTGGCGGTCATATTCGACCGTTGGAAGCTCTTCAAGAACGCCAGGATTCAGTCGAGGAAGTACGCGGCCGATGTGGCTCGTCTCCTGAAAGCAGGGAAGTTGAAGGAGGCGGTGGATCTTTCTGGTTCGGCCGGAATGAAGTCTTCCCATCTCGCCAAGGTGGCGATGGCCGGGCTTCAGGAATGGCAATTCCAGGGCGCCACCGGAGAGACCGACAAAGACGCAGCCCTGGAGGCATCGAAGCGCGCCATGCAGCGGGCCATGGCGGTCAATCTCGCCGACCTCAAGAAAGGTCTCGCCTTCCTTGCGACTACGGGAGCCACGGCACCATTTGTCGGCCTCTTCGGAACAACCATCGGCATCATCAATGCCTTCGCCGGCATGTCCCTGACCGGTTCGGGCGGCATCGGAGCGATCGCAGGCGGTATCTCGGAAGCCCTTGTCACCACGGCGCTTGGTCTCATCGTCGCCATCGTCGCGGTCTGGGCGTACAACTATTTCTCCGGTCAGGTGGACGGTTTCACGGTCGAGATGGACAACTCCGGCTCGGAGTTGCTCGATTTCGTGAAGAAGATCGCCTAACCCCCTAGCCCGAGCGCCCCCGCGTCGTGGCCGCCTCTGCTGGCGGCAACCGACCTCGGGCCCTCTGGCTTCTCGACGAATTTTACGGAGAGGCTCACAAATACCATGTCGATGGCAGTCGGCGAAAAAAGAGGCGGGCCGGTCGCGGACATCAACGTGACCCCCATGGCCGACATCATGATCGTCCTCCTGATCATTTTCATGGTGATCACGCCGATGATCGTCAAGGGCATAGATGTCGAGTTGCCGAAGGCGGCGAACATCAACGAGCGCCCGGATGATCCAGACAACATCATGGTGGGAGTTACCAAGAACTTCAAGATCTTCTTCAAGGGCGTTCGGCTGGAGACGGGCTCGTATGAGAAGGACCAGGTAGACCTCGGTGAACGATTGACCGAGGCGCTTAAGGAGCGGGGCGATACGGACAAGTTGGCATTTCTGAAGGCGGACGTCCAGATGGAGTATGGCGAAGTGATGAAGATCATGGATGTCCTGCGCAAGGCCGGCATCGAAGAAATCGCACTCATTTCCGAGCCTAAGGTAGAGGGCTAAGGCGATGACGCAGGCTCCAAAGAAGAAGAAGCAGGAAGCGGTTCATCTTCCCGCGGCTCCGGCCACCGTTTCGGACATCAACATCACGCCCATGATCGACATCCTGCTCGTCTTGCTGATCATTTTCATGCTGGTGACACCGACCGCTCAGAAGAGCGTCGATATTGCTCTTCCAAAGGATGCCAACCCCAATCAACCGCCGCCGCCGCCCGGAGCGGTGCTGGTCATGGAAATTAGCGAGACCGGGTCAATCTCCATCAACAAGTTCCCCGTTGCCAGTCTTCAGGAACTGGATCAGAAGCTCAGGGATGTGTTCCAGACCCGCAGCGACAAAACCCTGTTTGTGAAGGGTGCGTCGAAGTCGCGCTATGGCAAGGTGGTCGAGGCGATGGACATTGCCCGCGGCGCGGGCGTCACGCGCGTGGGAATCATCTCCGATGTGGGTGCGGCCGCGGCCACCACGCCACCCCAGTAGGGTAGGGCTCGGAGAGGAGCCTCAAACAAGAAAGCCCGCCGACTTCGGCGGGCTTTTTCTTGTTGTCCAGGCTGAACGGATAGGGGTGTGGATCAGGCCGAAGCGATGGCGTAATCGAGTCCGGAGATATGAGCGTTCCCGGTTTCGATGGTCCAGGCCGCATGGTCGTGCAAGAGGGTGCGCACCAACTCGGCATGAAGAGCATGCCCGGCGCACTGGGCGACAACCCGCCCGCGAATCCGGAAACCGAGCAGGGCGAGGTCTCCCACGACATCGAGCGCCTTGTGTCGCACGAATTCATCCTTCATTCGGGGGCTGGACACGAACCCGTCGTCGCCGATAACCACGGCATTGTCGAGGGAACCTCCGAGCGCCAGGCCACGGGCGCGCATAGCCTCGACGTCTTTAAGGAAGCAAAAAGTTCTTGCCGAAGACAGTTCGCTTCGGAAACTCTGCTCGGTGATGTCAAGGGCCACGCGCTGACGGCCCACCAGGGTGTGATTGAATTCGATGGAGTAGTCGACCTCGAACGTTTCGGAGGGTTCGACAAGGACAAATCGATCGTCGTTCCGGGATCCCACGCGGACCGACCGGCGCACCACCAGTGTGCTCTGAAATGCCGCCAGATTCTTGATCCCCGCCTCGTCGATGAGGTGGAGGAACATCCGCGACGAGCCATCAAAAACCGGAACCTCGGGGCCGTTGAGTTCGACGCGCACGTTATCCACGCCGGTCGCATAGAGGGCGGCCAGGAGGTGTTCGACGGTCATCACCTGAGCGCCCTCGCGGCTGAGGGACATCGCGAGCTCCTGCTGGGCCACCCATTCGATCCGGGCTGGAACCTGCCGGCTCTCGAGATCGGTCCGTACGAAAACGATCCCGGTATTTGCAGGAGCGGGCAAAAGCCGGAGCGAAACCAGCCTTCCGGAATGGAGGCCGACGCCCTGGCTTTCGACGGTTCTTTGAAGGGTGCGTTGGCGCACAGTTGAGCCTTGGCTCTGCAATTGCTGTTCCTCTCGGTCTCAGAACGGCGTTGTTTCCAGCAAGAGGCTATATATCAAGGACTTAAGGCATTGGGTTTTACCCGGACCTGTGTGGCCGCTCCACCACTCCCCAACCTTCGCAAGTGTCCCATCGGCCACGAGCCTGTTCTGTGAGACACAGGCCGAAAAAGCCGCTCGGTGTGGTACATTCATCGGTCCCGCTGGATCAGATTTTTCGTCCCTTCCGACCCGCGGTTTCCCCGTAATTTCGCCACCACCACCAACTTCAGAAAGAGATTGCAGAGACATGTCGAAAAAGCCGCTTGCGGATGACCGCCGAAGAGAACTTGCTACTGAAGCCTTTGCAAAAGTTGTGCGCGCCGCCTTCAAAGGCGAGCCCGACCGGGCCAAGGAGTCGCTGGCCGTTATCGAGACCCAATTCTCGGAAGAGATCGACATCCTGGACCGGGCACGCCGTTTTGCGGCCATGAATCTGACCAAGGACAACGGCCGCAGCGGACGGCCCAGGAATTCCGCTGAGCGTTTGCTTGCGGGCGTCCTTTCCCTCAACGCGGGCGACCTTGACGCGGCCGAGAAGGATCTCGAAGGAGTTCTCTCCGAAGAGCCGAAGAACGCGGATGCGCACTACACCCTGGCCGTCGTTCGGGTGCGTCGAGAAAGAGTGGACGAAGCGCTCGCCTCTCTCAAGACGGCGTGCTCGCTGTCCGCCGAACGGCGAGCCCAGGCGCCCCTCGACAGCGAATTTGCAGCCCTCCTGGGAACCCCGGCCTTCGAAGCCCTGACCGCGGCGGCCTGAGCGCGGGCGTCATCGACCGATCTCCGCCATTCACGAGTCGCTCATGACATCCGCACTGTGGGCGATCGTGTTGGCGGCCGGAAAGGGCACGCGCATGAACTCCGCGCGACCCAAGGTTCTCCATGAGGCGGCGGGCCGGCCTCTTCTGCACTACGTACTCGACCGCTGCCGGGACCTTGGGGCAAAGACCGTGGTGGTGGTGGGGCACCAGGCCGCCGAGGTTCGGGCCGCATGCCCGGACCAGGTCTTCATCACCCAGGAGCCACAGCTCGGCACCGGGCACGCGGTTCAGATCGCGTTGAAGGAAATGCCGTCCGATCCCGGTGTTCCTGTCCTCGTGGTGGCCGGAGATGTTCCACTTCTGCGCACCCAGACCCTGCGAGCCCTTTGCTCACTGCGGCTGAACACCGGAGCCGCGGCGGCCTTGATCTCATTTCGAACGCCTTCGCCCGGGTCCTACGGACGAATCGCTCGGGACGATCGCGGCCGGGTCGCGCGCATCGTCGAAGCCAAAGATGCGGCCGCGGAGGAGCTCCGGATCGACGAGGTCAACGCGAGCTTGTATGTGTTCGATGGGGACAAGCTGCGCCAGACCATCCAGAATCTGCGGTCGAACAATGCGCAGGGCGAGTTCTATCTCACCGATGTGGTCGGTCTGATGGTCGCGGCCGGAGAGCGCGTGGAAGCCCTGGTGGTGGACGCTGGGGCCGAGGCCATGGGTGTCAACACCAGAGTGGAGCTCGCGGAGGTGGAGCGGGAGATCTACGCGCGCCGAGCGAATGAATTTGTTTCCGCCGGGGTTTCGATGGAACGGCCGGACACGGTTTTGATCGGGCCCGCGGTTCGTATTGCCGCGGGAGCGCGGATTCGGGCCTTCACCATTCTGGAGGGGGTGACGAGCGTCGCCGCGGGCGCGGTGGTGGGACCGTTCTGTCGGATAGAGGATTCGGAGATCGACTCGGGGGCGGTAATCCTCGATTCGTGTCTGGTCCGCAGCTCCAAGATCTCGGCCGGCGCTTCGGTGGGGCCCTTCGCCCACATTCGGCCTGAATCAATCGTGGGGGAGAACGCCAAGGTCGGGAACTTCGTGGAACTCAAGAAGACCACTCTTGGCGCAGGTTCAAAGGCCCCGCATCTCTCCTACCTTGGCGACGCGACGATTGGCGCAAAGGCCAACATTGGTGCAGGCACCATCACTTGCAACTACGATGGGGTGGTGAAAAGCCCGACCACCATCGACGACGGTGCGTTTGTGGGAAGCAATTCCATCCTCGTGGCCCCGGTGAAGATCGGTCGCGGCGCCTACGTCGCGGCCGGGAGCGTCATCACCAAGGACGTTCCGGAAGAGGCCCTGGGGGTTGGGCGGGCGCGCCAAGAGAACAAGGCCGGTTGGGCAAGCCGCCGGGCCAAGAAGCAGTAAGCCCGCCAAGCATCAGGCGAATAGATCACTATGTGCGGCATTGTTGGATACGTGGGTCCTCGGAATGCCACCCCCTTTTTGGTCGATGGTTTGAGGCGCCTTGAATATCGGGGCTATGACTCGGCGGGCGTGGCGGTGATTTCGGACGGAAGGATCGAACGCCGTAGAGCTCCGGGGAAACTGCGCAATCTCGAGGGTGTGCTCGAGTCGTCGCCGGTCTCCGGCCACATCGGACTGGGACACACCCGCTGGGCGACCCATGGTCGACCAAGCGAGGAGAATGCGCACCCCCATTCCGACGCCTCGGGACAGCTGGTGGTGGTGCACAACGGAATCATCGAGAACTATCTCGAACTCAAGGAGCGATTATCCGCAGAGGGGGTTGTCTTCGAGACTGAAACGGATACCGAGGTCGTGGCCCACCTTGTCGCCTCTCACTACGACGGTTCGCTGGAGCGGGCGACGGCGCGCGCAGCCGGAGAGTTGCGCGGCATCTACTCCCTCGTTCTGATGCACCAAAACGAGCCCGACCGTCTGGTGGCCACCAGGCTCGGCCCGTCTCTGGTCATCGGAATTGGCGAGGGGGAGCACTTCTTTGCCTCTGATGTTCAAGCCCTCCTGGCCCACACTCGACGCTTTGTCTTCGTTCCCGAGCGAACCGTGGCGGTGATCGAGGCCGGTTCAATTCGAATTGTCGACGCCCAGGGCAAGCCGGAAGCCTTCAAGGAGGAATCGATCTCCTGGGATCCGGTTCAGGCGGAGAAGGGTGGATTCCGCCATTTCATGCTCAAGGAGATCCACGAGCAGCCGCGCGCCGTGCGGGACACGCTGCTCGGGCGGATGAGTCTCGACACCGGAGACGTTCGGCTCGATGAAATCGGGACGGTGGGACTCGACGCCATCGAGAAGGCCGAGCGCATCCAGTTCCTCGCCTGCGGCACCAGTTGGCATGCCGGTTTGATCGGACAGTTCTTCATGGAGCAACTGGCGGGAATTCCCGCGAGCACCGACTACGCCAGCGAATTCCGCTATCGCGATCCCGTCGTTTCGAAAGGAACGATGGTGGTGGCGATCAGCCAGAGCGGCGAGACCGCGGATACCCTCGCGGCCATGCGGGAGGCGCGATCGCGGGGCGCTTCGGTTCTGGCCATCACCAATGTGGCCGGCTCACAGGTAACGAGAGAGGCCGACGGCTCGCTCTTGACCCACGCGGGTCCCGAGATCGGGGTGGCTTCGACCAAGGCGTTCACCGCCCAGGTGGCCGCTATCGCCCTTCTTGCGATCTTCCTTGGTCGAAGGAAGGGAGCCCTGTCCGCGGCGGCGGGGCGGAACCTGCTCGCTTCGCTCGCGCGCGTGCCCCAACTCATGGATCAGGCTCTCTCCTGTGCCAGCCTGGTCGAGGAAATGTCGCGCGGGTTGTTCAAAGCCTCGGACTTTCTTTTCCTGGGCCGCGGAGTTCAGTATCCGATAGCGCTCGAGGGCGCACTCAAGCTCAAGGAGATTTCCTACATTCACGCCGAGGGGTATCCCGCCGGCGAGATGAAGCACGGTCCGATCGCCCTGATCGACGAGTCCCTCCCGGTGGTGGCTCTCATTCCGCGCGGGCGGGGCTACGAAAAGATTCTCTCGAACGTGCAGGAAGTGAAGGCGCGGGGTGGGCGGGTGGTCGCCGTCATCAACGTGGGCGATGATCATGTGCGCAAGATTCTGGGCAAGGACGATCTGGTGATCGAGGTCCCCGGTGTGGAGGTCGGCGTTCTCGGGGTCAGCGAGATTTTTTCCCCCTTTGTGACCGTGATTCCCTTGCAGCTGCTGGCCTACTACGTAGCCTTGCGGGCGGGCCGCGATGTGGATCAACCCCGAAACCTAGCGAAGTCTGTGACCGTCGAGTAGGTTCGAAGCCACTCTTTGAGTTCCCTTTCGCTCAGCGCCGAGCAGATCGCGGCCGTGCGCGCGGCCCACGGTCCGACCCTTATTCTGGCCGGGGCGGGCAGCGGCAAGACCCGGGTCATCACCGAACGCGTTTCTTTCCTGGTTTCCGAGATGGGTGTCGATCCGAGGGAGATCCTGGCCGTCACCTTCACCAACAAGGCGGCGGAGGAAATGCGCCGTCGTATCGAACAGCAGTTGGGGCCCAGATCGACCTCGGCCTGGATCATGACCTTCCACGCGCTGTGCGTGCGGATCCTGCGCCGGCATCCCGAAGACGCCGACCTTTCTCGGAACTTCGTCATCTACGACCAGGATGAGTCTCTCTCATTGGTCAAGCGCGCCATCGCCTCTGTGGGCCTTTCCGACAAGACCTACGCGCCCCGCCGTATTCTGTCCCTCCTGTCCATGCAGAAAAACGGTCGCCCGTACTCGGAAGCGGATCTGCGGGACTATCGAATCGAGGTCCTCAACGAACTCGCCGGTCGATACAACGCGGGGCTGCGAGCGGCCAAGGCGGTGGACTTCGACGATCTCCTGGCCTTTTCGGCTCGCCTGCTTGAAGAAAGCGATGTTCTGGAACGTGATCCGCAACTCGCCTTCCGTTACATCCTGGTGGATGAATATCAGGACACCAACCGTCTTCAGTACCGGATCGTCCGGGCCCTCGCCTCCACTCACAAGAACATCACGGTGGTGGGCGATGAGGATCAGTCCATCTACTCCTGGCGAGGGGCGGACATCAGGAACATCCTGGAGTTTGAGCGCGACTTCCCCGGAGCGTCGATCCTGCGGTTGGAGGAGAACTACCGCTCCACGCAGGCCATCCTCGACGCGGCCTCCGGTCTCGTGGTCAAGAACGAGAATCGAATTGGCAAGACCCTGCGGGCGATGCGACCCGGGGGGGGTCGGGTCGAGAACCTCGTGGCCCGGGACGAGTACGAGGAAGCCTCGAAGGTCGCCACCGACATTCAGCGGAACGGCGCAGGGCTTCGGATCGCCTGTCTGTATCGAATGAATGCGCAGAGCCGCGCGCTCGAAGAGGCATTTGCGGGGGCGCGGATTCGGTATCAAGTGGTGGGCGGGGTCGGGTTCTATGCCCGGCGCGAGGTCCGGGACATCGTCTCTTACCTGCGGCTCATTCTGAATCCCGACGACGATTCCGCCTTCCGCCGTGTAGTCAACGTTCCGTCCCGCGGGGTGGGCGAGCAAACGCTCGGCGCCATCACGCACGCCGCTCAGCGCCGAGGGGTTTCTTTGTGGGAGGGCCTCACAGACGTTCTCTCGGCCGGCGCTGTGCCCTCGAGAACGCGGGCGGCCCTCGCCCGCTTCGTTTCGTTGGTCGCCTCACTTCAGGGCCTCCAGGGGTCGCTCGGGCCCGGCGCTCTCGTGGAAGCCGTCATCGAGAGAACGGGCTACGAAGCATTGATCGACGAAGAACCGTCGCCCATCCGGGAGGACCGGCTCCAGAATCTGAAGGAGTTGCAGATGGCGGCCACTGATTATGAGGAACGAGAGGGCCTCGGTCTGCGTGAGTTTCTGGACCGAACCTTCCTGCTCGCCGAAACAGACGCCATCCGCGATGACGCTCCCGTTCTCTTGATGACTCTCCATGCCGCGAAGGGTCTGGAGTTCGATACCGTCTTCCTGGTGGGCATGGAGGAGGGCCTGATTCCGCACATGCGAGCGGTTCACGATCCCGGCCAGATGGAAGAAGAGCGCCGGCTCTGTTACGTGGGCATGACCCGGGCGCGCAATCGCCTGATTCTGACTCGAGCCAGAGAGCGTTCCTACTTCGGAGACCGCCGGGTCACCCTGCCCAGCCGCTTCCTCTCAGAAATCCCCCCTGAGTGCTTCGACGGTGCCGGGGTGGGGCCGGGGGCGTCTTTGGCCGCGCCTCGGGCGGGGGCCGCGCGCGAAGCGGGGGCCGACCCTCCACGGACTCAACGGTTTCGCCCGGGACAGGGGGTGATGCACGATCGATTTGGCTTCGGAACGGTGCTTCGCGTCGAAGGCGCGGGAGACGATGCCAAACTGACGGTCTCGTTCCCTGGTCGAGGAGCCACCCGTCTCCTGGCAAAGTTCGCAGGACTCAAGCTGGCCTAACCGCCGGCGTGGACGTCCGGGGTGGGGCCGGGGCTTGGGTAGCGTCGCGGGGGGCCGGAGAAGGGCTACTGGGGAGTGATGGACAGAATGAGCCAGCGGCTCATGAGCTTGGCGCCCTTGCCGCCGACCGTGACATCGTACTTCCGAAGCTGGATCGCATAGGACTTAGCGCTGCCTCCAGATTCAACCTCCACGATGGCGGTGCTGTTGATGACGTCGCCCGTCAAAGAGTCGAGGTCCCCGGCCTTACCCGTGGACATGCTGACGATGCGCTTTTCCCGGTCGTAGACCTTTTGGGTTTCGTCCGCTTTTATCTTCAGCTCCTTGTCGGCATCTATGAATCGCTTCCACTCGGTCGCGGTTTTCTGGAGAGCGGCCGGAATCGAGCCGCCGCTCTCGAGCAGGGTCTTCACCTTATCGACCTCGAGCGGATGGGTGTTGAAATAAGCTCCTTCGTCCTTTTTGTTTGCGGCCGCGGCGTCGTCGGCGGCCACGTGGGCGGCCGCCATGGCGCCGAGGGGAGCGGGAGTGCGCTGCTCCTCACCCGCGCTCTTGACCTTCCAGCTCGTGACCTCCTGGTCGAACTGAACCATCGAGAAGCTGGTAACGGTCTGGGTGTCTTTGGCCTTGGTGGCGCGAAAGAAGTTGTCAATCACCTGGCCTTGCTGGCTCGCGCAGGCGATGGTGAGTGCGGCCATCGCCGCAGCGGCGGTGAAACCGACATAGGAATACTTCATGATTCGCTCCCTTGAGTGTCTGTCGGGGCCTCATCCGCGGCCCCCTCGTCTGTCTCTATGTTCTCGTCCTTCTCCGCGAGACGGGCGATGGAGACCAGCTGGTCGCCATCGTCCGTCTGGATCAAGCGCACTCCTTGCGTGTTCCGACCCATCGTCGAGATCTCGGTAGATCGCGTTCTGATAATCATACCCTTCCCGGTAATGAGGATCACACCCTCGTCGCCACTTATGAACTTGACCCCGATGACCGCGCCATTTCGACCCTCGGTCTTGATGTTGATGATGCCCTTGCCGCCGCGAGCTTGGACCCGATATTCCTCGATGGGGGTACATTTTCCAAAGCCGTTCTCGCACACGGTCAGCACCCGGCCGGCCTCGCGGACGACTTCGAGGGAAACCACGGTGTCGCCCTCGTCGAGATCGACTCCCTTGACGCCGTAGGCCGTCCGGCCCATGGGCCGAACATCCGTTTCCTCGAACCTGATGGCCATGCCGTCCCGCGTGCTCAGCAGAAGTTGATCCGTACCGGTGGTCTGCATGGCATCAATCAACGCATCGTCTTCTTCGACCCCGAGGGCGATGATCCCGCCCGGTCTCGGGTTTGAGAAGGAGGCCAGCTCCGTCTTCTTGATCACGCCCTTACGGGTGGCGAGCACGATGTAGCCCTTGGTCTCAAAATCGCGGCAGGCGACGAAGGCGGCGATCTTCTCGCCGTCCTGAAGCCGGACGAGGTTCACGACTGCCTTGCCCTTGGCCTGGGGACCCACATCGGGGATTTCGTGAACCTTGAGCCAGTACAACCGGCCCCGGTTGGTGAAAATCAGAACGTAGGAATGGGTCGATGCCACGAAGAGGTTTTCGACGAAATCCTCTTCTTTGGTCTTCATCCCCACCCGGCCACGACCTCCGCGACGCTGGCTCCGGTAGAGCGTCATCGGCGTGCGCTTGATGTAGCCGTCGTGGGTTATCGAAATGGCGACGTCCTCGTCGGCGATGGTGTCTTCGATCGAGATGTCGTCGGGGGCGTCGATGAGTTCGGTCCGCCGCGCGTCGCCGTGGGCTTCCTTGAGGCCCTTGAGCTCTGAAACCACGATCAGGTCGATCTCGTGCTTGCTGCCGAGAATCTTCTTGAGCCGCGTGATCGTGGCTTCGATCTCCGCGAGTTCGTCCATGATCTTCTGGCGCTCGAGGCCGGTCAGCCGCTGCAGCTGCAGCTCCAGAATCGCGACGGCCTGGATCTCGGAAAGCGCGAAACGGGCGATGAGCTGGGTCCGCGCCTCCTGGGGTGACGGCGCGCTGCGGATGAGGGCGATCACCGCGTCGAGGTTGTCCAGGGCGATGACGTAGCCGCGCAGAACATGGGCGCGGGCCTCCGCTTTTCGCAGTTCGAATTCGATGCGTCGGCGTACGACTTCCCGCCTGAAGCCGATGAAGTAGTCGCACACTTCGAGAAGCGAGAGCACGCGCGGCCGCTTGTGGACGATCGCGAGCATGCTGATGCCGAAGGTGTCCTGGAGCTGGGTCTGCTTGTAGAGCTGGTTCAGGATGACCTGGGCCGACTCGCCCTTGCGGATATCGACGACCATGCGCATTCCGCGGCGGTCGCTCTCGTCGCGGACCTCGGTAATGCCGTCGATCTTTTTCTCGCGCCACAGCTCGGCGATCTTCTCGATCACCCGGGCTTTGTTCACCTGGAAGGGGATCTCGGTGACCACAATCGCTTCCTTGTCGCCCTTGCGCTTCTCGATTTCCGCGCGCGCGCGCATGGTCACCGAACCGCGACCGGTGAGATAGGCCTGACGGATTCCGCTCTTGCCCAGGATGTAGCCGCCGGTAGGGAAGTCGGGCCCGGTCACGCGCTCAAGGAGGCCTTCCACCCGCACGTCCACCGAAAGATTCTGGTTCTCCACCAGGTACACGAGTCCGTCCACGACCTCGCTAAGGTTGTGGGGAGGGATGTTCGTGGCCATGCCCACCGCGATGCCCGAGGATCCGTTGACCAGAAGGGCGGGGAGGATGGTGGGAAGGACGGTCGGCTCTTCGAGCCGGTCGTCGTAGTTGGGCTGGAACTCGACCGTCTCCTTGTCCA
Organism: Vicinamibacteria bacterium; assembly: GCA_031362685.1. Lineage (GTDB taxonomy): Bacteria > Acidobacteriota > Vicinamibacteria > Fen-336 > JAGNNV01 > JAGNNV01. The sequence continues at coordinate 32,499 of JANLSZ010000089.1, read as the reverse complement.
GATCCGCCATCATGGTGACCGCGATCCTGGTGAGCCGGGCCTCGGTGTAGCGCATCGCGGCCGCGCGATCCCCGTCCACGGAGCCGAAGTTGCCCTGGCCGTCGACCAGGATGGCGCGCATGTTGAAGGGCTGAGCCATGCGGACCAGGGTGTCGTAGACCGCAACGTCGCCGTGGGGATGGTACTTACCCATGACGTCGCCGACGATGCCGGCGCTCTTCCGGAAAGGCTTGCCGGGGACGAGACCGATCTCGTGCATGGTGTAGAGCACGCGACGATTGGCCGGCTTCAGGCCGTCGCGAACGTCGGGCAGGGCGCGGCCGATGATCACCGACATGGCGTAGTCCATGTAGGACTGCTTCATCTCGTCGGCGATGTTGACCGGGATGGTGTGGAGGGCGAAGTCGTTCTGGGTCATCGTTCTAGACGTCCAGGTTGCGGACGTTCAAAGCGTTCTCTTCGATGAAGAGCCGCCGGGGTTCCACCGCGTCGCCCATGAGGGTCGAGAACATGACTTCGGCCACCTCTTCATCCTCGAGCCGCACCTGGACCAGCGTCCGTTGCGTGGGATCCATGGTGGTCTCCCACAGTTCCTCAGGGTTCATTTCTCCGAGGCCCTTGTACCGCTGGATCTGAAGACCTTTGCGGCCCTCGTCCATCAGCTTGGCCACCAGCGCGTCACGCGCGAACACCTTGTCGGTGTTGTCACCTTGATGGATCTCGAAGGGCGGCTGGTCGAATTCCTTCACATCCTCGAAGGCCGAGAACAGGGCTTTGTACTCCGGAGTGGCGACGAAGTCCGCGCCCGCCGTCGAATGGCGCGGCGGGGAGACGCTCTTGTCCTCGTAGGCGAGTTCGTATCCTGTGCCGCCCTCGAGCGCCTCGACGCCGATCTCGTCTCCGCGGTCACGAAAGGGTTGAATGGCGGCCTGCAGGGCGGCTTTGTCCTGGAAAAACTTCGCGTCGCGTGCGCCCTGGCGAACCAGGATGTCGGCGAGCTTTCTGGAAATGCCCCGGCGCTCGATCCGGGACAGCATCTTCGCCACTCCGGTCAGGCGTTCGACGAAGCGACGGACCTTTGCCGGCTCGACGGTCGCGCCCGACGCGTTCGAAATGGTGCGTCCTTCAAGCGCCCGGTCGAGCAGATAACCGTCCAGCGCGGCCTCGTCCTTCATGTAGCGCCCGGACTTGCCATGCTTGGCCTTGAAGAGCGGCGGTTGCGCGATGTACAGGTGCCCGCGCTCGATAAGTTCCTTCATCTGGCGATAGAAGAACGTGAGCAGAAGCGTTCGAATGTGGCTTCCGTCGACATCGGCGTCGCACATGAGAATGATCCGGTGATAGCGGAGCTTGGTCACGTCGAAGTCGTCGGCGCCCACGCCGGTTCCGAGCGCGGCGATTATGTTGCGGATCTCCTCGAAGGCCAGGGTCTTCTCGAGGCGGGCTTTTTCAACGTTCAGAATCTTCCCCTTCAACGGAAGGATGGCCTGAAAGACGCGATCGCGACCCTGTTTCGCCGAGCCTCCCGCCGACTCGCCCTCGACCAGATACAACTCGCACAGCGCCGGGTTCCGCTCCTGGCACTCGGCGAGCTTCCCGGGAAGGCCGGCGCTATCGAGAGCGCCCTTGCGGCGGGTAAGGTCACGCGCCTTCTTGGCCGCCTCGCGCGCCCGCGACGCGTCGAGGCATTTCTGGATGATGCGTTTCGCGAGTCCTGGGTTTTCTTCGAGAAACGCCCCCAGTCTCTCGTTCACCAGGCTCTCCACGAGCCCCTTCACCTCGGAGTTGCCGAGCTTGCCCTTGGTCTGGCCCTCGAACTGCGGATTGGGGACCTTGACGCTGATGACCGCACACAGGCCTTCGCGGGTGTCCTCTCCCTGGAACGCTTCCCCGTCCTTGAGTTGGTTCTTCGACTGCGCGTAAGAATTGAGGGTTCGGGTGAGGGCGCTCTTGAAGCCGATGAGATGGGTGCCGCCGTCGTGGGTGTTGATGTTATTGGCGAAACTGTGGACGTTTTCGGCATAGCCGTCGTTCCACTGCATCGCCACCTCGACAATCACGCCATCCTTGGTGCCCCCCACCTCGACCGGTTCGGGGGTGACCACCGCCTTGTTCTTGTTGAGGTGTTCGACGTAGGACGCGATCCCGCCCTCGTACTTGAACCGGTGCGCTTTCCCGTCGCGTTCGTCGATCAGGGAGATCTGAATCCCCCGATTGAGGAACGAAAGCTCTCTCAGCCTTTGGGATAAGGTGTCGAAAGAGAACTGCGTCGTTTCGAAGATGGTCGGGTCCGGCTTGAACGTCACCTTGGTGCCCCGCCGGTCGGCGGGTCCGACATCTATCACCCCGGTGACCGGAACGCCTCTCTCGTAGCTCTGGGTGAAGGTCCTGCCTTCTCGCCAGATGACGAGATCGAGTCGCTCCGAGAGGGCGTTCACCACCGAGATGCCAACCCCGTGAAGGCCGCCGGATACCTGGTACGCCTTCTTCTCGAATTTGCCGCCGGCGTGAAGCCGGGTGAGCACGACCTCGGCGGTGTCACCGAGGCCGGAGGAGTGGGGTCCGGTCGGGATGCCGCGCCCGTTGTCGATCACCGTGATCGCATTGTCGATGTGGATGAACGCTTCGACGGTGTCGCAGTGCCCCGCGAGAGCCTCGTCGACGGAGTTGTCCACCACCTCGTAGACCAGGTGATGAAGGCCCGACTCGCCGGTGGAGCCGATGTACATCGCGGGGCGAACCCGAACCGCCTCCAGTCCCTCGAGGACTTTGATGGTGTCGGCGCCGTAGGCAATTTCGTCGGTTTTCTCGATCATTTTCTCTTGTGCTTTATTCCATTACTTGGAGGGCTCGCGCCGAATTTTTCCTGGCCCGGCCACCACCCTTTTCGGGGGGGACCATGAACCTCGGGCCGGCAACCCGGCTCGCGAAGGTGTCGGGTTCGTCCGCGGCTAGAGCCTCATTGGCATCAGGACGTAGCGATGCATCGAGTCGCCGTCCTTCTGGCTCGTGGGATAGAAGATTCCCTGGGCGTCGCTGTCCTTGAGTTCGATGGTGATCTCGGCGTCGGTGAGGACGGAAAGAAACTCGATGAGGTATTGCGCATTGAAGCCGATATCGACCGGTTCACCCGAATACTCCGCGGCGAATGTTTCGACCGCTTCTCCCTGATCGGGAGAGGATGCATGAAGCTCTATCTCTCCTGGCTTCATGGTCAATCGAATCGCCCGTGATCGTTCGGTGGATAGAAGGCTGACGCGCCGAAGGGCATCCAGGAGTTCGACCCGTTTCGTTTGGCCCACTTTGGGTCCCTTGGCGGAGATGACTTTTTCATGCGCCGGGAACTGACCCTCCACCAGCTTGCTGGTGAGAGTTCGGCGCGGCGTTCGGAAGAGCAGATGATTCTCGGTCCTCGAAAAGAAGACGGTCTCTTCTCCGTCGATGACCTGTTTCAGTTCCTGAATTGCTTTTCGAGGAATAAGAACCCGTTCCTCTTTGAACTTGGCTCCGTCCACCTTTTCTCGGGCAAAGCACAGGCGATGCCCGTCGGTGGTCACCATGCTCACCGTGTCGCCCAGGATGATAAGGAGGGCTCCCCCAAGGTAATAGCGGGCGTCTTCCACGGTGATGGCAAAACTTGTCTTGCCAATCAGTCGACTCATCACCGTGACGGGCAGCGCTATTTCCTGCGCGCCCTTACCTTCGGGAAGCGTGGGAAAGTCGTCCTTGGAGAGGGTTGCGACCTTGTAGTTGGTTCTCTCGCTCTGCACGGAGATAAAGCCCTCTTCTTCATCTCGCAACAAGATGTCCGATCCTGAAGGTAGCGCTTTGATGATGTCGTGAAGTTTTCGCGCCGGCAGGGTGGTTGCGCCCGCTTTTTTGACCCGGGCCGGACAGGCCGCTCTCACGGAAACATCAAGGTCGGTTGCGGAGAGAGAGACAGAATCGTTTGAAGCAACCAGAAGCACGTTGGAAAGAATGGCTATTGCCCCACGACGGTCGACGATCCCCTGAATGACTTGAAGGTCTCTCACGAGGTCTTCACGGCGAACGGTTAGTTCCATGGCCTACTTTCAAAAGAAGCGGTTTGAGCGGACGTTCTTTCTTCTTCTACTTATGATTCAGAAGAGGTAGTTATCTAGTAAGAGTAGATACACATGCGCGCAAGAAATTGGTCGATGTCTTTTATTTTCAATTTGTTACGATATTATAAGCGATGTTGATTCTTCTGTGAATCGTTGAACCTGAACTGTTGGCAAAAGTCTGATTTGAAGCAACGGTACTGGTCGTAGGAGTTCGTTCCTGTGGAAGACAAGCCACCTGGCCGCCAAACCTACTTAAGAGAGGCGATAAGGGTGTTGAGGAGTCTGTCGAAATCGCTGTTCGCCCTTCGGTCTATCTCAACCTTTCTGATGGAGTGAATGACGGTTGAATGATGTTTTCCTCCAAACCCACGACCAATCTCCGGCAAAGAGGATGAGGTCAGGTGCTTGGCCAGGTACATCGCAACCTGTCTTGGAATGGTGACGCTCCGGGAATTATTGCGGGCCTTGAGGTCTGAAATCTTCACCTTGTAGTGATCAGCGACGAACTTTTGAACGGTTTCAATCGACAGTCGTTTTTCGGGAGCGTCCACGAGGTCCTTCAAGGCGGCACTTGCGACCGCAATGTCTATTTCGACGCCGCGCAGGCTGGCGTTCGCAACGATGCGATTGAAGGCCCCTTCCAACTCTCGGATGTTTGATCGAACCTTCGAGGCGACGAAGAGGCCCACGTTGTCCGGAAGGAGGATGTCTTCGGCGGCGGCCAACCGTTGAAGGATGACCACCCGGGTTTCGATGTCGGGAGGACCAACATCGGCCGACATTCCCGAGGAGAAGCGGCTCTGCATTCGTTCGTGAACACCCTGCAGCATCTTTGGCGGGACGTCGGCGGAGATCACGACCTGTTTTCCCGCTTCATAGAGGGTGTTGAAGAGGTGAAAAAACTCCTCCTGGGAACGTTCCTTGTTCGAGAGAAACTGGATGTCGTCGATGATGAGAACATCGATAGCCCGGTAGCGTTGGCGGAAAGGAAGAATGCGCTCGTAGCGAATGGCCGAGACCACTTCGTTGACGAAATGCTCGCTGGAAACGTAGGTCAGGGCCAATTTAGGATTTCTCTTCAACAGATAGTGCCCGATGGCCTGGAGCAGGTGGGTCTTTCCGAGGCCGACACCGCCGTAGATGAAGAGAGGGTTGTACGACTTTGAGGGAACCTCGGCCACGGCCTTGGAGGCCGCGTGAGCCATCTGATTCGAAGCCCCGACCACGAAGGCTTCAAAAGTGTACTTTGGGTTTAGAGCAGACGCCTCTATCACCGGTAGCGACTCGACGCCCCCAAAACTCTCCACCGCACATTGAAGACGCACCCCCGCGTGGCCGAGGTTCGCAAGCATCTCCGAAACCAGGCTCGAATAGTTCTTCAAGAACCAGTCACGGAATGGCGCACTCGGGACACCGATCGACAAGACGGAGCCATCGAAGGATCGGAAGGCGGTCGGTCTGAACCACGTAACGAAGGAGTGGGAACTGACGCGCCCCTCCTTCTCCACAAGATCCAGGACCCGATCCCAAACGGTCATCGACAAGAACCAAGGCGCATCGTCAAGTAGTGGGTTACCGGATCAACCAAAGAGCCCGAAAAGGAAGCTCGGTGTCGGGCAAAAAAACTGCCCCGTGAGAGACCATAACCATAGCACGCCGAGCCCCCTGGACCAGCGCAGAAATCGACGTCTTTTGACGATCCGGACAAACCCCGATAAGATTGGCGGTTCCACTTTTCGCAAGGATTCCATAAAACAGTGAAGAGAACGTTCCAGCCCAATAATCGTCGTAGAAGAAGGACACACGGCTTCCTCGTTCGCATGAGATCGCGGGGCGGGAGACTGGTGATAAAGAGACGGCGGGCCAAAGGCAGGCAGCGCCTGGGGGCGTAGGAACCCATCCTCGGAAAACCCATCAACGAAAGACCCTGCGTCGCAGTCCCCCACTCCCTTGGTCGCGCCCGGTTTGGCCGGGACCGGCGGGTCCTTAAGGGTGACGAGTTCGGGGCCATCCTGAAGGCCGGGAGTCGCGGAGCCACCACCCAGCTCAGCGTCGCCATCATCCCAGCCCAAGGCCCGGGGCGCATCGGAATTTCCGCCTCCACGAAAGTGGGCGGAGCGGTTCAACGAAATCGAGCGCGGCGTTTGGTTCGGGAGTACTACCGAAAGACCTACCGAGGCTCCGCCCCTTATGACATCGTCGTCAACCTCAAGCCAGGGTTCTCAGAATTGTCTGCTCACGACGCGGGAAGCGCCCTCGATGAAGCCATCTCAAAAGCGATCGCCACCGGAAAGCGCTCTGGTCGCCGCTCTCATCCTTTGCATTGATGCCTACAAGGTCGTGCTCTCTCCGCTATTCCGGGGGAGCTGTCGATTCGAACCCTCGTGCAGCCAGTATGCGCGAGAAGCTCTGGCCAAGCATGGCGCATACGGCGCCTACCTTGCGGTGCGAAGGATACTGAAGTGTCGGCCGTTTGGCGGCGTCGGCTTTGACCCCGTACCCTGACAAAAAAAGGTAGCCGGTCGCCGCCGGTAGAGTGGAATCGAGAAAGAAAGACCAATGGAAGAAAGACGGCTCATTCTGGCGTTCGCGCTGTCGTTCGCGGTCCTGCTCGGTTTTCGAATGTGGACCAACGCCCGCTATCCCCAACCCCCGGCGGGCCCGGTGCAGGTTGGGCCGGAGACCAAGGCTGTGGGCCCGGTCGCGGAAGTGGTCCAAACCGTAAACCCGGCGAGCGCCAAGAGCGATTCGAAAGTACCGGAGACCCCGGCCCCGAAGGCCGCCCCGATTGTGACCGGCGATGAGCGCCGGGTGGAACTGACCACCACAGAGGCGGAGATCGCGTTCAGTTCAAAAGGCGCCCGCCTTCTTTCCTGGAAACTCCTCGAGTACAAGGACGAAAGAGGGAGGCCGGTGGAGGCGCATCCAGGAGGAAACCCCGTACCCGGCCCCCTCGATCTCGTGACCGGAAGTCCCGAAGTGGATGCTCGACTCAGGGAAGGACTCTTCCTGGTGACCGATGTTGGAGGAGGAGGAGAGCAGGGCGCGCGATTCGAGTTTTCCGACGGGGCGCTGGTGGCCAGCAAGACGATTCGGACCATCAAGGGCGGCCGCGCGTTTCGCATAGAGGCGCAGGTTAATGAGAACGGCATTGTCCTCCCCGCGCGGGTGTTCTGGGGTCCCGGCTTCGGCCAGCCATCGGAAGACGAGAAGAGTCTGCGTGGGTACCTCCCGCCCGAGGTAGTCGAAATCGACGAGACCGGAACAGAAATTCGACTGCCCGCGCCCGCGCTGCTCACCCCTAGAACGACCCGGGCCCGGCTCATCGGGGTTGAGAACAAGTATTTTGCGGCGATCCTGAACAAGGAGGATGGGACACCGGTTGAAGCCATGGCGAGTTCCTCGACAAACGGGAAGGAGTCCAGCGTCCAGATTATGGTTTTTCCGCCCATCGCACTGACGGTTGGCGCGAAAGACTATGAGCGTCTCAAGTCTCTTGGCATGGGTCTCGAGAAGATAGTTCCCGTCGGCAGCTGGATAGGCCCCATAGTCGTACCCCTCACTAGAGCACTTCGGGCCGTTAATGCGCGGGTGGGGAATTATGGAGTCGCCATCATTCTGCTCACCATCGGTATCGCCCTGGCCATGGCGCCGCTGCGCCACTTGGCCATCTTGTCCTCCGCGAAGATGGCCAAGGTCGGTCCACAAATCAGGGCGGTCCAGGAACGCTACAAACGCCTCTCCCTGACCGATCCGAAGCGACAGCAGATGCAGAAGGAAATCGCCGAGGTTTATGAGAAGAACGGTATCGACATGGTTCGGCAGACCGCCGCCGGCTGCCTCCCGACCCTGTTGACCATGCCCTTCCTCTTCGCCTTCTACCGCATGCTCGACATCTCCGTGGATCTCAAGGGCGCCTCGTTTTTCTGGATTCCCGACCTGAGTCTCAAAGACCCGCTTTTCATTACCCCCCTGCTCTCGGGCTTGTCGATGATCGCCATGCAGAGGCTGATGCCGGCGCCCGCCGTCGACCCAGCGCAGCAGAGAATGATGATGCTGATGCCGGTTATCTTTTCGGGCATGTTTGCCTGGGCGCCCGCCGGACTCAATCTTTACTGGTTCGTCTCAAACCTGGCCGCCACCGCCCAGCAATTACTGGCCATGTACTTTGCGCCGCACCTTTTTCCTAGGACCAAGCCCACTCCGTAGGGTAGCTGCGGGGCCGATTTTGTTCTCGTTTGAGGGACTTCTAGCGGTTGCAGATGCCCTGGCAAGACAGCGTCTCGACCGATACCTTGACTGCCTCCAGCACTGGTCCAGGAAGATCAATCTGACCGGCGCCGAAACCAGAGAGGCCGCCTTCGAGACTCTTGTCCGCCCGATACTGGGAGCGGAGACCCTCCTCGCGGGTCCCGTGATCGACGTCGGTTCCGGAAACGGCTCGCCCGGCCTGATTCTGGCGGTACTTCGACCGGATCTGAACTTCACCCTCCTCGAACCACGGGCGAAGCGTTGGGCCTTTCTTCGTGAAGCGGCACGGGAAATGGGGATGGACAACGTCTCGGTAAGGCGCGAGCGAAGCGACGGTTACCGGGGGACACTCGCGGGAACGGTGACGATGCGGGCGGTGGGGCTTGACCCGACCGCGTTGCGGCCCCTCCTCTTGCCGGGGGGGTGCGTGCTGGTCTTTGGAGGTCCGATCCAGGAGGGCGCCGAGACCCTGCGACTGGCCTCGGGGGCGACGGTTCGCCGCCAATGTTTCACGTGAAACTACAACCTGGAACCCGGTGATATTCTGCGATCCCAATGGCTCGCGTCATCGCTATAGCAAACCAAAAAGGCGGTGTCGGCAAGACAACCACGGCCATCAATCTGGCTGCGAGCCTCGCGGTAGCCGAGAAACGAGTTCTGGCGGTGGATCTCGACCCGCAAGGGAATCTGACTTCAGGGTTTGGCTTGGAAAAGGCGGCAGGGCTTTACGAGGCGCTTTTCTCGGGCGCGCCGCTCCCCAAAGCCGCCCAAACCGCCCTCGATTACCTTCAGATCGTCCAATCCGACGCTGATCTGGTGGGACTGGAGGTTGAACTGGCCGCCGGCGAACAACGCGAGTTCCGGCTCCGATCGGCCTTGGTCTCGGCGCGGTCGCAGTACGATTTCATCCTGCTGGACACACCGCCGAGCCTCGGTCTGCTTGCGGTTAACGCCCTTACCGCGGCGGATTCCGTGCTGGTCCCAATCCAATGCGAGTACTTCGCTCTTGAGGGGCTCGGTGCTTTTCTCGCGACGCTCGATCGTATCCGGGCGGCCCTCAACCCCACCGTGGTACTCGAGGGTGTTCTGTTGACCATGGCCGACGATCGAACGAACCTCTCGCAGCAGGTTTCCGCCGATGTGCGGGGGCATTTTGGCAACCAAGTCTTCAAAACCGCGATCCCCCGGAGCATCCGCCTGGCCGAAGCCCCGAGTTTTGGAAAGCCCCTCCTTCTCTACGACATCAAGTCGCGAGCCAGCGAGTGCTACTTGAAACTGGCCCGGGAAGTCCTGGATCGAACGCCCGCGGACGGTCCGAAATGAGCGCGAAACGCATGGCCCTTGGCCGGGGGCTCGCAGCCCTCATCCCCCAAAATGCGAACCCCGCCATCCCGGAAGCGAGGCCTGGGCATTCCGCGGGGGCAGAGTCTTTGGTCCCGCTGTCGCTCATCGATGCGAATCCAGCCCAGCCCAGAACCACCATTCGTCCAGATGCCCTCGAGCAACTGGCGCGGTCGATTCAGGAGAGTGGCGTGGTTCAGCCCATTCTCGTCCGCCCCATCGCAAATGGACGGTTTCAGATCGTCGCCGGCGAACGGCGCTTTCGCGCGGCACAGAAGCTGGGGCTTTCAACCATCCCCGCCGTGGTGCGAGCGGTCGCCGATAACCGGATTCTGGAATTCGCGCTGGTCGAGAACATCCAGCGCGAGGAACTGACCCCGATCGAAGAGGCCCAGGCCCTGAGGCGCTTGCAGGACGAACTCGGCCTGACCCAGGAGGCTTTGGCGGGGAAGGTCGGAAAGGACAGAGCAACGGTCGCAAACACTCTGCGCCTGTTGCGACTTCCGACTGAGGTTCGGGAGGAATTGCAGCGAGGCACCCTCTCCGCCGGACATGCCCGAGCGCTGCTGCCCATAGAGGATCAAGCGGTGCTTCGGGCCCTCGCCACCCAGGTCATCAAGCAAGGACTGTCGGTGCGCCAGGTGGAGTCCCGGGTTCGAGCATTCAGGAATCCGAAAGCGCCGAAGGCGCGAAAAGCGGATGCGAACACCCGCGCCGCCGAAGAGAAGCTCCGCGCCCGGCTGGGCGCGCGCGTCGAGATCAATCGGAAGCGCGGCAAGGGCGAGATCCGGATCGCCTTTGAAAGCGAAGCCGAGCTGAACCGCCTTTTTCTCTGGATCGTCAGGGGCTAACGGCAATGTCGCGCCCCTCGTTTTTTTCCGAGAACCTGAATGGTTTTATTGACCAGGGCACGGAGTTCGTGGGCGAGCTCCGTTTCAAGGACACCTTCCGAATCGACGGGATCGTGCGCGGACGGATCGTCTCCGACAACATGCTGGTGATTGGCGAACACGGTTTCGTGGAAGCCGAAATCGACTGCGGCGTGGTCTCGATCCGGGGGCGAGTGCGTGGGCACGTCCACGCCCGAGACCGCATAGAAATTCTGGCCGGCGCGCGCGTCGAGGCCACCCTGGACTCGCCGCGGCTGGTGGTCGAAGAAGGGGCGAGCCTGGCCGGACAAGCCGACGTGGGCGCCAAAGACCTTTAGTACAACAAACTATATAACCATGACCGACGACCGACAAAGGATTCTCCGGCTCACCGAGCGAGTCAAGAGCGCTGGTTGAGCGAGCAAACTCGGCCCCGCCGAACTCGCCCAGGTCCTGGGCGAACTGCCTCGCATCGATGACCCGCGCGTGCTCGTCGACTACCGCACCGGCGACGATGCGGGAATCTATCGTCTCGACCAGGGCACCCTCCTGGTTCAGACCGTCGACTTCTTCACTCCGGTGGTGGACGACCCGGAAGAATATGGAGCGATCGCCGCCGCGAACGCTTTGTCCGATGTCTACGCCATGGGCGGCCGGCCCCTCACCGCCCTCTCCATCGCCGCCATACCCGACCAGGACTTTCCACCCGAGTGGACCGCGGCCATATTCAGGGGCGGGGCGGCCAAGCTGAAGGAAGCCGGCTGCGCATTGCTCGGTGGTCATACCGTCCGCGACCCCGAAATCAAGTTTGGGTATGCGATTACCGGAATCGTGGAAGAAGCGGCGATGTTGACAATCGCGGGCGCTCGGCCGGGCGACATACTGGTTCTAACCAAGCCCCTGGGCACGGGAATCATCGCCACCGCCCAAAAGGCGGGGCGAGCGCCGGCAGAGTCTGTTCGCGCCTCCAGCACCAGCATGTCGCGATTGAACCGAATTCCGGCGGAGCTCGCCCGGCGGTATGACGCACGTGCGGCCACCGACATCACGGGCTTTGGCCTGGTCGGCCACGCCCTCGGCCTGGCGCGCGAAAGCAAGGTCGGCCTCGAAATCGAGGTTCGGTCGTTGCCCCTGCTTCCCGGGGCGCTTGAACTCGCAGAGAACAGCCAGTCGGGGGGACTCAAGGCCAACCGAAAACAATTTGCGGGCCTGGTGGATCACCAGGGTGCGATGGCTCCTGCCCCCCTCACCATGGTCTACGACCCCCAGACGTCGGGCGGGCTGCTGCTGAGTCTGCCCCCCGAGCGTGCCGAGCCCCTCCTTCTTGAACTCAAAGACGCCAGGAGAATCGGCCGGGTTACCGCGGCAAACCCAGGGAGAATCCTACTTCTCGCGTGATATCCTGACCCTCAAGCATTCCCAAGAGTAGGGCGTCCCCAAGACCAACGAAAGCGCGCGTGCGCGTGTTCATCCCGAAAACAAAACTCCAAGCTTGAACGAGACCAAGTCAGCGAGGCGCTACGCCCGAGCCATCATCGAGACCGCGACTAACACCGTCGCGGTGCGCGACGAACTCGTCGCCGTGTCCGGGACTCTCAAGACGAACCCGGCCCTGCTGGAGGCGCTCCTCAACCCAGGCGTTCCCGCCGCCAACAAGAAGGCGATCTTCTCCGCGGTCTTTCAAGAACTCTCTTCGCCCCTCCCGCGCCTGTTCGAAATGCTTATCGACGCCTCCCGGGTCGATCTCATCCACGAAATCGTCCGCCTCTATCGCCACGAGTGGAACACGCGCAACAATGTCCACGCGGCCAGAGTTGTCACGGCCATTGCCTTCGATGACGATGCCGTGCAGACCGTGCGGAAGGCGATCGAAGCGGCGGTTTCAGGATCGGTTGAGATGGAGACCCGGACCGACCCTTCCCTGGTGGGCGGCCTCAAAGTAGAGGTGGATGGTCATATGTTCGATGGCAGCGTCAAGGCTCGTCTGAAGGCCCTGCGTCAGCATCTGCTGTAGGTTCCAAAGACAGGTCCCCCAAGCACCGCGAAGTTTCTTTCCCCCAAACATCAGGAAAAGCAAAGAAGCCCCATGGAAATTCGAGCCGAAGAAATCACCAAAGTTCTAAAGCAGCAGCTTGCGGGCTTCTCTGCGGGCACGGACACTGCAGAGATCGGGACGGTCCTTTCTGTGGGTGACGGCATCGCCCGGATCCACGGCCTCACCAATTGCATGGCGGGCGAGCTCCTCGATCTCCCTCACGGCGTTCGCGGCATGGCCCTCAACCTCGAGGAAGATTCGGTCGGGGCGGTCTTGCTGGGTGACTACACGCTTATCCGCGAAGGGGACGAAGTTCGCCGAACCGCCCGAATCATGTCGATTCCTGTCGGTCCCGAAATGGTGGGACGGGTGGTCAACGCCATCGGGGAGCCGGTCGATGGCAAGGGCGCCATTGCCACCAAGCGCTTTGGAGATGTCGAAGTCATAGCTCCCGGCGTGGTCGATAGACAGCCGGTTCGCGAGCCACTGGAGACGGGAATCAAGGGCATCGACGCGATGGTCAATATTGGCCGGGGCCAGCGCGAGCTGGTGATTGGCGACCGCCAGACCGGCAAGACCGCGGTTGCAGTTGACACGATCATCAACCAGAAGGGCAAGGGCGTCATCTGCATCTATGTGGCGATTGGGCAGAAGCGCTCAACCGTCGCCCAGGTGGTGAAAACCCTCGAGGACTTCGGGGCCATGGACCACACCATCGTGGTGGCCGCCACCGCATCCGACCCGGCCCCTTTCCTCTACCTTGCGCCCTATTCGGGCACCGCCATGGGAGAGTATTTCCGCGACAACGGCCAGCACGCGCTCTGCGTCTATGACGACTTGTCAAAACATGCGGCCGCCTATCGGGAAATTTCCCTCATCCTCCGCCGGCCCCCGGGCCGCGAGGCCTATCCGGGCGACGTGTTCTATCTCCACAGCCGCCTGCTCGAGCGGGCCTCCAAGCTCTCCGCCAAAAAGGGCGGGGGGAGCCTGACCGCCATTCCGATCATCGAGACCCAGGCGGGAGATATCTCCGCCTACATCCCCACCAACGTCATCTCCATCACCGACGGACAGATCTTTCTCGAGGCCGACCTCTTCAACTCCGGCATTCGTCCCGCCATCAACGTGGGCAACTCGGTTTCGCGGGTCGGCGGTTCCGCGCAGGTGAAGGCCATGAAGTCGGTGGCCGGCCGACTCCGCCTCGACCTTGCGCAGTACCGCGAACTCGCGGCCTTTGCCATGTTCGCGGGGGACCTCGACAAGAGTACCCAAGCGACCCTGGCCCGCGGTCAACGCATGACCGAATTTCTGAAGCAGGACCAGTACTCCCCGCTCTCCATGGAGAAGCAGGTGGTCGGAATGTACGCCGGAATCAATGGCTATCTCGACAAGTACGCGGTGGGCGATGTCCGGCGCTACGAGAAAGAGCTTCACGCGCACCTCGATGCGCGCCACCCCGGCCTCCTGAAGGAGATCTCCGAAAAGAAGGATCTGACCAAGGAGCTCACCGAGAGGGTCAAGGCGGTTCTGGCCGAGTTCGCCGACCTCTTCCAGGCCAAGGCCTAAGCGGTCACTGGAAAGAAGAGAGCCACCCGAGCATGCCCGCGCTCATCGACATCCGTAGACGGATCCGCAGCGTCAAGAACACGCAGCAGATCACCAAGGCCCTGAAGATGGTGTCGGCGGCGAAGCTGCGGCGCGCGCAGGAGTCGATGTTTGCGGCCCGGCCTTACGCCCGAACCATGGCCCAGGTCCTGAAAGACGTGGCCGCGCGCACCGAGGGCGAAGAGAATCATCCTCTTTTCCGCGCCACCTCGAAGAACGGTCGCGTCCTCGTCATCGTGGTCACCAGCGACAAGGGCCTGTGCGGCGCCTTCAACTCCTCGCTGCTGAGGGTCTCGCAACGGTTCCTGGCCGACAACGCGCATCGCGAAGTTCTGGCCGACGCGGTGGGGAGAAAGGGCCGAGATTTCCTCCGGCGCCGGACCACCATCCGCAAGGAGTACATCGGCGTCTTCCAGGCTCTCGTCTTCGCCAAGGCCCAGGAGATCGCCCAGTCGGCGATGAAGGCGTTTCTCGATCGCGAAGTGGAAGAAGTTGTTCTTCTCTTCAACGAGTTCAAGAGCGTGATTCAGCAGCGCATCGTTACCCAGCGCCTCCTCCCCCTCGAGGCAGTGGAGGAAGAGAAGGGGACGCAGGAATATCTGTACGAGCCCAATCCCCGCGCCATATTCGACAAGCTCCTTCCAAAAGTGGTGGAAACCACGGTTTGGCAGGCCCTGCTCGAATCCCACGCGGCCGAACACGGAGCCCGCATGGCGGCCATGGATTCGGCCACGCGCAACGCCACCCAGACCATCGACAGCCTCACCCTCTACATGAACAAGGTGCGCCAGGCTGCTATCACCCGGGAAATCATCGAAGTCGTTTCGGGTGCGGCCGCCTAAGCGTCATAACCACCAGAAGCCTTACCACCGAAGCCTCCACAAAACGAAACAACGAACGGAAAGAACCCAATGGCGTCAGAGAACATCGGTCGAGTCATTCAGGTGATTGGTCCCGTGGTGGACATCGAGTTCCCAAACGGCGTCCCCGCCATCTACAACGCGGTCAATATCGAAAGCGGGAAGATCCGGGTGGTGGTCGAGGTGGAACAGCACCTGGGCGAGAACCGGGTTCGCTGCGTCAGCATGCAGCCCACCGACGGAATGGTTCGGGGCATGGCGGCGAAGGACACCGGAGCCGCGATCATGGTTCCGGTGGGTCCCGGAACGCTGGGGCGCGTCCTGAACGTGCTGGGCGAACCGGTCGACGAGCTGGGTCCGGTCCGGAGCGACAAACGCTATCCCATCCACCGCCCCGCCCCCGCATTCGACCAGCAGTCGACGAAGCTCGAGATGTTCGAGACCGGCATCAAGGTCATCGACCTGATTGAGCCCTATCTTCGCGGCGGCAAGATTGGCCTATTCGGCGGCGCCGGGGTGGGCAAGACCGTCATCATCCAGGAACTCATCTACAACCTCGCGAAAAATCACGGCGGTGTCTCAGTGTTCGCCGGGGTCGGAGAACGAACCCGCGAAGGCAACGACCTTTGGCTCGAGTTCCAGGAGTCGGGCGTCCTGGACATCAAAGATTTCGAGAAGAGCAAGGCCGCGCTCATTTATGGCCAGATGACCGAACCCCCCGGGGCGCGCCTTCGCGTAGCCCTCACCGGTCTGACCGCAGCCGAGTATTTCCGGGACGAGGAAGGGAAGGACGTCCTTCTCTTCATCGATAACATCTTCCGCTTCACCCAGGCCGGATCGGAGGTTTCAGCGCTCCTTGGCCGTATGCCCTCGGCCGTCGGTTACCAGCCAACCCTCCAGTCGGAAATGGGCACGCTCCAGGAGCGCATCACTTCGACCAAGAAGGGTTCAATCACGTCGATTCAAGCGATCTACGTCCCCGCCGATGACTACACCGACCCGGCCCCCGCGACCGCGTTCGCCCACCTCGACGCCACCACCAACCTCTCCCGCCAGATTGCGCAACTCGGGATCTACCCGGCCGTCGACCCTCTCGCCTCGTCCTCGCGCATCCTCGACCCGCGCATTCTCGGCAAGGAGCATTACGACACCGCCCTCGCGGTGAAGCAGATTCTCCAGCGCTACAAGGATCTTCAGGACATCATCGCCATTCTTGGCATCGATGAGCTGTCGGAAGACGATCGGGTGATCGTGGGCCGGGCGCGCAAGATCCAGAAGTTCCTCTCGCAGCCTTTCCACGTGGGCGAACAGTTCACCGGCATCAAGGGGAAGTACGTCTCTCTCGAGGACAACGTCCGCAGTTTCAAGACCATTGTCAACGGAGATGTGGATCACCTTCCCGAACAGGCGTTCTACATGGCCGGCGCGATTGAAGAGGTGTTCGAACAAGCCAAGAAGGCAGCCGCTTAGGATCGAATGGTCATGGCCGAATCCCCGCGCGCGACGAAGCTCAAGCTCGAAGTAGTCACTCCGGACGGACTGATTCTCCGTGACGAGGTGGACTCTGTTCAAGCCCCCGGTTCCGAGGGGTCCTTCGGCGTCTTGCCCGGTCACATCCCCATGCTGACCGCCCTGGGCGCCGGTGAAATCATCTACCGCAAGGGAACGGAGACCGGTCGGATCGTGTGTCTGTTCGGGTTTTGTGAGGTTCTGCCGGATCGCGTTCACATCATGGCCGAAAGCGGGGAGCGCGCCGACGAGATTGATGTCACTCGGGCCGAGACTGCCAAGACCGGGGCGGCCGAGCGGATGAAGATGGTGAAAGACGAGGAAGGTTTCAAAGAGGCGCAGGCCGACTACGTTCGCGCCGTCGCCCGTCTTTCGGCGGCGTCCCACTCCAAGGGCGCCTGAGCGCGAGGCCGCAGATCCTCGCTCAGATTCGAACGCTTTTTCGCTACCGGGCCCTCATTGAGAGCCTGGTGTCGCGTGAGCTCAAGGCTCGTTACCGCGGGAGCATCCTCGGTTTTGTGTGGAGTTTCATCAACCCCCTTCTCCACCTCCTCACCTATGGGGTGGTTTTCGGCTACATGCTGCCGGGGCAAAGAGCCAAGGAAATGGAGCCGTATCTCCTCTTCTTCGCGTGCGGGATTCTCCCCTGGAGTTTTTTTCAGTCGGCGGTTCTCGAAGGGTCGACGGTTCTGGTGAGCAGTGGAGGCCTCTTGAAGAAGGTGCTCTTTCCGCCGGAGATCCTTCCCACCGTCAGCGTGATCACCAATCTCTTCAACTTTCTCCTTTCCCTGCCCATCCTGCTCTTCTTCGTGGTTTGGAATCACAAGCTCTCCCCGTCGGCGCTCCTCTTTGTCCTGCCGCTCCTGGTTCAAGTAGTTCTAGCCCTGGGTCTGGCCTTGGCCCTCTCGGCCCTCACGGTTCATTTTCGAGACCTGACCAACATCCTCGGCCATCTCTTTCAACTTTGGTTCTTTGGATCCCCGATCCTCTACATGTACGGCGCCATCGGCGGTCGATTTCGGACCATCCTCTGGCTCAACCCCATGACCCACATCATCGTGAGCTATCAGCAGATGCTGTTCGAGGGACGGTTCGATCACTGGGCGGGCCTTGCCGGTTCCGCCGTCGCCGCGGTCATGGTCTTTGCCTTTGGTTGCTTCCTCTTTGACCGGCTTCGTGACGCCCTGGTGGAGGAGCTATGAGCGGCCCCTCGGCCCACCCAGGGTCCAGCGTCGCCATCTCCGCGCGGGAATTGACCAAGGTCTATCGGAAATTCCTTCACAAGAACCAGTTCACAACCCTCAAGAGCGCGATCGTCTCGGGGTCTCTGATTCGAGACCTCAGCCCGAGCGAACTCTTCACCGCCCTCGACCACGTCTCATTCGACATACCCCGCGGCTGCACCTACGGAATCCTCGGCGAGAACGGTTCCGGAAAATCCACCACCCTCAAACTGCTCTCCGGAATTACCAAACCGTCGAGCGGCACCCTCGACGTATCCGGTCGGGTCTCCGCCCTGATTGAACTGGGCGCCGGCTTTCATCCCGAGATCAGCGGGCGGGAAAACGTCGCCATCAACGGCATCATGCTCGGCCTCACCCGGGCCGAAGTGACGAAACGCTTTGACGAGATCGTGGAATTTGCGGAGATGGAGGACTTCATCGACGCGCCGGTCAAGACCTACTCGTCAGGCATGTACGCGCGCCTGGGATTCGCGGTGGCCATTCACGTCGACCCCGACATTCTGCTCATCGATGAAGTCCTGGCCGTGGGCGACGAAGCCTTCACCCGAAAGTGTCTTGAGAAGATCGGCGAATTCCGAAGGCGGGGAAAGACGATTGTTATCGTCACCCACAGCCTCGGCCTGATCGAGAAGATGTGTGACGAAGCCCTCTGGCTTCGCAAAGGCAAGGCGAAAGACTCTGGAGACCCGAAGCGCGTGGTCGACGCGTATCTGAGTTTCGTGGCCGGTCAGGAGAACGAACTCCTGGGCAAACAGGAACTCCACCCGGTTGCCCAGAGCGCCGATCGGGTCACCCACGCGGCGCCCGAAGAAAAACGCCGCTGGGGAAGCGGCGAAATTCTTCTCACCGAAGTCCACCTGAAAGACGCCGAGCAGCGCATGGCCCACGTCTTTGTGCCGGGTGACACGCTGCGCATAGAGGTTGCCGGCGAAGCCAAGGTTCCTATCGAGGATTTTGTTTTTGGGGTCGGCATCTTCACCGCCGATGGAACCGCGGTCTACGGCACGAACACCCACATTGAAGAGTACAAATCGAAGCTGGTCTCCGGCCCATTTGGTCTGGTCTTTGAGATTCAGGACCTGCGGCTGGTTGAGGGCAGCTACATCCTCGACATCGCCGTGCACCGGAAAGACGGGACACCTTACGACTACCATCGAGGTCTGTACTCTTTCAGAGTGCGCGCCCGAGTGAAGGATGTCGGGGTCTATCGACCTCATCACAAATGGAGCTTCTCCGAAGCCCTTCAGATGGACGAGCCCCCGGTGCGGCACGAACTGGAACTGCGACCGGCGGAGCGCATCGAGCGCCGGCGCCGCGCCGACACCCTGGAGACCCTCCACCACGATCGCGCAAGCTTCCGAGCGCTCGGTCGCACCCTGGTCTTCACCAATGGCTGCTTCGACATTCTTCACGCTGGCCATGTGAGTCTCCTCGAGCAGGCCAGGGCAGAGGGCGATGTCCTGGTCGTCGGGATCAATTCCGACGCCTCCGTGAAGCGCCTCAAGGGCGAAACCCGCCCCGTGATCGACGAAAAGGAAAGAGCCGAAGCGTTGCTCGCCCTGGAGAGCGTCGACCGCGTTCTCGTCTACGACGAGGACACGCCGCTCGAAGCCATCAAGACCCTGCGCCCCGACGTCTTGGTCAAGGGCGCCGACTGGGCGATCGACAGCATTGTCGGACGAGAGGAAGTCGAGAAGCTGGGAGGGCGCGTGGTTCGCGTCGAACTTCTTCCCGACCGGTCGACCACCGCACTGATCGCGAAGGCCGAGGGCCGGGCTGACGCGACTCCGCAGTGAAATCTCCGGTCGCATTTCTCGCCCGGGAACCCGGGTTCCTGGCCCTCCAGCGCGCGATCGACCAAGGCAGCACAAGCCGAGTCACGGGTCTGTTCGGCCTGGCCCGGCTCCTGGTTCCCCTCGCCGTCACCGACCGCCTCCTCGTCTTCGTCACTCCCCATGAAAAGGATATCGAATCGCTCGCGGGTGATGCCGAAACCCTGATCCCCTGGTTGGGCGCCGCGGGAACGCTGGCGACTTTCAGGGACGTACCGGCGGTGGTGGCCGGAGCCGGTCCAACCCCGGAGGATCACGAGCGAACCCAGTCGACCCTCGCCCTTCACGATGGGTCAGTTCGGGCCGTCCTGCTGTCGGCGCCCGCCCTCGTCCATTCTGTCCCCGCTCCCGACGTGATTGATCGCAAGCGACTTTCCCTGAGGGTCGGAGAGGAGCTGCTGGTGGACATGCTCCTCGATCACCTCGACGGCGCCGGGTACCGTCGGGAAGACCCGGTGGTGGAAGCCGGATCGTTCGCCCGGCGCGGCGGCATCGTCGACGTCTTTCCGCCCGGTCGACTCTGGCCGCTGCGTATAGAGTTCTTTGGCGATCGCATCGACAGCCTCCGCGAGTTCGACCCGGCGACCCAAAGGCGGCGTCATGAAATAGAAGAGGTCTCGCTTCTGCCCTTCGGCGTTCCCGCCGGAGGCTCCCGCCAGGCCATTCCCCAGATCCTGCCTCCGCACTGGCTGGTGGTGATCGATCCCGAGGCCGCCCGGGCCGAGATGGAGCGCGCCCTTCACGTCAAGACCACGCTTCACGCCGGCCTTGATCCGGAGGACCCGCAGACGGAGAGAGCGTTTGAGACCTTCGCGGATCCGGACATTGTTCGGACGTATCTGGCCCGACCTGAACGGACCGACCTCCACGAAATTGCTCCCGATGGGCCATCCATCCACATCGGCTCTCGCCCCGCGCCCCAGTATCGAGGCGATCTGAAACAACTTCGCCAGGATCTGAAGGAGACCACGGGCCAGACCTTCATCCTGCTCGGCACGCCCGGCCGCGCCCAACGCTTGAGCGAAACCCTCTTTGAGGGTGGTATCGCCATTGGCGAAGCCACCAGCGTTGAGGTTGGATCGGGACACCTTTCTCGGGGCGTTGAGTTCTCCCACAGTCGGTTGCGACTTCTCGCCGACGGCGATGTATTCCCCGAAGAAGTTCACACCCACAAGCGACGGAACGTCGTCCGCTCGTTTCTCTCCGACTTTCGCGACCTCAAGCCCGGCGACTACGTGGTCCATGAAGACCACGGCATCGGCCGCTTCGTGGGACTCGAGAGCCTCCACGTTCTCGGGTCCGACGCCGAGTTCATGGTGGTGAGCTATCAGGGAGGAGATCTCCTCCGCGTTCCCGTGGAGTCTTTTCACCGGATTCAGAAACACCGGGCGGCCGAAGCCAGCAATCCTGCTCTCGACAAACTCGGAGGCACGGGCTGGACCAAGACAAAATCGCGGGTCAAGAAGGCCATGCGCGATATGGCCGCCGAACTCCTGAAAGTTCACGCGGAGCGGAAGACCCGTCAGGGTTTCGCTTTCTCCCCCATCTCGCCGTGGATGTCCGAGTTCGAGAACGCCTTCGAGTACGAGGAAACACCGGATCAGAAGAAGGCCATCGACGATGTCTTTGCCGACATGTCGTCTCCTACTCCCATGGACCGGCTGGTGTGCGGAGATGTCGGATATGGGAAGACCGAAGTGGCTATGCGAGCAGCGATGCGGGCGGTGGCGGACGGCAAGCAGGTGGCGGTTCTCTCTCCCACCACCGTTCTCGCCTTCCAACATCTTCAAACTTTCAGACGGCGCTTCGCGCCCTTCCCCATCACCACGGAAATGGTGTCTCGCCTGCGCTCGGCCAAGGAGAACAAGGAGGTCCTGCAAAGAGCGAAAGAGGGCAGGGTCGACATCGTGATCGGTACGCATCGCGTGCTCTCCAAGGACGCGGAATTCAAAGACCTGGGTCTGGTCATCGTTGATGAAGAACAGCGTTTCGGGGTCGCGGCGAAGGAGCGTCTCAAACAGAAGAAGACTGCGGTCGACAGTCTGACCCTTTCGGCGACCCCCATTCCCAGAACACTCCAGATGGGTCTTTCCGGCCTTCGAGATATGTCCGTGATCGAGACTCCGCCCCGCGATCGCCTGGCCATTCAGACCATGGTCGTGAAGTTTTCCAAGGACGTCATTGCCACCGCCATCCGCCATGAACTCGAGCGGGAGGGGCAGGTCTACGTGGTCCACAACCGCGTGGAGTCGATCTACTCACTGGCCAGCATGATCAAAGAGCTGGTTCCCGAGGCCCGCGTGGTGGTCGCCCATGGCGCGATGACGGAGACCGAACTGGAAAAATCGATGCTCGCTTTCGTCGAAGGGCGGGCCGATGTTCTGGTGGCCACGACCATTGTGGAGAATGGACTCGATGTTCCCAGAGCAAACACGCTCATCATCCACCGCGCCGATCGCTTCGGTCTTGCGCAGCTCTATCAACTTCGCGGCCGGGTCGGCCGCTCGGATCGCCCTGCCTTCGCCTATCTGATGGTCCCGCCCGGCCGTGTCCTTTCCGAGGTAGCGCAGCGGCGACTGGCCGCCATCCGCGAATTCTCCGATCTGGGCTCCGGCTTTCGCCTCGCCGCCCTCGATCTGGAAATGCGGGGCGCCGGCAATCTCCTGGGCGGAGAGCAGAGCGGTCACATCCTGGCCGTGGGTCTTGACCTCTACTTGAAGCTCCTCGGCGACGCGGTGCGCGAGATGCAGGCCGGCGCCGAGACCGGCATTCCCGAGCGTACGGTCCTGAATCTCCGGATCGACCTGCGGCTGAAGGCGACCTACATCGCCGAAGCCCGAGACCGCATCCTTATCTACAAACGGGCCGCGGATGCCGCGCGAGACGAGGACATCAAGTCGATAGAGGCCGACCTGCGGGATCGTTTTGGCCCGCTGCCCCAGGAGGCGATCGATCTGGTTGCGTACTCGGGGCTACGAGTTATGGCCGAGGGACTCGGCATGGTGCGGGTCGACCGCGCGGGATCGCGTCTCGACATATTTTTCGGAGACGCCCCTCCAGTTGATCCAGGAAGACTGGCCACCCTGGTCGCCGCCTGGTCCGGAGCAAAACTGGGAGCCTACGGGAAGACATTGAGCGTCCCCCTGCCGCCCGGAGCCCCGCTGGACGCGTCGCGTGCTGTTCTCGAACAGCTCCAATCGGCGAAAATCGAGGGATCGTGATCAAACCGGACATGACCCCCAGGGCATGGCTCCCCCCGAGAGTCACCGCACTTCTTCTGTTGTCCATCCTGGCGTGCCGTGCTCCTCTCGACCCGGTGGTCATCCGTTTCCAGGGAGTGGACGTGAGAAGGAGCGTTTTTCTGAAGGAACTTGAACCACTCGCGAAGAACGGCACCGACACACGAGACCCGGCAGTGAGAGCCTCCGCCTTTGGCCGGTTCATAGAAGAGCGCGTGGTGGCCATAGCCGCGATGCGGAATGGATTCAAGGACGCGGGTGAAGACCGGCTTGAGGCCGAACGGTGGCTGGCCTCGGTCCTGGGGACGGAAGAAGTCTCCGAAGCCGAGGCCACGGCCTACTACGAGGCCCATCCGGATGTAGCCAGACTGGCGGAATCGGTCACCATCCGGGAGATTCTCCTGATCACTCAAAACGACGCGAGAGATGTCATTCGGATTCTGGGCTCCGACCGCAATGCCTTCGAACTTCTGGCCCGGACCAGGTCGCGCTCGCCCCAGTCGCAGGGCGGAGGTCTTTTAGGCTCCTTCCACCGGGGAGAGTTGCCCCCGGAGATCGAACTCGCCGCTTTTTCCCTCTCTCCGGGCCAGATCTCCGGGATCGTAACCACGTCCTTCGGTTACCATGTCCTGCGGCTCGAGTCGAAAACGCTCCCCGCCACCCGGTCCTTCGCCGACTCGCTTCCGGAGATCGAGTCCCGTCTCACGGAAGCGAAAACGCGACTCAGAATGAAGCAACTTATCGATGGACTGGTCTCTCAAGCACAGGTGAATCATGAAGCAGTCACGGCTGGTTAGCGTCTTTCTGGTGGGGGCCCTGGGCGCCTCCGTTCTGGTCCATGGCGATGTGGTTGAGCGGGTCATCGCGAGGGTCAACGGCCAGATTGTCACCTTGTCTGAGTTTGAAGCCCGGCAGATGGCGGCAGTGCAGGCGGCCAGAATTTCAGAGGGAGAGATCGAAGCCTTTCTGCGCCAGAACAACGCGAGACTCCTGGATGAAGCCATGGAGGAGCTCCTGCTGGTCGATCGCGCCGCCGCCCTGGGTCTAAAACTGAGGCCGGAATATCTCGACCAGGTTATAGAGGACATCAAGAAGGAGCAGAACATCGCATCCGAAGACGAGTTCCTGGCTCAACTGAAGAGGGAAGGGCTCACCAAGGAAGCCCTCCGCCGCAACATCGAACGCTCGGTCATCGTCAGACAGGTTCGGGCCCGCGACGTCGATCCCAAGGCGCAGGTAACCGAAGCCGACGTCCGCGCCGAGTATGAGCACCGCAAGGCTTCGGATTTCACCCGCAAGGCCACGGTTCACCTCATGGAAATTGTGGTGAAGGGCGATGGCGCGGCCGAAGCATCGACCGCATTGGTCGCGCGCTTGCAGAAAGGGGAAGACTTTGAGACCCTGGCCCGCGAGCGGTCGTCGAGCACGAGCCGGGCCGAGGGCGGAGACCTGGGTCGAGTCGAACCCACCGATCTCAACCCGGCACTCTCGGCGGCCATCGCCGACCTCCGTCCGGGTGAAATCTCAGCCCCGGTGGCCGTCGAGGGCTCGTTCTGGATTCTCAAGGTCCGCGAACGGCTCGCCGATGAGGTGACCGCCTTTGATCAAGTGAAAGAGCGAATCCAGGAGGAGCTCTCTCGCACCAGATTCGAAAAGATCTATGGAGAGTACATAGCCGATCTCAAGAAGAACGCGGTCTACACCGTCTATGTTCGTGAGGCCCCGACCCAGATCGGACGAAGGAAGACGAAGCCGGCCCCCCCAACGTCTTCCGATGATGAGATCACAACCTCGGGCTCGGTCGGGCCGGAGCGCATCACGGTTCCAAGCGTTCCCCTCAAGCCCACCGCCGCGCCCACGCCCACTCCGGGCGGCCGATAGGCCCGGCCTCCAAAGGGTCCCCGATGGCCGGTTCGGAAGACAGCACGCCGAGCTCCATCGTTCAGAAGCTTGTTCACCGAATCCCGCCCGGTCGGGCGGCGAGCTACGGGACCATCGCCCGCGCCGCATTGGCGCTGGGCCGACCGATCGGGGGGGCCCGAACCGTGGCCTGGATTCTGGCCAGCCTCAAGGGAACGAACGACACCCCCTGGCATCGAGTGGTGGGCGCGGGAGGAGTGATCCTTCTCCCGGATCGGCGGGGCGCTCTTCAGATCAGCCGGTTGCGACATGAAGGCGTCCGCTTCTTCAAAGCCGTGATCGAGCCCCGCTTTCTGATTGACGAATCGGAACTTCTCGCGACCCGCCGGGGCCGCCAGCTACGAAGGGCCGAGGCCGTGTCTAGTCCTCAGCCCCGCAGGATGGCCGAAGCTCGACGACACCGAATTCGAATCGCCTGATTTCCGGATGGCTCCGCTGCGCGGACCCCTCCACCGCAAAGTCGCTGGCGCACGTTTGTCACTCAGGCGATTCGAGCGTCAATGAAGAATCGTCGAGCGCCGGCCAGGGGGTTCCAGGGGGGCCGGGTCCGTGTCTGGCTCTCAGCCCACGCAGGATGGCTGGAGCGCGGCGACACCGAATTCGAATCGCCTGATTGACTCAGGCGATTCGAGCGTCAATGAAGAATCGTCGAGCGCCGGCCAGGGGGTTCCAGGGGGGCCGGGTCCGTGTCTGGCCCCCCTGGCTAAATAGACGTCGGCGGACCGGTCAGGATGTCGAACTGTTCCTGGCTGAGCAAAGGATCGGCTTCAACCCCTAAAGGCTCCGACAAAAGCGAGGAGATCGCGGACAAGAAGCCGCTGTCGCGTTCTTCGAGCAACACATCGGCCACGGCTGGCGCGGCCCGGAGCGTGAGTTTCTGGGCCTTGAGTTCGGAGGGCAGCTTGCGAATCTCATCGTAGATTTCGGTCAGGATGGTGGGGACGCTCTTGACCCGTCCCGCACCGCCACACTCGGGGCAGGTTTCGCACAGAGTCTTTCCGAGCGACTCGCGCACCCGCTTCCGGGTGAGGATCACCAGGCCAAACTCGCTGACCGAGAGAACCCGGCTGGTGGCGCGATCCCGCCGAAGCTCTCCGTCGAGCACGGCCAGAACCTTCTTCCGGTTCTTTCGGTCTTTCATGTCGATCAGGTCGAGAACGATGATGCCGCCGAGGTCGCGCAGGCGAAGCTGTCGGGCGATCTCGCGGGCGGCTTCGATATTGTTCTTTACAATCGTTTCTTCGTGGTCGTTCTTGCCCACGAATCGACCGGTGTTCACGTCAATCGACACCAGAGCCTCGGTTTCTTCGATGACGATGGAGCCACCCGACTCCAGGGGGACACGAGCCTTGAGAGCACGCTCGAGCTCGGCGTTGATTCCGAAGTCGTCGAAGATATGGCCGGGGCGGTTGACCAGCCGGACCTTGGACAACAGCTCAGGGTCGACGCGGTCGAGGAAGTTGTAAACCTTCTTGTGCAGCTCGGGGTCATCCACGTGAACGCCCGCCACATCTTTTCCGAGAAGGTCCCGGAGCAGTCGTTCGACCAGGGATGGCTCCTTGTAAAGGAGCATCGGGGCCTTGCCCCGCGACGCGACTCCTCGTACTTCGTCCCAGGTCCGGATCAGGTTCCGGGCGTCGCGTTCAAGGTCCACGAGTTCGCGGCCCAGGGCCGCGGTCCGTCCAATGAACCCGCCCCCGCCGTTCTCTCGGCGGATCCCCTTCAGGAAACTCTTCAGGCGCTTTCTCTCCTCGTCGTCCTGAACGCGTCGGGATACGCCGACATGCTCCACGGTGGGAAGAAAAACCATGAAGCGCCCGGGAAGCGAGATATGGGCGGTGATGCGGGCCCCTTTCGTTCCGAGCGACTCCTTGACCACCTGGACCACGATGTCCTGTCCCGGGCTCACGAGGTCTTCGATGGGGGCGGCCTTGGCCCCCCGCTCTTCCTCCTCCAGCAGGTTCTCCGGGAGATCTTCGAAGACGTCCTCGGCGTGCATGAAGGCGTCGCGCTCGAGGCCGATGTCGACGAAGGCCGATCCCATCCCGGGCAGCACCCGGCTCACCCGGCCCTTGTAGATGTTCCCGGCGGTGGACGCGTGATCCGATCGCTCGATGAAGAACTCAGCGACCTGAGAGTCTTCGAGAAGCGCTACGCGGGTTTCCTTGGGAGACGAAGTGACGACAAGTTCACGCCTCATGCGTGAGGCGCGAACGACAGTGCAGAAGGTGTCATTTAATAGAAACTCGAGGTTGGGCCCGTCAATTGGCGAATCGACGCATCCTGACGCTCAGGATGAGGCCGATCGAAATAAATGTCGCGAGCACCGAAGAACGACCGGCGCTCATTAGCGGCAGGGGCAGGCCCTTGACGGGGAGAAGACCCGCCACCATCCCGACATTGTAAACAACCTGGAAGGCGAGTGTGGCGGTGAGGCAGGAAACGAGGATGGCTCCGAGCCGATCCCGGGCGAGTCGAGCGATGTCGAGACAGCGCCAAAGCAGGGCGAGATAGAGACCGAGGGTGGCCACCACCCCCATGAACCCGAATTCTTCAGCCAGGACGGAAAAGATGAAATCGGTCTGTCGCGCCGGCAGATAGCCAAGCTGAGTCTGGGATCCCTGGCCGTAACCCTTGCCCGTGAGCCCTCCCGATCCCACGGCAATCTGCGACTGTTTCTTTTGATAGCCAGACCCCCGAGGGTCGAGGTCGGGGTCGAGAAACGAATAGATGCGAGCCTTCTGATAGTCCCGAAGAAGGAATTCCCAAGAGACGAGACCGAAAACGAGCAGGAAGCCGCTCAGGATCAGGATGGATTTGTACCGGAGTCCAGCCAGAAAGGCCCCGATGAAGAACATGGGAAGAAGGGACACCGCGGTCCCGAGGTCGGGCGCCGCGGCGATGGTGAGAGCCAGAACACCGGTCACCGATGCCGGCGTCAGCAGGTCGCCGAGACCGAGAGAATCCTTCTTCATCTCGGAGAAGAGTTTTGCAATCACCAGAGCCGCGATGATCTTGGCGAACTCGGAGGGTTGGAACTGGATCGGTCCGAGGCTGAGCCAACGGCGGGTTCCCGCGATTCGAGGGGCCAACGCCAGCGTGGCCAGCAATACCAACAGCGTGCCCCCCAGCAGAAAGGGCGAGCGGTCGGCCAGGCGACGGTAGTCGAAGGCCGCGACGATGAGCAGCAGCAGCACACCGACACCCACCGCCCAAAGTTGACCCATCCACAACCCCTGGAGCCTGGTTCCCTGCGTCGCGCTGGAGATCATGCCCACGCCCAAGGCGCTCAGGAGCAGGGTCAACCCGAGGAGCGGATAGTCGAGCCCTTGAAACAGTCGGCGAAACATCAGGGTGAGACCCGTTTCGTGGCCGGATCGCCGCCGCTGCGGCCAAAGAATCTTTCAAAAATGGCGAGAGCCACCGGGGCGGCCGATGTCCCCCCGCTCCCGCCGTGGTCGACGAGCACGGCCAGCACAATCCGAGGATTGTCGAGCGGCGCGAATCCGGCGAACCAGGCGCGGGGCTGGATGGAATCAACATCCTTCTTGAGCTTCGAGGAGGAAACCACCTGCGCCGAGCCGGTCTTGCCCGCGACAATCAGATCGGAGATCTGGGCCCGCTGGGCCGAGCCACCGGCGTTCACCGCCATGAAGAGACCGCGGCGAATGGCGGCGAGGGTCGAGGGCTTGAAACCCATGGAACGAGGGGGTTCGTAGGCTACCGGTTTTCCGGCGACCAGTCGGGCGATATGCGGCTGTACCAGCTTTCCGCCATTGGCGATCACCGCCATCATCCTGGCCATCTGGAGGGGCGTGGCCAGCACCTGGCCCTGACCGATGGATACCGAGATCGTCTCACCCGGGTACCAGGGGGCCTTGAAGAAGCGTTCCTTCCAGGTGGGATCGGGAATCAGGCCGGGCGCTTCGTTCGGCAGATCCACTCCCGTTACCGACCCCAGACCAAACTTTCTGGCGTAGGCGGCCAGGCGTTCAATTTCCAGACGCGCTCCGAGTTGGTAGAAGAACACGTTGCAGGACTCTCCAATGGCGCGACCGAGAGAAACAACACCGTGTCCGCCGGCTCGATTGCATTTGAAGACGTGCCCGTAGATCGAGGCATAGCCCGGGCAGTACACCGTTGTTTCCGGCGTGATCAAGCCCTCCTCGAGCCCTGCCGCCGCCACCACCACCTTGAAAAGGCTTCCGGGTGCGTACTGACCCTGCACCGCGCGATTGAACAGGGGTGTCTTTGGGTCCCGGGTCAGGCTTTCCCACACCGACCGGTCGATGCCCGAACTGAAACTATTCGGATCGAACCCCGGCGACGACACCAGCCCCAGAATCTCGCCGGTAAACGGGTCGAGGGCTACCGCACTCCCCGCTCGGTCCTTGAACGCCTCCTCCATGGCCGCTTGCAGGTCGGCCGACAACGTCAGGTCGACCGTGCCTCCCGCCCGTGCCGGCTGATCTTCCGAGAGTTCCACTTCAACCCCGCGACTGTTCACCACCACGCGACGCAATCCATCGACGCCAGTGAGATCCTCGTTATAGAGCGCTTCGAGACCGGACTGACCCACCACCCGTCCCGGCTCGAAATCCGAGAACGCGGGCTGTTTCAACTGGCGATCGGTCACCTCGCCGACGCGACCCACGACGTGAGAAGCACTTTGCGCATGCGGGTAGGAACGCACGGGTACAACCTCGACGCTGACCTCCGGCAGTTCAAGATGACGCGCCTCAACGGCGGCCACGTCTTCGAACGACGCCTTGATCTTGATCGTGACCGGCTGATAGGCCGCTCTCGGTCTGCCGAGCTTCTGACGGATCTCCGCCTGGTCGATGTTCAGAAGTGAAGCCAGAGACTGCGAGATGTTCTCGACGGAACCGGAGGGGCCCATGGTGACTACGATCTTGAAAGCCGGCTTGTTTTCGGCCAGTATGTGCCCGTTGCGATCGGTCAGAGTGCCGCGGGGCGCGGCGATGCTCAGAGTCCGGATCCGATTGTTCTCCGCCATCTCGCGATATCGTTTCGAGTTGACCCCCTGGAGCAGCCAGAACTGAAGAAGGAGGAGGGCCACCAGGACCAGAAGTCCGTTCTGGAGTCCGTCGAGGCGATGCTGAGTCGAGCGAAGGTCTTCGTAGATCTTCATGCGGGTTTTGCCCTTTGTCGTTCGAACAAAGCGAAGAGAACCAGACCCACAGTCGCGTTGATGAACCCGCGGACGGTCATGGCGGTGGGCGAATACTGCACCGGCGACATGCCAAACGCCGGAGCGATCCACTCAAATGCCCGCGTGTCGATCACGGTTACGGTCAGCAGCAGAGAAAACCGCGGGACGGCGCCGGATATGAGAAAGCGCGAGCCCAGGAGCCCGAGCGCGAATCCGAGAACGAGCCGGATGAGACCCGAGACCCCTTTGATCCCGCGACCGAAAAGAGCTTCCGACAACCACCCGGAGAGCGATCCGCCGACCATGCCCGGGATCTCGCCCCGGGAAAGGGCGAACCAGGTGGCCACCACCAGGGGAAGATCGACGTAGGCGCTGACGGGAAGAAACAAACTGAGCCCGCTCTGCAGGAGCACAGAGAAGAAGAGAAGGGACACCGCGATGAAGTTGGTCTTCATTGCAGAGGAGGTACATCCTTGTTCCTAGCCGCCAGAGAGACGAACACCTGTTCGGCAAAGGCGGGCGACGCCGAAGGACGAACCCAAACATCCTTGAAGAGTCCGACCGGCTCGGCGATGCGCAGGACGGTGCCGACCACGAGCCCTTTCTCAAAGAGCTGGTCGAGGCCAGACGTCACGACCAGTTCGCCGGGAGTCACGGCGGCGAGGCTGGGCACGTAGCGCATCAACAGCAATGGCGATCCATCCGTGTCGTCCTGAAAACCGGAAACGATGCCATCCACTCGACCCCTCTCGGTGATCACCGCCGCGCCGCTGTCCCGATCAACCAGCAATTGAACGCTGGCTGAATTGAGCGATACCGTGATGATCCGGCCCAGAACCCCCGACGGAGAAAGAACGGTCGCCCCGTGAAAGACCCCCTGCGCAAGACCCTTGTCGATGGAGATAGTCTTGACCCAGGGGGAGGCGTTGCGGGCTATGACATCGGCGAGAAGCGTGGCCATGGGAAGCCGGGGCTTGAGGCCAAGAAACTCGCGCAGACGTCTGTTCTCCTCCACCGCTGCCCGCTGAGAAAGAAGCTGCAGTTCGGCGACGCGTACCCGGTTCCTGAGCTGGTCGTTTTCCGCGCCGACGGAACGCAAGTCCACAAAGGAACCCCACGCCCCCGAAACACCGACGGCCAGGGAAGAGATCACGTTCTGAATCGGTGAGAAGAAAGACAGAACAACTCTTTCGAACATAGAGATCCCATCCACATCCACCTGACGGGAGATGGCCACGAGGTGAAGGATGAGGAGAGCCAGAAGCCACATCCACGACCGTCGCAGAGATGGACTCTCGTTCCGCGCTCGGGGGGCCAGGGAGTCCATGGGTGTGTCCTCGCCAGAGCTAGGCTGCCCGTACCGTCAGACGGCTGGTCGCCCGCGCCTTCAAGGGACAAAGTCTCCTAGTCGATGCTGATCTTGCGGAGAAGGTCGAAGTCCGTCAGCATCCGCCCGGTTCCGAGCACCACGCAACTCAGGGGATTCTCTGCGACCATGACGGGGAGTCCCGTTTCTTCGCGCAACAACTTGTCCAGCCCGCGGAGCAGGCTTCCTCCACCGGTCAGGACGATGCCCCGGTCTACAATATCGGCGGAGAGTTCGGGCGGTGTGCGTTCCAGAGCCACCCGTACGGCGTTCACAATCACGCTCACCGGCTCGACCAGCGCCTCCCGAATCTCGCCATCGGTCACGGTCAGGGTCTTGGGAATACCTTCCACCAGATCGCGCCCCTTTAACTCCATGGAGAGAGGCTGTTCCAGGGGAAAGGCGCTCCCGATTTCCAACTTAACCTGTTCGGCCGTCCGCTCACCGATGAGAAGGTTGTACTTGCGCTTGATGTACTGAATGATGGCCTCGTCCAGCTCGTTACCGGCTACCCGAACCGACTTGGAGTAGACGATCCCGGCGAGCGAGATCACGGCCACGTCTGTGGTTCCACCGCCGATGTCGACCACCATGTTTCCGGAAGGCTCGGTGATAGGAAGACCGGCGCCGATGGCTGCGGCCATGGCCTGGTCGACCAGATAGACCTCGGAAGCCTTCGCCTTGAGCGCAGAGTCGCGCACCGCGCGCTTCTCCACCTGCGTCACTTCGGAAGGAATCCCGATGATGATCCGGGGACGCACAAACGCATTCCGGTTATGGGCCTTGCGGATGAAATGCGAGAGCATCTTCTCGGTGATCTCGAAGTCCGCGATCACCCCGTCTTTCATCGGCCGGATGACCACGATGCCGCCCGGGGTTCGACCCAGCATTTCTTTGGCATCGTGTCCCACGGCCTCGACCCGGCCGGTGCGAACGTTCCCCGCCACGATCGAGGGTTCGGAAACGACCGTGCCCTTCGACTTTACAAAAACGAGGGTGTTCGTCGTCCCCAGATCGATGGCGAGATCGTTCGAGAAGTAACTGAAGTTAAGGATGGATCTGAGCAGACTCAAGGGAAGTACCAGCGCCTCGTTTGTGGATTCAGGAGAGCTTCAGCGGGCTGGCGACGACCACGCGGTTCTTTCCGAGCGTCTTGGCCCGATACATGGC
>JANLSZ010000085.1:0-8049 GCA_031362685.1 Vicinamibacteria bacterium | reverse complement strand
GGAGCTTGCTGAGTTCTTGTTGAGTCTCGGCCAGGTCGGGGCGAAGCGGCCGGGCGCTCTATCGTTTCTTGCCGAGGTGGATGGAAAGCCGATCGCCGCGGGCGGTATGACCATCCACGAAGGTGTTGCCTGCCTGGGCGGCGCGAGCACCGTGCCCGAGGGTCGGCGGCAAGGCGCGCAACTGGCTCTTCTCGACGCCCGTCTTCGACACGCAACCGACCAGGGCTGCGACCTCGCCATGATGGGCGCTTTGCCTGGAAGCGCCTCCCAGCGGAACGCGGAACGCCAGGGTTTTCGGATCGCCTACACCCGGATCAAGTGGCGTCAGAGGGCCAGCGTCTGATCCGAAAGCCGGTTCGGGGCCGTTACGTATACTCGCGCGTCGGCATCTTAGGAGTCACCATGCTTATTCGTCGCTCTGCTGATTTGAAGTCGTCCGAGATCACCCCGGAGTCGCTTTACCTCGATCGGCGCACGTGGCTGGTCGCTGCAGGTGCGGTCGCGGTCGGGGCGTTCGGGCAAAAGGCCTCGGGGCAGGAGCCGCAGGCGGTGGGCAAGCCCTTCGGCCTTCAGAAAGACGACAAGCCCACGCCGTGGCTGGACGTCACCACCTACAACAATTTCTACGAATTCGGCACCGACAAGTCCGACCCGGCTCAGAACGCCAGGAACTTCAAGACCAGCCCCTGGACGATCACCGTCGATGGTCTGGCCGGCAAGCCGGGGAAGTTCCTCCTCGAAGACTTCATCAAGCCTTCGACCATCGAAGACCGGATCTACCGGCATCGCTGCGTCGAGGCCTGGTCGATGGTGGTTCCCTGGCGCGGCATTCCGCTTGCCGACGTGATCAAGCGCGCCGAACCGATGGCGAACGCGAAATACATCGCCTTCACCACGCTCATGGATGCGAAGCAGATGCCCGGGCAGCAATTGGGTGTTCTCGATTGGCCCTACGCCGAAGGCCTCCGGCTCGATGAGGCCCAGAATCCGCTGGCCTTGCTCGCCGTCGGGGTCTACGGGCGCACCCTCCCAAATCAGAATGGCGCTCCGATCCGCCTGGTCGTGCCCTGGAAGTACGGCTTCAAGGGCATCAAGTCGATCGTGAAGATGACCTTCACCGAGAAGCAGCCGAAGACGGCCTGGAACATTCAGGCGCCGAGCGAATACGGGTTCTATTCGAACGTGAATCCGGCGGTGGATCATCCGCGCTGGAGTCAGGCCAAGGAGCGGCGCATCGGCGAGTTCCTGCGCCGGCCCACCCTGCCCTTCAACGGCTATGCGGATCAGGTCGCTTCGCTCTACACCGGCATGGACCTGAAGAAGAACTACTAAGCGCCTTGACGACCGCCGAGATTCTCCCGCGCATCCGCGCGATGCGTGAGCCGCGTGGTTTTGGCGCGGTGCTTATCCTGGCGTCGCTCCTTCCCGCGGCGTATGCGATCTTCGGTCTTGCTTCCGACATCCTGCGTGGCACCCGGGTGTTCGGGTCGAACCCGGTCAAGGAAGGCGAGCACTTCCTCGGCGAGTGGACGCTGCGCTTTCTCGTGGCCACCCTGGCCGTGACGCCGCTTCGTCAGCTGTTCAAGTGGAACTGGATCGCCCGGCATCGCCGGACCATGGGCCTCTTCGCTTTCGCCTATGGGGTCATGCACTGGCTGGTGTACGTCCTTCTCGATATCCAGCTCGATGTGGGCGAACTGGTCACGGACGTGGCGAAGCGTCCCTACATACTTATCGGCTCGCTTGGCCTCCTCCTGATGATGCCTCTGGCGGTCACGTCGACGAAGAAAATGATCGCGCGGCTCGGAGGCAAACGCTGGAACCAGCTTCACCGACTGGTCTACCTCACCTGCGTTCTTGGCATCATCCACTTCTGGATGGCGGTGAAAGCGGACATCGGGGACCCGCTGATGTTCGCGGTGTTCTTCGCGGTCCTTTTCGCCCACCGGATTTGGAAGTGGCGGGAGCGCTCCCCCGTGGCCGCGACGCCCGCATTGGTCCAGGCGAGGGTGCAACGCCCGCTCTGACGACGTGGAAGTCGAGCGTCACGCCTTTCGGCGGTATGTTTGGAGCATGGAAAACCCTGCGACCAACCCCAGCGATGCGGTGAGAGCCATCAGTTGGGTGAGCTACCTGCTTCACTTCATCGTGGCCATAGCCGCGGTGGTCCCCGGCATCCAGGCCAGCGTCTTTCTCCTGATCGTCGCCTTCATCGCCGATCTGGTGATGGACAGCGATGCCAAGGGCACCTACCAGGAGTCGCACTATTCCTGGCGACGGAGTTCAGTGCTGTGGGCGGGCGGTCTGTACCTCGTGACGTCCCCGCTGTGGCTGCTCCTCGTCGTCCCCGGCTGGATCGCCTGGGGCCTCATCTCCCTCTGGTTCCTGTATCGGATCGTCCGGGGGATGCTCGCCCTGTCCGACCGCCGGCCGGTGTAGAAGCGTCGTCTCTTTCCGCTGTCCGGACCGACCGTCGCGCCGCGCCGATCTCGACTTGGCTCGCCCTGACGTACGATTGACGCCCATGGAGCGACTTCAGACGCGGGCCATCGGATCGGGAGCTCTTCTGTGCATTCTGACCCTGGCCTGCCGGCCTTCCGTACCCCCTGCGGACCTTGTCCTTCGAAACGGCAAGATCGTCACCGTCGACCCCCACCGGCCCGAGGCGAGCGCGCTCGCGGCCCGGGGCGAACGCATCGTCGCCCTGGGCAGCGACCTTGACCTCGAGACCTATATCGGGCCGCAGACGCGAGTGATCGATCTTGAGGGCCGTCTCGCCGTGCCCGGCTTCATCGAAGGACACGGGCATCTCATGTGGCTCGGCGACTCGAAAGCGCAACTGGATCTGAGCGGGGCGGAGAGCTGGGACGACGTGATCGCGCGAGTTTCGGAGGCGGCCCGAAAGACGCCCAAGGGCGAGTGGATACGCGGGATGGGGTGGCATCAAGCCAAGTGGAAGCAGCCGCCCAAGGACGCGGTGAAAGGCTTCCCTCTCCATCAAGCCCTGAGCGCCGTCTCGAAGGATCACCCGGTCATCCTGAAGCATGCGAGCGGTCACGGCGCTTTCGCCAACGCAAAGGCGATGGAGCAGAAGGGCGTCACTGCCGGCTCCAAAGACCCCCCGGGCGGCGAGATCGTGAGGGATGTGGGCGGCCGCCCCACCGGCATGTTCCTGGAGAACGCGCAGAGCCTCGTCGACCCCGAGCCCCGAGCGGCGAACGCCGGCCTGCTCGAGCTGATCACGCAGTTTCCGGGGGGTGAGGCCCAGACGCGCCGTCGGGCCCTTCTCGCCGCGGAGGAGGCGCTCTCCAAGGGGGTCACGACCTTCCACGACGCGGGGGCGTCGTTCGAGACGATCGACGTGCTCAAGAAGATGGTCGAGGCCGGCCTGATGCCCCTGCGCCTCTTCGTGATGATCGCCGAGCCGAACGATGCGCTTTCCAAGCGGCTGGCCGAGTACAAGATCGTGGGCGCCGGCAACCACCACCTCACGGTGCGCGCCATCAAGAGGGTCATGGACGGTGCCCTCGGCTCACGAGGCGCCTGGCTCCTCGAGCCCTACACCGACTTGAAGTCGTCCAAGGGGCTCAACACCGAGACCGTGGAGAGCATCACCGAGACCGCTCGCCTCGCCGCCCTTCAGGGCTTCCAACTCTGTGTGCACGCCATCGGTGATCGCGCCAACCGCGAGGTGCTGGACCTTTTCGAGAAGGCGTTCGAGGCGCCGGCTGCGCTGCGCGACGCGCGCTGGCGCATCGAGCACGCCCAGCATCTCCACCCTCAGGACATTCCGCGGTTCGCCCGCCTCGGCGTGATCGCGTCCATGCAGGGCGTGCACCCCGCATCGGATGCCCCCTTCGTGGCGGACCGCCTCGGCGAGGCTCGCGCTCGCGAGGGAGCTTATGCCTGGCGCAGTCTCCTCGACGCGGGGGCGATCGTCACCAACGGAACCGACGCGCCGGTTGAGGACATCGACCCCCTCCGCACCTTCTACGCTTCGGTGACACGCCAGCCGTCCAAGGGACCGGCCTTCTATCCCGAGCAGCGCATGACCCGCGAGGAGGCGCTACGTTCGTATACCTGGAACAACGCCTACGCCGCCTTCGAGGAGGACCTCAAGGGTTCCCTTGCTCCCGGCAAGCTCGCGGACGTAACCGTGCTCTCGCGCGACATCATGACTATTCCCGCCCCGGAGATCCTTGGCGCGCGAGTGGACTACACCATCGTGGGAGGGAAGGTGCTCTACAACGGCCCGCCTGCGTCGAGCAGGAAACGGAGCGACGGGCAGAGATAGCCGGCGGTACAATGGGGCTCGAAAGAGAGGGGCCTCATGGGGATATCGATTCTGACGATGGTACTGGCGAGCGGCGGGTGGCTGCTGCAGCCTGCGGACCTGCCTCACGCGTTTCCGCGGGAGGGTGCGGTCCAACTGCTGGACAACGCCCGGGTCACGATGTGGGATGTCACCTGGCTCAAGGGCAAACCCAGCCCCATGCATCGTCATCGTTACGATCTGGTAGGCGTGTATCTGGTCGGATCGACCATTCGGGTGACCCCGCTGAGCGGCCTCTCCGGGGAGAGCACGGTGGAACCCGGCTTCATCCTGTATCAACGCGAGGGCGTCACCCACATCGAAGAAGGCATGGCCGACATCCCGCGGCATGCGATTCTCACCGACATCAAGGGGGGGCCGTGCGGCGCGATGCCGAACACCTCAGGTCACCCCGGGGCCTATCCGCGCGCCGGCGCGCGCCAGGCGGTGGACAACGAGAAGGTCACGATCTGGGAATACGCGTGGACGCTGGGCAAGTCGACGGGCATGCATTTCCACGACAAGGACACATTCGTCGTGTTCATGGCGGACGGCGAATTGAAGTCTACGACCCCGGACGGAAAGAGCGAGATCACAAAAATCAAGCGCGGAGACAGCCGGTTCAGCCCGCGCGGCCGCGTCCACAGTGAGGAACTGGTGAGCGGTGCGGTACGGGCCGTGATCACGGAATTGAAATAGCGGCACACGCCAACTAAGGCCGACGCTCCGCCGATTGGAGTGTTGCTTCCTCGGCGCCCCTTTGCACCTCGTCCGTGTTTCCACAATGAGACGGGTTATGGAAACAAGTGACCCATTTTGCAAGGGTGGGTCAGGGCTTGGGGAAGGCCTCCATGGTTCTGAGCACCGGATAGAACTCCGGCGCCGGGTTCTGGGCGAGCATCGGGTCGAACATGTTCCAGGCCAGGAGGCCGTCGTCGGATCTGGCGTCGAGGAGCATGAACGCCAGACGGGCGAGGGGCTGGTCCATCGGGATGACCAGGGATCCCGCGCGCACGGTCGCGTCAACCGGCGCCCACGAGCCGGTCAGGGTTCGCAGCTTGTGGCCTTCGAATTCGCGCTCTTCGAGTTTCGACGAGTCGATCTTGAAGCGCTCGACCTTGAGCGTCCTCTCCGTCGTGGTCCTGAAGTACTTGATGCCGTGGGCTTCGAGTCGGTCGATGACCGCGGCCATCATGCGGGCGCCGGGGTCGCGGGGCGGGCCGAAGGGAGGGCCGGACGCAGGGGGCGGGGTCGCGGGCGCCGTGGCAGCCAAAGGCGCGGGCGGTTCAATCACGTACGCTCGCGGCGCGAGACTCGTTTCCGTGGGCTCGATCAGCCCATAGTGCGGCATCGTCTCCACTCTCTCGCTGCCGTTGACGCGACGTCGCATCGGCCGGTCGGGTACGTAGGGGTTGCGCTCTTCCTTGGTGTCGGCGAGGACGATGGCCACCGGGTCCTTGAACCGTGACAGCCTGCCCCGCACTGCCTGCTCGGTTCCAATGATCGACTCCGCGTCCGCCGCGGCCGTGGCTTTTCGAATGGCCTCGCCATTCTTCACCGCGAAGTTCACGATCTCCTCCACGAACCAGTACGCCGCCTTGATCCGGTCCTCGAACGTCGCGTACGAATACGTCTCCGACAAGATCCCCAGCCGGTTCCGGATGCCGAAGTAGGTGTGGGTGTAGCGCGGCTTGTAAAGGTCGAGATCGCCCATCCAGGCACGCTCGCCCTGGCGCGACGGACCCCCATAGTAGAAGAAGTCCCAGTTGTGTTTTGTCTTCACCGCGCGGGTGACGGTGGGGAAGAGGTCGTTGCGCAGCAGGCGGGTGATCCCGGCCGAAGTGTTCGGGCTTCCACCCGGATCGTAGGTCAGGTAATAGCCGTGATCGCTGCCGTCGGTGGTGTGAAGGTCGACGTCGATGTGCGGGTCGTACTGGTTGAGAAGCCGGGCGAGAGAACGCGCTTCCGCGGTTTCGAGCTTCATGGCGTCGCGATTCAGGTTGAGCCCCTGCGCATTGGGGCGTGTGCCCATGCCGCCGATGGGGCCGTGCTGCGCGCCGCGGTTCGCCACATTCGCGCGTTCGTTCCCGTCCGCGTTATAGATCGGGGTGATGAGGAGGACGACGTCTTTGAACCACGCGGCGCGTTCCCCCTTTGCGATCGAGCGCAGCAGCCAGAGCAGCGCTTCCTTGCCCTCAACTTCACCTGCGTGGATGTTGCCCTGGATGAAGATTCGGGTCTTGCCGGTCTTGAGGACGGCCTCGGGGGTCGCGTCGGCAGCGCCGATCACCGCCAGCGGCATGGCCCGACCTTCGTAAGTGTACCCGTAGGTCGCGAGGTGGATTTGTGGAGACACCGCCGCCATGGCCTTCATGAACGCGAGCACGTCGTCGTACCGGCTGGTTTCGGCGTAGTCCGTCGATTCGGGGCGAGTGAGCGGCCAAGTGCGTTTGGCGGCGGTGGGCGCCTGGGCGGCCGAGAGAGAGGGGTTCAGCAGAGGCAGGGCCGAAAGCAAGTTCACAAGAGCAGTCTTTTTGAGATTCATGGGGATGCCGATCCTACGCCCGCCCGTCCTGGCCGTCCGCGAACGCGGTAGGCTCCACGACCAGAGGGAGTCCCGTGATTGTTCTCGAAACCGACCGCCTGGTGCTCCGGCATCTCACCCTCAACGACGCGCCTTTCATCGTCGAACTGGTGAACGAGCCGTCGTTTCTGAGATTCATCGGAGACCGGGGGGTAAAAACGCTCCAGGACGCCCGGCAGTACCTGCTCAAGGGGCCGATCGCGAGCTACGAGCGATTCGGTTTTGGCTTGAACCTGACCTTCCTGAAGGAAACCGGCGACCCGATCGGGATGTGTGGCCTCTTGAAACGCGACACCCTGCCCGACGTCGATGCGGGCTTTGCTTTTCTCCCCGGGCATTGGCGGAAGGGGTATGCATTCGAGTCCGGGTCTGCGGTTGTGGCCCACGGTCGCAGCGCCTTCAGCCTGAAGA
The DNA here is from genome assembly GCA_031362685.1 of Vicinamibacteria bacterium. Taxonomy (GTDB): domain Bacteria; phylum Acidobacteriota; class Vicinamibacteria; order Fen-336; family JAGNNV01; genus JAGNNV01. The sequence goes on along the minus strand of JANLSZ010000085.1, from coordinate 742 downwards.
GAATCGTGGCCATCACGTCCCCGGACAATGTGGCCTCCATCGGGGTCCTGGAGAAAATGGGTCTGAAGTTCGAGGCCCTCGTCCGGCTCGGAGACGATGCGCGCGAGGTCAAACTCTTTGGCGTCGATTTCTAGGGCGAAGTCGCGGTCGGGGGCATCGCTCGCCCCGAGAGGTGCGCCTCTTGGGCCGGCATCACGGCGGTTCCACGTCGCTTGCGCCCGACGACCCGTTCGAACTCCTGCCTCCAGAAGGCAAGGTCAAGTAATCCCTGCGGCTGCGAAGACCCTGAGGAGCAGGCACAGGCCTATTTGTAAGAAACGAATCCAGCCGGGAGAGGTCCTGCCGCCACCAATTTCTTCCGGCGAGGGTCGACGACCAGCGACAGACCTTCAAGTGTCCTCGCCCCCAGTAGAGTCATGTCTCCGGGCTCGGCAAAGACAACTTCATCAATCGTGAAGTGTTTCGCCACCCTGAGAATGGCAAACCCTACGCTCCGGGTTACGGTCTGGCCGTTGGCCATGGTGAACGCCAGGTCTTTCTTTTCCCGATTGACTCCGATCTTCTCGAGGGTCTTCGCGGGAATCCAAGTGTATTCGCTCCCGGTATCCACCAAAGCGCGAGGGACGGTCACCGCTTGATTGCGGTCAACATGATTCTCCAGTTTGCAGCCAACGTGGAATGTGCCCATGCGAGGAACATAGCATTCGCCCCCTGGGCGGGAATAGCAAATCACCAGGCGGTC
>JANLSZ010000076.1:0-51717 GCA_031362685.1 Vicinamibacteria bacterium | reverse complement strand
CTTCTCGATCACCGAGAATCGCGACGGCACGGTGACCATGGAGGCCCTCGCCATCACCGACGACTCGAAGTTCGTCCGGCACGTGATCTACACCAGGGGTTTCGATGGCCGCCCAAAGGACGCTTTCGTGCGTCTCCAGGTTAACGGGGCGCTGGTCGGGTCGGGCTACTTTCGGGTCGAAGGCGACACTCTTCACATCACCACCGACACAAATATGACCGGGCACACCGTCCAGTCGGTGAAGGTGCCGGTCGATTTCTTCTCCGTGGTCACCCACTCGGTCATGCTCGACGGCTGGATTGTCTTCAACTATGACTGGGAAGCGGGCGGGCTCCAGCATCGCGTCTTCTACAACACGTCGACGCTTTGGAACGGTACGGACGGGCCGCTCGGCCGGATGGAAACCTACCGCCTCATCGCCATGAACGATACGGACGTGGTCTCGCCGGCCGGGACCTTCCCCTGCCGGCATGTGCGCATGGACTCCGATTTCCTCAAAGTGCCGACGTCCGACATCTTCGTGACCGGGAAACACAACGTCCTGGTGAAGTACGACTGGAATGAGCTCGACCTCGAATATGTTCTGGAGAGCTTGAAGGAAGAGTCTTTTGGGGTCTAACGTCCCTGAAGGGTACAGATGAAATCATGCTGAAGAGTCCAAGTCACGTCACCATAGGCGTCTCGAACCTCGAGCGCACCGCCCGCTTCTTTCAGACTTTCGGCTTCGTGCGCGAGGCCGACTGCCTGATCGGGGCCTTCGCCGCCCGCGAACTCTATGGGCTCCGCGACGCCACCTGCGAAACGCGCCTCAGCATGCCAGGGGCCGCTCTGGGGTCCATCCGCCTGGTCCAGACAGACGAGGAAGCGATACACGGAGGACCGTTCGATCGGGGCGCTCACGCCGTGGACCTCTACGTGCGCGACATGGGCCGAGCTCTCGAAGTGGTCAAGAACACCCATGCTTCTATTGGCCCGGTGGCCGCCTATTCGGTCGGCCCGATGTCCATCAAGGAGTGCAAGTGCGTGGGGCCCGACGGCCTGGCTCTGGTCTTGATCGAGGTGGACAAGAGACGTCCTAGCCTCCTCGATTCAAGCGCCTCCGTTCTCTTTTCCGAAGTTCATTCGGCCGTCTTTGTGGTGGACTCGATTGAGGCGGCCGCAGGTTTCTGGACAGGTGCGAGCCTCAAAGTTCTCCTGGACGCCACCTTCGCCGAACCGGGCGTGGCCGAGTTCATGCACCTTCCCCGGCCGGACACGCGGCTGCGCCTTGCTCTGTTCGCGGACCCGGGCCAATTGCCGATTCGGCTGGAACTGATCGAGTTCCCGGACGCGGACGGTCGAGAGGCCCCTTTGATCGAGCCTCGGCCGCTTCGACCCGGCCGGTTTGTGGTTGGGTTCGAGGTGGCCGACCTCGCCCAGGCCACCAAGGACCTTCCGGGTGCCGTCTATTCGAAGACTTGCCGGATCGGCTCCGGCTTGAGCATCGCTGGAACCGCGCCGGGGGGAGTGGGCTTCGAACTCTGGTCGCCCGGCGCCGACTAGCGTCATTGCGGGGGCGGGAGGCGGTCAGTCCGGTTTTCGCAGGACACCGTTGTCGATGAGCCGCGCGATGGTCGCGCGCTGCGTCTCAACAAAGTGGGTGCGGGCGGGGATGCCGGCGAGCATGGTATTCGACGGATAGTGCTGCCGGGTACGATAGCCCTCGGCGAACAAATCGAATCGCTGTCGCGCGAGCAGATTCTCCATGGCCGGACGCGTCCGAAAACGCCGCAGCGCGTTGAGGTCGATCTCAGCGGAACAGGTCATGGTCTCGCCAAACCCGGACTTCGAGATCACCAGACCACGGTGGTCGACGATCTTCGATCCCCCATTCGTCGAGTCGCAGGGCAAGGGCGTCCCATGAATCCCCCCCGTGTTCGCGGAAACGACGTAGGCCATGTTCTCGATGGCGCGCGCCACCGTGCACACATCCTTGGCCGCGATGGCGTGCTCGTTGGTCTGGGAGGTGGGGTGAAAGAAAACCTCCGCGCCGCGCATGGCGAAGGCCCGGGCGATCTCGGGATAGAGAATCTCCTCGGACGCGATGGGGGCCAGGACTCCGATCTCCGTGTTCGCTACCGGAAACACGCCCTCATATCCGTAGATCTCGAGATACCGGTCCCAGACATCATGGGGCGTCGGCGTATACATGGAGTTCAGTCGCCGATAGCGCAGGATGACCCGGCCCTCGGGGGCCACCACGAAGCAGCATTGAAAGTTCAAACCCGGGAAGTTTGCATCGCGCTCAAACGCGTTCCCGGCCAGGAAGAGATTGTGGGTCTGGGCGATCTCGCCCAGTCTTTGGTACTCGGGTCCGTCCGGGTCGATGGCCGCCTTCTCGGTCCATTGTTCGATCGGGTCGCCCATGGCGTAACCGGTGAGGAAGTATTCGGGCAAAACCACAAGTCGAAGGTCCTTCCCGATCCAGCCGGCGGCCGCCGCCACTTCCGATCCGATGCGATCCAGGGTGCGGTGCATCGACTCCCGGGCGCTGATCACGTCGGGGAGGGCGTTTATGGTGTCGAGACGGGTCTGAAGTGCTAAGGCGCGGTAGGCGGTCATGGGTCGGCTCCTTCAGGGCGCGGTGGATGGGCCGGCAAGAATCATCAGTTCGGAGACTCTACGGCTAGCTTCCATCCCGAGAATGGCATCGCCCAGGTCGCCGACCTGGCTTTCGCGGAGCGCGCGCCGGGCATTATGAGTGAACTTCAAGCGGAGCTCGTCTCGGGAAAGCGGGCGGGCCGGACCGCCGCGATTGGCCATCACTCGCTCTTCGAACACTTCGCCCTGCAAGGTGGTCAGGCGGACGATGGCGGGAAACTGGTTGGGAAACACGGCATCGCATTCGCGGTCCGCCACCACCTCGACCTTTGCGGCCAGGGAGAGGTAACGCTCGTCCCGGACGTTTTCGTCGGAGAAGTCATCGAGTCCCACGCCGAGGCCACCGCCACCCAGAAACGCGGCAGCGAAGGTGAACGGACCGGAGAACTGACCGTGGTAACCCGACTGGGGCCGGGTCTTCTGCTCTCGGGGCTCGCCGATGGTTCGCACCGTCGGACCGGCCACGCCAATGCGCACCGACGCCACCTGTTCGGGCGGGACCCTCGTTCTAAGCGCCAGGGCGGCGTCGATTCCCGTGTGGGTGAAGTGATTCGCCGGGTACGGCTTGAAGAAAATGCCGGGAATGCACCAGACCTTCCCCAATCCCCGGTCGATCTCTTCCGGCGCGGCGATGCCGCCGCAAAACGCCTGATAGAAAGCGAAACGCCCCTCAAACGCGGTCGGCGGTCCGGTCACCCCTTCGCGCGCGCACTGGGCGGCCACAATTCCCGCATGCGCGGCCCAGCCGCAATGCAGCCGCTTGACCGATCCCCCGGCGCGGTTTCCTTCTATGACCCCCGAGCCCATCGAGACCGCGATGCCGAGGGCGTGGGCGATGCCATCCGTTCCTAGCCCCATCAGTTTCGAGGCCGCGACCGCTACCCCGAGAGTTCCGCAGATCGACGTGGCGTGCCACCCCCGGTCGAAGAACACCGAGTTCCCGAGAGACTTGTCATAGGCCGCCATTCCCGTCCGCACGCAGACCTCGTATCCGGCCGCGGCGGCGGCGATCGCATCGGCCAGCGACGCGCCGGTTCTTTCCGCCACGGCCAGAACGGCCGGGAGGAGCGAGGCGGAAGGGTGCAGGACCGAGGGGAGATGGGTGTCGTCGAAATCCATGGAGTGGGCCAGCACGCCATTCACGAAGGCCGCCCCAACCGCGGGCAGGCGCTCGACCGCTCCTATTACGGTGGCCTCGGGAGGCCCCCCCCACGACCGGGCCACCCGAAGCGCCATGTCGCTGGTCTCGAGCGGAACCGCCCCAAGACACAAGCCGATGGTGTCGAGAATGCGTTCCCGGATACTGGACACAACCTCCGGAGGAAGCGCGTCGTACGTGACGGATGCAGCGAAGTCCGCGAGCCGCTGGGAGATCGTGGGTTCGGGCATGGACGCCTCGTCCCTTCTCAAGCGATGGCGAAGGGACGAACGGGCACGCCCGTTGCTCCCACCACTTTGATGGGCGCCACCACGAAGAGGAACTCGTATACCTTCGCCTCCGCGAGGGGCAGGAGATTCATCCCTTCGATGATGTGCACACCTTTCTCGACGAGGAACATCCGATGGACCGGCAAAAGCGCATGGCCTCGGCCGGCCGGGATCCATTCGTAGGCAATGGTTTCGGCTCCGGTCATGCGCACCTTGCGATCGAGCATCCAGGCCGCCGCGGATTCGTCCGGACCGGGCACCCCCTGGGCGTGGCCGAGAAATGTTTCCGGATCCCCCCAATGCTTCGTCCAGCCCGATCGGATCAGAGCCACGTCGCCCTCCCGGCATTCGATGCCCTGAAGGCGCGCCGCCGCCTCGAGGTCGCTGGCCGTGATGGCCTCACCCGGAGCGAGGCAGTCGATGCCGCGCAGGCCGGGAATATCGAACAACACACCGCGAGCGGCGGTGATGGGGATCTGTTCGACCCCATGCGACAGAAACCGTCCGCCCTTCTGTGCCTCATATGCATCGACGTCGCCATGGAGCTTCCCGCAATGCGACACGTGGCAGAGCGCGTCGATGTGTGTCCCGGTGTGCCCTCCGATCATCATCATTTCGTTGGCCGCGGAACCGCCGTCGGCTCGGACCATGTCTCCATGGCGGCGCTGCAGGGCCATCTTGAATCCGGGATGGTTCGGAGAGACCGGCATCTTCGCCTCGATGGGCTGGGCCAGATCGAAGATCCGGGCGCCGCCGAGAGCAGTGAGAAGGCCGTTCAGGCTCATGGTCGATCCTTTCGTGCGAGTTCGTGGAGCGTGATCGTCGCGTGGGCCCGGCGCACTATCGCACGATCGACGAATCCACCGCCGGTCTGCGTCGTTCCGCGGCCCTCCCGCAAGGCGGCAGCGTGGGCCGCGACCACGGCCAGGGCGGCCGCCACCTCCTCGGCGGTGGGTTCGAAGACCGCATGGATGATGGGCACTTGCCGAGGATGGATCGCGGATCGGCCGAAGAAGCCGAGTCGCTTCTGCCGTTCAGTGTCAGCCCGCAGGCCCTCCCCATCGGTGAGGCTGGTGAAGACCGATGCGATGGGCGGGGCGAGGCGTTGATCTCGCGACGCCATCACCAGGGAAGACCGCGCAAGCAAGGTGGCCGCGTCGTCCGAGGGGTCGGCGGCTACATCGGCACAAAAGTCGGCGGCGCCGAACGTGAAACCGGAAAGACGCGGCGAGCGAGCGAGCGAAGCGACCCGGGACAGGCCGCGCGCCGTTTCGATGGTGGCCACTACCCGGACCGAGCCCGGTCCCAGGCCCAGGGCACGCTCCCGGTCTGAGAGCGCGTCGTTCAATCGGCAGAGCGAGTCAAGGTCTTCGGCTTTGGGAACTCGAACCCCCGCGAGCCTGGGGCCAGCCACTGCGTCGACATCGGACCGCCAGTGGTTGGAGTCCAGACTGTTGATCCGAACGAAGGTCTCACGCCGCTCATCGACAGCGGACGTGGCCTGCGCGGCCTCACGGGCCATCGCCGTCGCCACACATTCTCTCGCCCGCGCCTTCTCCGACTCTGGAACCGCGTCTTCAAGATCCAGCACGACCGCATCCGCTCCCGCCGTGAAGACCTTCCGAAGGAGCGTTTCGTTATTCCCAGGCGCGAACAGGTAGCTGCGGAGAAGTCTCATCGGCGAAGGCGACCGATCAGAGAGCCCCTTTGGCGCGTAGTTCCGCGATTCGCTGAGGGCCGAGTTTCAACCACTCACAAAGGACGGCTTCGGTGTCGGCTCCGACTTTCCGACCCGCGAACCTGATCCGGCCCGGAGTCTGGCTGAGGCGAAACATTACGTTTTGCATGCGGATCGGACCGAGCTCGTCGTCGGGGACCGTGGTGATGGAGTCGAGCGCCTTGTACTGAGGGTCCTCGAGAACATCGCGAATGTCGTAGATCGGCGCCACCGCGGCCTCGGCCGCTTCGAACTCGTCGATGACCTCCTTCATCGAATGTTTCGAGATCCAGCCTCCGACCATCGCATCGAGCGTATCCGCATGCTTGGCGCGGTCGGCGCCCGAGCGAAACCACGGTTCGTCGATCACTTCCGGATGCCCGACCAGGCGCATCACTCGCTCGGCGATGCTCTGGGCCGAGGTCGAAACCGCGACCCATTTTCCATCCGCGGTCTTATAGGTGTTTCTGGGCGCGTTGTTGACCGACCGATTCCCCGTGCGCTCCTGAACCACCCCGAGTTGATCGAACCATGTGGCCTGGGGCCCGAGAATGGTCAGAATAGGCTCGATGATCGCCATATCGACGATCTGACCGACGCCGGTGAGATCGCGATGGCGCAGCGCCATCATGATTGCCGACGATGTGGCAAGTGCGGTGATCCCGTCGGCGAGGCCGAAAGGAGGCAATGTGGGCGGTCCGTCGGCGGTCCCGGTGATCGCAGCGAAACCGCTCATCGACTCAGCGAGCGTGCCAAAGCCCGGACGCCGCCGGTACGGTCCTTCCTGCCCGAAGCCGGTCACTCGGGCGATCACCAGCCGCGGGTTGCAGGCGTGAAGCTGCGCCGGACCGATATTCCAGCCCTCGAGCGTCCCGGGGCGAAAGTTCTCGATCAGCACGTCCGCCTGAGCGGCCAGGTCGAGAAGAATGGCCTGCGCGTCCGGCTGCGACAGGTTCAACGTGATGGCCCGCTTGTTCCGCCCGATCATCTTCCACCACAAATTCACGCCGTTCTTCACGTGGCCGTGGGTGCGAACAGGGTCGCCCTTCGGATGCTCGATCTTGATCACGTCCGCGCCGAAGTCACCGAGAAGAGTCGCGGCCAGCGGGCCCGCGAATAGCGTGGCCACATCCAGAACCTTGACGCCCTGAAGCGGGCCGAACGTGTCTTCTTGATTGGCGGTCATGGGCGATTCAGGGGGCGGAGGAGGGGGGTCCGAGGCTTCGGACACTTGTCCTAAAGTTATGACATTATACCCGCGAGTTCCATGCCCCCCTTTTCGCCGCCCGGCCATCCAGACGAACGTGTGCTTCTTCTCACCGGCGCGGCGGGTGGGATTGGACAGGCCATCCTCCGCCGAGCGCGGCGGGACGGGTTCAAGGTTTTTGCGGTCGATCGGGTGGTAGACCGGCAGGCCCCAGAAAGCGACCCGGGAATCCACTGGCATGGAGCCGACGTGACCAACGACCTCGAGACCGAGGCCGCGTTCAGCGCGTTGGACCAGACCTGGGGCCGGCTCGACGCCGTGGTTCTGGCCGCCGGAGCGGTCGGGGCGGGGCGGGTGGAGGCCGTTCCGCCGAGCGAGTTCCGGCGGCTCATCGACCTCAACCTCACCGCCGCGTTCACTTACGCGCGGCTGGCCCTTCCGCGCCTTCGCGCTACGCATGGCTGCGTCATCTTCCTGTCATCCACGAACGGCCTGACCGGGGGCTCGCCCCTCTCCGGCCCCGCCTACGCGGCGGCCAAAGCTGGTCTGATCGCTCTCACCCGGAACATTGCCTGCGATTACGGTCCAGAGGGCATTCGCGCCAACTGCGTCGCCCCCGGACCCATAGATACGCCGATGCTGGATCGACTTGAAGGTTCAGTCAAGGACTCCTTGCGCGCGGCCATTCCGCTGGGAAGGATCGGAACGGCGGACGATGTGGCCAGTGTCATCGGCTTCCTCTGTTCAGACGAGGCCCGCTACCTCACCGGTCTCACCGTGCCCGTTTCCGGCGGCATGGTGATGTCCTGACCCGCGACTTCCCTCGAAGATGAAAGACTTGCGCTCCTGGATCGACGACACCGAGGAGGTGCTGCGGATTTCCGAGCCACTGTCGGTTCGCCACGAGATCACCGCAGTTCAGCACGCGCTCGAAGATGGGTCGCGCGCTCCCCTTCTCTTCGAGCGCCCGGTCCTGCTCGACGGCCGCGCCTCGACCACGCCGGTCTTGACCAACGTGACCGCGCGGCGGGATCTTCTGACCCGCGTTCTTGGTTTGCCCAACCGCCGGACCGCTCCCGTGCTGGCCGAGCGGCTCTCCAAGCCCATTGCTCCCGTGCGCGTCCCCTCGGCCAGCGGGCGGCGTGAGGTTGAAGGACCTGATCCGGCCATGAATCTCCCCGTGCTTTGGCAACACGACTGCGACCCGGGCCCCTACCTCACCGCCGCTCACGCCACCACCTTTGATCCCGACACTCTGATCGACAACACCGCGGTCCAAAGGGTATGGGCCAAGCCCGGACGCGAGTGGCCCTACTTTCCCTACCCCACGTCTCACAACTGGAAGAACATCGAGAAATGGTGGGCGCGCGGACAGGACGCGCCCATCGCCCTCTGGATCGGCCACCACCCGGCCGTGCTCATGGGAACACAGGTCAAGCTCGGCTACCCGGTGAGTCACTGGCCGTCCGCAGGCGCGCTGATGGGCGAGGCCTTGCGTTTGATGGAAACTTCTCTCCACGGATCTCGGATCCTCGTGCCCGAAGAGGCCGAAATCGTCATCGAAGGCTTCGTGCCCAAGGATCTCCGAGTGGAGGAGGGCCCGTTCGGAGAGTTCACCGGATATGCAGGTGAGGGAACGCAGAGTCCGGCGATCCGGGTCGAGCGCGTATCGATGCGTCCAGGCGCGGTCTATCACGATTTCGGGTCGGGCCTGTCCGACGCTCTGGTGCCCGACAACCTCCTCATCGAAGCGAAACTGTTCGAACTTGGGGCCCGCGTCTCCCCCGAGATTCTCGATGTCCATGTCCCCTCGTATGGCCGTCGGTTCTGGGCCTTCGTCGAGACCCGTCCGATCTCGCCTGAGACCGCGCGGGCGCTCTTGACCGAACTGCTGGAGTTTCGGCGCACCAAGTACGTGGTTCTGCTCGATGAGGGCGTCGACCTCCACGATGCGCGGGCGGTTCTCGAGACCATCGGCACGCGGTCCCAGCCCGGGCGGGATTTCCTGTCTCGCGCCGGCCTTCCCGGTTCGGCTCTCGATCCATCCCTGCCCCTCGGAAACGCGATCTCGGGGAAGCTCGGTATCGACGCCACCTGGAACGGAGGACGCCAACCCGCCGTCAATCGCGTGCCCGAGGCCACCCTCCGTTCGCCCTCGGTCCTGGCCGCCATTGAACGGTCCCGGGCGCGCGGATGATCGCTTTCTTCCGCGGCCGCTATCGATATGTCATTGCCCTGCTTCTTTTCGCAGCGGCCACCATCAACTATATCGACCGGCAGAGTCTGTCTATCGCCGAGCGAGAACTGACCCGGGAATTCTCACTCACCCCCCAACAGTACGGAGACATCCTGTCGTGGTTCTTCCTCGCCTACGCGATCGGCCAGGTGGTCACGGGATGGATCGTGGATCGCATTGGGGCCCGGAAGGGCTTCACGATCGCGGTCGCCTTCTGGTCGCTCGCGAGCATGGCCCATGCCCTGGGCGCCGGAGTCCGGAGCTTCTCCGCCTTGAGGTTCGCTCTCGGTCTCTTCGAAGCCGCGAACTACCCCGCCGCACTGAAGGCGATCTCGCAATGGTTTCCGAAGGCCGAACGCTCGACCGCGGTCGGACTGGTGAATGCGGGAGTGGGCTTCGGGGCCATCGTGGCCGGACCCTTCGTGGCCTGGCTGGTCCTCACCAGCGGCTGGCGCGGCGCCTTCCTGCTGACCGGCGGGCTGGGCTTTGTCTGGCTGATCTTCTGGCTTGGGCTCTACGGGTCGCCCCAAACCCACCCTCGGGTGACGGAGGAGGAGCGACGAACCATCGCTTTCGGTTCCGATCCGGCCGACCCCGGCGCGCGATCCTCCTTGTGGTCGCTGCTCCAGCGCCGCGAGACCTGGGGACTCATGCTCTCCCGCTTCGTCGCGGATGGCGCGTTCTACTTCTTCGCCACCTGGCTTCCGAAGTACCTCGGCGATGTTCGGGGCCTGTCGCTGGCTCAGATCGGATGGATGGTCTCGATACCCTTCATCGCCGCCGATCTCGGGAGCGTGGTCGGAGGCTTTTCCGGTACCGCCCTGATCAAGCGGGGCTTCAGCATCGACGCCTCGCGGAAGCTGCTCATGTGGGCGGGGGCGCTGATGGTGCCCATCTCCCTGCTCGCCCTCCGAGCCGAGACTCCGGTTGCCGCCCTTCTATGGATCGGGGTCGGCATGTTCGGAATTCAGGTGAAGTCGGCGTCGCTCTTCACCGTACCCGCCGACATTTTCAATGCCCGAGACCTCGGCCTGGCCTGGGGGCTTTCGGGAGCAGCCGGGAGCTACGGCGGATCCCTCTTCGCCCCGCTCGTGGGTTATCTGGTGGCGAACTACTCATACGCACCCGTCTTCTGGATCGTATCGATCATGCACTTGCTTTCCTGCATCATCGTCATGCTGTTCCTGCCGAACATCGCGGGCGCAAAGATAGGCAAAGACAAGCAACCATCGCTGAGGATCGCAAACCCATGAACCTTCACTTCACGACTCCGGTCCGACCTGAGTTCCGCGCTCGCCTGGTAGAAGCGCGCTCCCAGGCCTCTTCGGAAACGCACTCCTTCTCGCACGCCTGGGCCGCCGGAAAGCTGTCCCGGAAACAGATGGGTTTTTGGGCCATGCAGCATTGGTACTACATCGACCGGATCCCCCAGCAGTTCGGAATCATGTACACCCGCTGCCCGGACGTGGACACCCGCCTGTTCATCCTCGAAAACCTTAACGGCGAGGAGACGCCGGGAGGCCGGCACCCGGACCTGCTTCTCGATTTTGCCGAGGCCTGCGGATATCCGAGGGCCGAGGTGGAGAGCGCGGATCGGGACGGCCGGATACTCCCCGCGGCCCGCGGGATTCGCGCCTGGATCGAAGAGCTGGTGCAGTCGCGGCATATCGCGGAGCAGGCCGCCGGGATCATGGTCGCCCTCGAAGGGCAACTGCCCGCGATGTACCAGAAGTACGTCGATCATTGCCGAACCCTGGGCTTCTCCGATCGCGACCTGCGGTTCTTCACCGTCCACATCGAAGGTGATACCGAGCATGCCGATGTGGGCTATCGCCTGTGTGAGCGCTACGCCACCACGCCCGAGCTCGAGCACCTCGCGGTGGGCGCATGCCGGGCCTCGGCCCAGATGCGCGTGCAATATCTCGACGCGGTCAGCCGGGCGATTCGCGAGATCGCCTGATCGTCTACTTCGGAGTCCAGTGCTGCAGATACCGGTCCACAATCTCGGATTCCGAGGCTCCGATCGCTCGCGCGTATTCAATAAGAAACCCTCGGGCGAAGACGCGTCCGGGCAACGCCTCGTGGCGATCCTCTTCAAGGGCCTTGAGAAACCGGCTTCCCACCTTGCTGAGCCCGGCTATCTGGTCGATGGAAAGATTGCGGCTGGTGCGCAGCGCCTTGAGAACGGCGCCGTTGACTAGCTCCGGAACCTTGATCGAATCAGCGGCGACCCGAAGGGGGATCTCAGGGGCGGGAGGGTGTCGGGCGGCGGAGCGCGGTCCCGGGACGATGGCGGCGCCCGTACTCTCGACCTTAGGCTCGGAGGAAGGTGCCGCCACCCGGGCGCCCAGATGCCGGTCGTAATCGCGACGCACGCTGGGGTTGGAGAGTGCGGCGTACGCCTCCTCTACCAGAGCCAGCATTTGCGACCTCTCTTCGGCGTCCAATAGGGCGTACGTAGGGGTGGATTCGCCGACATACAGGCTTCGGGCGAAGCGGTACGCGGCCTGAATCTGCCCCGATCCCACGTGGGGCGCAACCCCGAGGATTTCGTAGTAGCTCTTGTTTTTCACTAGAGTAATTTCATCCTGGGCTTCCTAGAAGACCGGTGACAAGTCGGCCCGGCGAAGCAGGTTCCGAGCGAGGCGTCGAACGTCCTCGGCCGCCCGGGAGCGGCTGGCGTCCACCATGAACATCTTTCCCCGGCGCAGCGTCCGCCACACCGCATCGTCGTGATGCACAAAGCCGGCGTAGGACATCGACAGGCCGAAGTGCCGCCGGATCACCGCCGCGGTCTGGGCGCCGAAGTTGCGATCAGCGTCATCGCGCACCTGATTGGTCACGAGGGTGATCGCCATCTCCCCAATGATGGCCCGGGCTGCCCCCAGCACCGTCGGATCCACCGCCTCGATTTCCCGGAACACGTCCGGCAGAACTCTCACTCGTGACTCCCCCTGGCCGGACTGCACCGCAAGCAGGCGACGCCTGACCTCGTTGGAGGGAAGGCGTTGGACGAGACGCTGAAGGCAAAGACCGCGCAGCAGGCTTGCGATGTTCTCGACCGAGCTGGGCTCGGGCACGGAAATCACAACCTTCAGGTCGGCCAGGTTCATGGCCTCTATGGTCTCCCGGGAAACCCCGGCGCCAAGATCGAGAAGAGCCAGGTCGACGGGAAGGGCGCGGAGTGCGGTCGACAGACGAAAGGCCCAACCCACCGGAAGAACCCCCGCCTCTTCATCTACCCGACCGCCGACGAACCGAAGATTCGGGTAAGGGGTGGCCGTGGCGTATTCGTCGGCCACGCTGCCCCCATTGCGTATGAAGTCGAGAAGCGAGCGGGACGGGGGAGGAAGGCCCAGGCAGGTGTGAAGATTGGCCCCGCCAAAATCCGCATCGACCAGGACCACCCGTCGCCCCAGCCGCGACAACTGAAAGCCCACCGAGGCGGCGAGGGCGCTCTTGCCGGTTCCGCCCTTCCCACCGCCGAAAGCCCAGACTTCAAATTTCTGAGCGTCACTCGATGGCAGACCCGAATCCCTCAACGGGAATCGCCTCTTCGCTTGCCGGGGCCTGGGTTCATGGTCGCGAGTGTCTTGTTATCATCCGACGGTGCGCCCCCTGATTATCGCCGGTATCTCGCTGGTCACGACGGCGTGCGGAATAAGCTCACGAACGCCAGCCACGGATCTGCCTCCGTGGAGAATGATCAAGGACGCGAGCGGTGTCGAGGTGAGGCTGCTGGAGAAGCCCCCGTACACCTACCTCTACGGGCTTGACGGCGCATTGCGGCAGATCAATTTCGACAGCAACGCGGACGGCAAAGCCGACGTCTTCGCGTATTTCGCGGGGCGGAACACTCCGGAGCGACTTGAGATCGATGAGAACCGGGACGGAAAGATCGATCGCCGGGAGGAGTACAACCTCGAGGGCGTCATGGTGCGCTTCTCGACTGCGGCCAAGGGGGGGGCGCCTGAGCGCTTTATCGAGATCGACCCGGTGACCAAAGCCACGACCCAGGTTGAGACCGATGCCGATCACGACGGTCGCCGGGAGCGACGGGAGATCTTCGTCGGTGGCCGCCTCACGCGCGCGGAAATCGACACCGACGGCAACGGCACGCGCGAGCGGATCCAGGACTGGAGCGCCGGCTTCCTCACCAGCGAGGAAATCGACCGCGACGGGGATGGGCAGCCCGATGTTCGAATCCTCCATACAAAGACCGGAGCCATTTCCAAGGTCGAGCGTCTGGTCAGGTAGGGCGAAACGAAGCCGGTGCGCCCCGATGTTCTTCCCCGGGTGATTGGCTGGGTGGCCTTCGCCACGGTTTGCCTGGCTCCGTTCCTATTTGCCGTGCTCACTAGGGCGGAATGGATTCAACTCTGCGGGGTGTGGCTGGGCCTCGGTCTCGTCTCGGCGGTGGCGGGCGGGCGCGTTTCGCCCGGAGATCTTCCGTCACCGGGGCCGGCGGTTTCAAGAGCGCTCCTGCCTCTTCACCTGCTTATCGCCCTGCAGTTGATGCCGATGTCCGCGCCCCTCCTCAAAGTTCTCTCCCCCGGATCGTTTGCTGTCCATTTCTTCCCGGATCCCGCGGATGGCCGGTTCCGCCCTCTCTCGGTTTCTCCCGGCGCCACGGTGGACGCTTGGGTCTATGTTGCAGGCCTGCAGGGCCTATTTCTGGCGCTCCAGGGCCTGCCCCTCCCGAAGCGCCGCACGGTGGTCTACACTCTCCTCGTAGTCATATTGCTCCTGGCCAGCGAGGGCCTCTGGCAATCGCGGTCCGCCCATCCCTATTGGTTATCGGGGCGGCAGTTCGTGAGCGTGCCTTCGGGCTTTGAAACGGCCATCTACGGGCCGTATCTCAACCGCAACCACTTCGCCACCGTGGTGGCGATGGGCGCCGGCCTCGCCGCCGGCCTGGCCGCGACTCTGGCCCTTGGGAGTGGTGGCTTCAAGCGCCTGCTGGCTGACCGGACTGCCTTGCCAAGGGTGATCCTCCTCGCCGGCGCCTCGGGCTTCCTCGCCCTCAGCACCGCCGCCTCCGGGTCGAGATCGGGCACGCTTGCGGCCGTCACCGCCATCGGAATCATCGTCGCCCGCGGCATGGGAAGACGCGCCCTCCTGATCGTTCTCAGTCTGGGAGTTCCCGCCCTGGTTCTCACCGGAGCCGCGGCCATCGAGCGAGGGCTAAGTGTCGACCTCATGGCCAGTCGCTTCAGACCGTGGATGGATATGACCACCCTGTTTCGCTTCTTCCCGGTGTTCGGCTCGGGGGTTGGAACCTTCGTCCGGGCCTATTTGCCCTACCAGACCAACGCACCCTATGAGATCTGGCCTCATGCTCACAACGACTACCTCCAATGGCTCATCGAGGGAGGAGGGGCCGGAGTTCTCGCTCTCGGCTTCGTAATCAAGTCCCTGCGGCGTTCCGTCGGCTTCACCGGGGAGACTCGGGAGATCGCGCTGGGGGCGGTGGTCGCTTTCGCCGCGCAGGCCTTCCTGGATTTTCCGTGCCGCGTCCCCGCGAACGCCGCCATCCTTGTCTGTGTATTGGCCCTGACTACGTCCCCCAGGGAGCCGGAATGCGCCCCGGTGAGACCGACCCTCACCCGGCGCCTCTGACTCGGGCCAGCGAGAAACTCTGAACCGGGCCACAGACCTCGCCCGCGAGTATTGCGGGAGCGACGGAGAAGCACCGACCGACTCCGGTCGGCCCTGACTTCAGACGGAGGCGCTTAGATAATGCAGTTCAGAAGCACTTCTTGGGTGGGTCTCAGAGGTGGGTTGATCACGCAGGGACGACCGAGCGCGGATCCGCTGCACGACCCCCCAAGCCACTCGGCCGCTTTGGCGTCGGTGGTCAAGGAACTCGCCGGCGCGACCTGAGCGAAGACAGTGATCGCATTGGCGCAAGGAACGGTAAACGTCCTTGGCCCACCAATCACAGCTCCAAGAGTCACGCCCAGCGGGGATTGGACTATCGCTTGGCACAATGGACCACCATCGGCAGCTTGGCGGACCGGCACTGCCGAAACCGCCACCGCGCATGTCTGAACCTGCGGGGTGGGCGTCACCGTTGCCGTGGGCGTGGGCGTGGCCGGAACCACCGTGGCGGTCGGAGTCGCAGTCGGACCGGACACCGCCGCGACGGTCAGGGCCGTTCCCGCGACCAGGACGCCCGCGCCGACGGCGATAAGCCCGGCCCCAAGACCCACTCCGGCGACCCCGCCAAAGCCAGCCAGCGCTCCCGCGACCGACCCGGAGGCCGACAAGACAGATATGGCGCCCTCAGGCGCCCCGATGGGCGCCAGTTTGCCCTTGCATTCGGTGGCGCCTGCCACAACCGTCATCAAATGCTCCGCGGTCTTCGACTCCGTAAAATCGGTGGAAGTAGCTTGAAGGTAGTGGTTGATGGTCTCGATACCGCCGTCCTTGTTTACTTTGGGAATGAAGGCACGATGGGTCGGTCCGCCCGCCACCGCGGGCTCGATCAACTCGAAGACAGTGTAGAACCACTCGGGACTGAGGTTCGACTGGAAGTACAAACGCGCGTTCACCACCGACGAAAACGGATCAAAGATCGCCTCGACCAGCGTGAACTCTCCTTCGGTGATGCAATCCGGCGCGTCGTACGTGATCGTCACCGAGCCGGCCGGAGCCGTCGGGACCTGGACCTGGGCAGAGAGCAAAGCCATCTCGACGTTGGCAGAAGCCACTTTCCCGGACACCACCTCAACCGCAAGGGGAGCGCGCGAGATCGAAACTCCTGGACGCCCCGGGCTGGAAAACACGTAGGACCCAGGGGGGAGGGTCGCGGTGAAGGAGCCGTCGGCGGCAGATCGAACCATGAACGATCGCCCGGTTTCAACGTTCACCAGAGCGAAGGAAAGACCATCGAGACCACGACCGCCAATAGAAACCACGCCCCTGAGTGTGCCGCTGGTGGTAACAGTGGCTCCAGATGGAAAGGCCATCGCCAGGGAGAGGACAACTCCCAAAAATTTCTTGATTGTCAAAGTCTCATGCCTCCAAAGAATCCGACCAAACCCTCCAAACGAGCGTCGACATAATCCCAATAGACCCAACAGGATGTGCTTGAGCTTACACCAACGTCTTCAACCAGGCAAGGTGCCGGGCTATTTCCCTACCCGCCGATTCCCGCCCGGTCGAGGCCCGGAGGGGTAACGCGAATACACAGCGCCGTAATACCCATAGCCCCCGTAGTAGCCAGTAGCGTATCGCGACAGGTAATAGGCGTTGCGCTTCACGTCGACCCGATTGAGAATGGCGCCCACCAGCCGGCCGCCCACCGAGGTCAACTGAGCGATGCCGTCGGCGGCGACCGTCTTGGTCGTTCGATCCCCCTCAACTACAAGCACGATCCCGTCCACCACCCCGCCGATGATCAGAGCATCGGCCATTCCCCCCACCGGGGGCGCGTCCACGATGACCCAGTCGTAGGCGCCCGCGAGGTCCCGGAGAAGCGTTCGCATCTCTTCACAACCCATGAGTTCGGCAGGATTGTCGGGGGTTGCTCCCGAGGTCAGCGCGGAAAGGCCGGGGATGGGGCCTGGGCGAACCACATCCCGAAAAGAACCGGCTCTCGACAACAGGTCTCGCAGACCCGGGCTCCTCGAAAGATTGAGATTCGAATGCACGGTGGGCCGGCGCAGATCCGAATCAACCAGAACCGCGGTGGCCCCGGTCTGGGCGATGGCGGCGGCGAGGTTCAAAGCGGTGGTGGACTTCCCCTCCCCGGGATGGATGCTGGTGATGAGCAGGACGCGCGCCTGGAAGGCCCCGGCCGCGGCCATTACGTTGGTCCGAATGACCCGATACGATTCTGAGAGAGGAGAGGTCGGATGTCTCACGGAGTTGAGGCTGTGCTTCGCGTTCACTTCTGAGAGAGTCGAAAGATCCGGCACAAATCCCAGAAAGGGGATACCCAGGGCGTCTTTTACATCGTCCGGGGTTTTGACGGTGGTGTCAAGACGCTCCTTGATCGAAACCAGAAGGATTCCCGTGGCTAGGCCGGCGAGCAAGGCGATCTGAAGATTTCCAGTGCGGTCCGGGAATACCGGAGCCCGGGGGACCTCGGCCGGCTCCATCATTCGCACCGTGGTGTCATTCAGGGCGCTCTCGACCCCCGCTTCCTTGCCACGTCTGGCCAGGGTCTGGGCCAGCTCGTTGGAGGTGTCGGCATCCCGTTTGAGGCTTTGATACTCTGGCGATTTGTCTCGCAGGCTCGACATCTCACCCTGAGCTGAGCTCACGGTAGCGGCGAGAACCGCCTCCTGCCGCGACGCCCCTTCGTAGGCCGCCTCGACCGCACGTACCACTCCTCTCGCTTCGGACGCGAGCGTCACCTTCAGCGATTGAATCCGATTCTCGAGGCCCACCACATCGGGATGCTTCGGGCCGAGGCTCTGATCCAGTTCAGCCTTGCGGAGCTCGATATCAAGCAGCTCCTTGCGCATGGTTTGGTACGAGGCATTACCCGAAAGCTCCGGGAGGGTCATCAGCTCGGCCGGACTGAGCCGCCGGAGTTGGTCGAGGTACGCCTTCTTCGAGGCTTTCTCGCTCCGCGCCGCCACGAGTTGCCCACCGGCCTGCTGAAGTTTTGACTCCGCCAGTCGCTGACGCGCTTCAAGGTTGGAACTTCCGCTCTTCTCCTCGTAGGTACGCAGGGCCTCGAACGAGTTCTGGGCCTGCTTCTGCTCCGCCTGAAGGCGGGCCTCCAGCCATTTCGTGGCGCTCTCCGATTGATCAGTACGATCGGACCGAGACGCGTCGATGTAGGTTCGGGCCAATCCGTTTGCGGCGAGGGCGGCGAAGGTTGGATCGTAGGCCCTGACCACCAGATCGACGAGACTTGTTCCCGCCACCGGACGAACCGTGATTCTGGATCTAAGAGCCGCGATCGCCGGTTCGACCTGCATGGAAGGACTGAACTCGTTCGGCGCGGAGCCAAAGACCTTGGTGCGAATGAGTTCGATCGGAGACCGCATGGGTCCGGTGCCGAGCTCCGGCAGGTGGGTGAGGTCAAACTTCTCGACCACCTTCTTGATCATCGACTTTCCCACGATGATCCGATACTGCGTCTCGACCCACTCCGTATTCACGACCTCGACCACATCGTTGCCGGGCGAGAGATCCGGCTTCGTCTTCAATATCCGAATCTGGGCCACCGCTTCGTAACGCGGCCGCGCGGTGTAGTTGTATCCGGTGGCCAGAGCCAGCGACACCACCACGCAGGCCAGGACCAGCCATCGACTGTGCCAGAGCGAATGCGTGAACTTCACCCACTCCGAGGCGCCTTCATTCCCGGCGGGAGGCTCCGGCCCGAACGGGCGACGGTCCTCGGGCTGCGGAACGGCGCGAAGAACTCCGCCCCCGGAACTCACACGAACTCCGTGGCAGGAGGGTAGATCAAAAGAATCTCTCGCCGATGTTCAGGGTGTCGCCCGGCTTCAGAAGGTCGGTCATTTGAACTTTCATCTCCTTGCGCTTTCCCGACTCAAAACGGATCAGCTTCAGACGCTTGAGGGAGCCACGGTCCGAGATCCCTCCGGCCAGCTGAAGGGCGTCCTGCACCGTCATGCCATCGAGGAACTTCAAGGAGGCCGGGCGCGCCGCCTGGCCGGTGACGAAGATCTGTGCGGCCCGGGGCACATAGATCAAGTCGCCGCCCTCCAGAATCACGTTCTGCTCCGCATTCCCTTTCATCAATTCTCGGAAACTGGCCCGAAACAGGTCCGAACCCTTGATGGCGCCGGGCGGCAGTTCGTCCGCATCAGGCAATCGAGCAACGTCCGAGAGGCCGGGCACTACCGGCATCGAATAGAACTGATCTATGGCAACACTCTCGCTGCCCTCCGGTGGGCGAGCAACCATGAGTTCGTGTCCGGCGTTCGAGGTGAGCCCGCCCGCTTCTGCCAGAATGGTGAGGAGGGAGCGATCGCCCTTGAGCGAGAAGATCCCCGGTCGAGCCACTTCGCCAATGACCATGACCGGCCGCGAACGGTACTCCTTGACCCGGACCGACACCTCGGGTCGGCGCAGGAAACCAGCGCCCAGTAAGGCCTGGAGTTTTCTCCCAAGGTCGGCCGGAGTCATGCCAGCGACCACCACCCTGCCGATCAGCGGATAGGTGATTCCTCCGTCCTTGTCGACCACAAAATCGGCGGAAAGGGCCGGCTGGCCGAGAACCACAACATCGACCACATCGGACGGTCGTAATGCAGACGGATCCGCCGTCTGAGCCTGGGAAGCCGATACGAACAGTAACCCCAGCAGAGCCGAACGGAAGATGGACCACCTCATGAAGGGTCTATTCTCGTGGGGACTCGGTATTAGGTCAACCGGCCCACGGGGCAGCCTCCGCGCTCCCATCCCGGCGCCTTCGCTCCCGCGTTGATCGGTCGTGCTCACTTCTCCGAGAGAAGCCTTCCGCCCGCGACCGCCGCCAGTCGAGCCGGGACCTGCGCGGCCATAGACCGAATCCGATCCACTCCTATGCCTCTCCGGACCGCGATCATGCGGGCGACAATGCTCACCGCGATTTCCTCCGGAGTCTCCGCGCCGATCTCAATCCCGACCGGCGTCTCCACTCTGGCCAGGTCTTCCGAAGAGAAGCCCCGCTCAATCAGGTCGGTGAAGACGTGAACCATCTTCGCCTTCGACCCGAGCAACCCGAGAAACCTCGGCTTCAGGGGGAGGCATGAAGCAATCGCGATCGCATCCCCCCGGTGGCCACGGGTCACCACTACGGCAAAGGATCGCGGGGTCAGACCCAGGGTCAGGGCCGCCGACTCGAAGGCCGAAACCACGACCCGCCCGGCCTCCGGAAACCGGGCCTCGGTCGCGTACCGTTCTCGATCGTCGAGGACCGATACCTTGAATCCAGCCATCGCGGCCAGAGTGCACAGGGGCCTGGCCACATGACCCGCGCCCAGGATAGCGAGGCCCGGAGTGGCCTCGAGCGGTTCGATGAAGACCTCCATGCGCCCGCCGCAGACCAGGCCTTCGTCGCCCGCCTGTTCCGGGGTGAGGTCGTAGGTGGTCAGGACCGGCCGGCCATTCTCAATCGCGAGCCGCGCGCGACGAGCCATTTCCGCCTCCACGCATCCCCCGCCAATCGTGCCATTCACAGTCCCGTCGGCGAGGACCAGCATCCGTGCCCCCGGCCGCTGCGGGGTCGATCCCTGCGCCCCCACTACGGTGACCAGAGCCGCCGGAACATCGGTCTCGATGCAGCGGGCTGCCTGGGCCAGCAGATCAGCGGCGCCGGCCATCAGTACGACTCAGGCGCCAAGCGCCTCATCCTTGGGTGGAGTCGCGGCGGTCAACGTCTGGATGTCGTTCGGAGTCATCACCACATCGCCGAACTTGCTGAAGTAGCGAAGCTGGCGCCGGTAACAACGAGGAGCCTCGAGGTCAAACGCCACGCAGGAGTCGATGGGGCGCGAATAGACATGAACGGAAACCACGGGCTCATCGCCCACCACCGCGACCTGGTGAATTGTGCGGACGCGATCGATCGAGTTGACCTGTCCCCCCCGACCGCAGGTCTCCACGCGCTCGCGGGAGAGTTGAATCTCATTGGCCCCGGCAAGACAGTCGAGCCCGCCGATGTTCTGACCCTCGGAGGCGTTGCAGCCTTGCCACTTGAAGTTTGTGACCTCCGCGATGCCACGATTCACCATCATCCAGCCCAGTTGTCCGTTGTGGGTGTGAAGGACCGTCTTCTGCCCCTTCTGCCAGCACACCGCCATGACCTCGAACAGATCGTCCCGGTAGATGAGATTCCGCGTGTACATCGAGTCATGCCAGTGCACGTAGGGCGACAAAGACGAGTCCTCGATGTCCGTGTCCAGGCAAAGATCCAGAACGGAGGCGCTGGTCATGGTTTCCTGCGTGTAGCCTCTCAGGAGGCCCACGAAGTCATCGATGCGGCGGGTCTTGGGCATTCTTGGCCGGTCTCCTCTCGCCTCAGCCGATAAACAGGTGCTCGTCGGAGTCTTCGGACCGACGCGAAGGCTTCGAAACGGAGCGCTGCTTCGGCTCGGTGTTCCGGTAGGTATCGAGACCCCGTCGCAAGCCGCCCCAAAAAGCCGAAAGCTCGGTGAGCGATTCGATCGGCTTTACGATCAGTGACCGCACGCTCTCGATCGTGGTCTCGATGCTCCCAAGAGTGGTGGACAGCAAAGCCTCTATCCGCACCGCCTGATCCCGGCCGGAATCGGAGATGGCGCGTAGATTCGAGGCACCCCTCCGGAGATCGTCCAGGGTTGGCTTGATTTCCGCGTCGAACCGCTGGCAAAGCTCGTTCACGCGCTGGCCACTGCTGACCAGGCTTCGCGCCGCCACCACCACGAAGACACACTGCACAACCGCGGCCAGGGCCATCACTCCGAGGAAGAAACCCGCCCACTCATTCATCGATGCTATGCCTCCCTGGAATCATCGAACCTTTACCTGGCGGCAATCCATCAACCGCGGTCGCGGCCTTCGCGGTAAGCCTGCTGCCCCGCTTCGATCGCCGAGCCGAGACGCTCTTTGCGCTCCTCCAGAAAATCAACCGCCTCGTCGCGAAGGTGCTGCGATCGGGTCACCACTTCGTCCTTCAAGTCACGTCCCTTGGCCAGTCCATCCTTCACCCGGTCCGCGATCAGCTCGCGGGTTTCACGCCCGGCGCGGGGGGCGAACAAAACCGCCAGAGCAGCGCCGGCGAGCCCGCCAACGATGAACGACAACAGAACCCCGGACGTCGATGAGTTTTCTTGATCAGCCATGAGAGCCTCCAGCTTCCTTGTTTGAACGGCGGAGGAAGTCTAGCTCCACTCGTCCCGGAGACCGAAGTCCCAGCGGAAAGAGAAAGCCCGAATATGATTCTGCTCCGATGGTATTGAAGGATTGCGCCAGGCGGGTCCTCGGCTCCCTGGCATTGATCGGGACTTCGGTCATGGGGTGCGGTCGATCCTCGCTGGTTGATCTTCCCCTGTGGCGGGTGGAGACGGATTCGAGCGGGCGGGAAGTTCGCCTCGTTCAACTTCCCTTCCAACAAAGTTCCTACGACATGACCACCCATGCCCTGGTCCGACGAGTCCTCGACCGAAACCAGGACGGGATTTCGGATCGCATCATCACCTGGGACGGCGCCGGGGGCGCGCGCATCGAAGAGACCGACACCAACTTCGACGGAATGGTGGACCGCTGGGATACTTTCGGACCGGAGGGCCAACGGCTGCGGTCCGCGACGGCCCGGGTGGGGACCCGCCCGGATCGATTCGCCACTTATGGCGGGAATGGCCTGCTGACTC
The DNA here is from genome assembly GCA_031362685.1 of Vicinamibacteria bacterium. Taxonomy (GTDB): domain Bacteria; phylum Acidobacteriota; class Vicinamibacteria; order Fen-336; family JAGNNV01; genus JAGNNV01. The sequence goes on along the minus strand of JANLSZ010000076.1, from coordinate 29,170 downwards.
GCATTGACGTTGATTCCGATCTGGATGGGCGGTTTGAAGCGGTTCAGATATTCGAAGGAGGCCGGCTGGCCGAGAGCCGGATCGACAGCGACGGCAACGGCCGAACCGACCGAATTCAGGATTTCAGAAAGGGTTACCTCAGCGCGGAGAACTTTGATACCGACGAGGACGGTCTCCCAAACCTTCGGATGACCTATGCGAAGGATGGAACACTCCTCAAGATCGCTATCCTGCAGGCGAAAGAGCCTGCGACGGTTCCCGCGGACCAGCGACGATGAGTCCGGTGCGGATTGGTCGGGTTTGTACCGGACTCGGTCTGGCCACCGTTCTGCTTGCGCCCTTCGCATCCGGAGCGGTCTCGCTCATCGTCTGGGTGCCTCTTGCCTGGCTATGGATCGGCCTCGGCGCCTCTGTGACGTTGATAAGCCGGCGACCTTCCGAGCCCGCGAGTCCGGATCGCGTCAACCCCATGCCACGCGCCATGGTCGCGCTCCACCTGCTGTTCGCACTTCAGCTCGTCCCCTTGCCCTCAGGGGTGCTGCGGGTCATTTCCCCCGGTTCCTTCGCGGCTCACTTCATACCGCCGGCCGACAGCCGAACCTGGGCGTCCCTGACCGCGAGCCCAACCGGAACGCTTCAGGCGTGGCTCTTTATTGCCGGTCTGCAGGCGCTTGCCCTTGCCATCTTCGGCGGTGTCCTTTCGGATCGGGCACAGACGATGAAGGTGCTGTTCCTGGGCATGGCCGGTGTCGGCGCGATCATGGCCCTCGAGGGGCTGGTTCAATCAAAGTCAGCCCACCCCTACTGGCTATACGGAGTCTTCCGGGTGCCCGGTGCCGGCGACCACGAGGCGGGCATCTTCGGGCCGTATTACAACCGCGATCACTACTCGAATCTAATCGCCATTGCTGCTTCCGTGGCCGCCGGGGTTCTGGGCGCCGCCATCCGGAGCGGGGCCTTTCGAGGTCTATCCAATTTCGCCAGATCGCCGGAGTTTGGAAGGAACGTCGGCCTCCTGGTCGCTCTTCTGCTCATGCTGGTGGCGAGTGCCGCTTCCGGCTCGCGAGGTGGCCTTATCGCCCTCGGCGTGGGCCTCCTCGCCGGCCTCGGGCCGGGGCTGCTTCGACGGCCGAGGCTTGCCCTCGCATCTGTCGGACTCTTTGTGGTTGCCCTATTCGGCACCGGAGTTCCTGCCGCCTTCGTGCGGCTCGGCGACGTCGATTTCGAGGCCAGCCGGCTGCTGGTCTGGAGGGACCTGCTTCGGCTGGCCGATTTCTTTCCGGTCTTCGGATGCGGTATCGGCGCGTTCGCCCCCGCCTACTGGCCCTATCAGCGCGTGGTTCGCTTCGAGTACTGGTCTCACGTGCACAACGAGTACATCCAGTGGATTCTGGAGGGGGGAGTCCTCGGAATGGTCCTCGCGGTCTCCTTCCTGAGACTGGCGTGGATCGCTGCCCCTCGCGTGTTGCGGGATATCGAAACGCGGCCTGCACTCGCCGGCCTGGCCGCCGCGCTCACTCACGCTTTGGTCGACTCCGGTTTTCGTATCCCGGCCAACGCAGCATGGGCCGGCCTTCTGCTCGTTTGTCTGGTTCTGGCCCCGACCGCGGCCGGCGCTGGCCTCAGGCGCTCGGTTCCCTAGCCCCAGCACGCATCGGCCACGGAGTAACGTCCTGTGGACCAGAGTCTGGTTGTTCTACCGCGCAGACTCCTAGCCCTGACCAGCGCTCAACTGCAACGGGGCGGCTATCCCGCGCAGATTCGAGGGTCGCACCCGCACTGAAGAACGAGGGTCGACAGGGCGGGAAGCGTCGGTTGCAGAACGCAGGGCGTGTTGATGGCGTCGCCCGAACAAGCGCCGGTCCAAGTGCCGACCACGAAGTTAAAATCGAATGAAGCCTGGGGACCAAAAAAGGCTTCGGCCGTGACCTTACTGCTGCACGAGACGGTGAAGGCCTGAAACGACGTCACGGTCGTCGACGGGCCTCCGGCCGAGACCACCACCCAGCAAGCATTGGCGGACTGGACGGTTTGTGGATTGACGGACACCTCAACCCGGCATAGGGACGGGGTGGGCGTGGGGGTGGGCGTGGGGGTTGGCGTCGGGTCCGGTGGAGTCGGCGTGGGGGTGGGCGTTGGAGTCGGGCCCGGTGGAGCCGGCGTTGGAGCGGGCGTCGACGTTGGAATGGGCAACGGCGTTGGAGTGGCAGTCGGCGTTGGATTGGGAGTGGGCGTCGGCGTTGGAGTGGGGGCGGGCGGGCTGTCTTCGCCGAGCGTCGAACCCGCCAGCACGCCAGCAGGAGCCAGGAAAACCAAGGCCGCGGGCAAGTAAGACGCGAGGCTCGTAACCACCGTGAACCCAAACGGACTCCCGGCCAGGCCACCGGCGGTCAGAACAGTGAGGCCACTGGGCGCGCCCGCCGGAGCGAGGAAGCCGCGCTTGCAGGCCTCACCACTAGCGAGAATTCCGACCGGGATCTCTCGCGTGCGCGAAACGATAAAGTTGGAAAAAGTGACCTCGATGTAATAGGTGACTTGAGTAATGCCCGACCCGTCCTTGATCTTCGGCAAGAATGTCCTATGGGTCGGAGGAACGCCGGGATCAATCGACTTGGGTTCATCCAAACCCACCCAGCGGCGACGAATATCGTCTCCTTCCGTCATCACACCCGGATCCGCTGGGTCTGCCGCCATCGTCCACCTGTACTTCGGGAAGTCTCCTGAGAGCGGTTGAAACTCCGTGTAGAACCACTCGTCACTCAGATTCGACTTAAAATAGAGGCGAGCGCTGACTACCGAACCCTTGGGCTCGAACGTAGTGTCGAAGACCGGGAACCCGCTTCGGGTCACACAGCTGATGGGGTTGTGAAAGATTGAGCTTCCGTCGCTCGGCGAATCCTGGATCAGGGACCCCGCCATCTCAATGTTGGCAGAGACAAAGCGGCCGGGGGTCACCTGAATCACCAGGGGCGCCTTGCCGATGGAGAGTCCCCGGACCCCCGCGCTGGCAACCACATAGGAGCCATCGGGCAAGGAAAGCGAATAAGAACCGTCCTTAGCGGTGCGCACGGAAAAGGATTGTCCCGTCGAGACGTTGACGAGAGTGAGCGAAACCCCCTCTAGGCCCTGCAGATTCACGAGAACGCGACCCTTGACGCCGCCCTGAGTGGCTCCGAGCAGAGCCTGGGAAGACAGGAGTCCTACCACCAAAAAAGCCGCACTCGTGAATCTATGCCTCATGCGCAGCCTCCATACTTGATCCGCACGATTCTAGCGTTACTCGCGACCAACACGCCAAAGGCTCAGAAATCACCGGAGGGCCCGGAGGTCCTCAAGGATCTGGGCCCGCAGGCCCAACGGAAGGAGAGCCTCCGCGCGATACCTTCCATTGCCTGCTCGCAGTCGAGCCGGGATCTCCGGATCCCCCAGGGCGGCGGCCATGAACCCATCCGCGCGAAACTTCAGGTACTGAACCGCCGCCATCTTCTCGTCGCTGCTGAACCCCGCCTCGAACACCGCCACCGACCGAGCCGACCCGGCCTCCAGCGAGATCCCTCCCTCATCGAAGCCCTGAAAATAATTCACCGCGGCAATGGCCTGGTCGTGGGGCATCTCGGCAATACCCGGAATCTCGACGAAGAGGGTGGCCGAGAGTTCGCCCGGACCAGGAATAAGGTTCGCGTAGGCGTCGATCTCGTCCTGAATCTTTCTTTCATCCACCAGTCGCTCGGCGCGCACCATTTCATGAATCTGGAAAAGGACGGTCTCCCGGTTCTCGAAGACCAGACTCAGATTCGGCCCGACCTGGAGCCGTCGGTTCTTCTTAAGCGCGATGATGTCCGCCCTCATGGCTTCGCGGACCTTCTCGTACTCCGCGATGTTCCGGATGTCTTTGAGCTCGATCTTCTGCATGGGGCCTTCGTCCCTGGTCATCTTTCTTCGGGAATTCCGTAGGCCTCGCGGAGGAGGGCGATCGGGTGAACCGGCTTCCGGCCGCTCGCCTCCTCGATTTGCAGCGCAGACAACGAACAGTCGGTCGAGAACACGTCCGGTTTCGCGGCTTCCATCTCGTCCGCCGCCTTCTTGGCGAACTGCATGGAGATAGGGAAATACTCCTTCTTCATGCCCCATGTCCCGTCCATGGCCGTGCACTTCTCGATAACCGTTACCGTGGCGCCCGGGATCGAATTGAGCACATCGCGCGTTTTGAAACCCATGTTTTGAGCGCGAAGATGGCAGGGCATCTGGTACGACACCCGGCCCGGCGACTTGCCCGCGAAGTTGGTGTTGAGGGTGGCCTCGCCCTTGCGAGAGGCGAGATACTCAAAAATGTCCATGGTCGCGGCCGCCACCTTCTTCGCATCCTCACCCGGAACAAGAAGAGGGTACTCGTTCTTCAGGACATAGGAACAGGTGGGTTGCGGGACCACGATCTTCTCGCCGCGTTCCGCGGCGGTCTTCAACCACTCGACGTTCTTTCGCGCGTTTCTGCGCGCATTCTCGATGTCTCCCCCGTCCAGAAACGGCATGCCGCAGCAGACTTGCTCCGGGCACTTCACCGCGCAGTCATTCTTCTCCAGAACCGAAACCACGTCGCGACCGACCTGGGGCTCGTTGTAATTCACCGAGCACGAATAGAACAGCGTGACCGTCGACTTCAGATTCGCCGGCTTGGTGCCGCGCGCGGTCATCCAGCTGGCAAAGGTGCGGCGATGAAAGGTGGGCAGCCGGCGCGACCTCTCGATGCCGAAGACCTTCTCCATCACCGCGCGATGGGGCGGGAACGAATTCGCCCAATTAGACAAGGGCGCGGTAGCGCTTCCGATCGTGCCCACCAGGTCGACATCGCCGAGGGCCTGATTCTGGAGAGTGACCCCTTCCGCCCTGGCTCGCGCGGCTTTGGCCCGCAACATCAACCGGGGGAAATCGATGTTCCATTTGTGGGGCGGTGTGTAAGGGCAGTGGTTGAAGCACAGCTTGCACTGCCAGCACAGGTCGACGATCTTCCGATAGTCGGCGGACGTGATCTTCGAAATATCGCCGTCGTTCTTGTCGACACAGTCGTCCAGCATGAAGTCGAACGGGGTGCACAGCCGGTAGCAACGGCGGCAACCGTCGCAGAGTTCAGTGACGCGCTCGAGTTCCTTTTCGACCGCCTTGGTGTCGTAGTACTTCGGATCGTCGAAATCGAAGGTCATCGAACCTGTTCCCTGCGATCAAAGCTCCTTCAGAGCCTCGATCGCCTTGGTGAAACGGCCGGCATGAGACCGTTCGGCCTTGGCCAGGGTCTCGAACCATTCGGCGATCTCGGAGAACCCCTCTTCGCGCGCGGTCTTGGCCATGCCCGGATACATCTGGGTGTACTCGTAGGTCTCGCCCTCGGCGGAGGCCTTCAGGTTTTCCTTGGTCCCGCCAATCGGCAGATGGGTGGCGGGGTCCCCCACCTTCTTGAGGAAGTCGAGATGGCCGAAGGCGTGGCCGGTTTCCGCCTCGGAGGTGTCGCGGAAGAGACCGCCCACTTCGGGATAACCCTCGATGTCGGCCACGCGGGCAAAATAGAGATAGCGGCGGTTGGCCTGGCTCTCGGCGGCGAATGCGTCCCTGAGATTCTGGTGGGTCTTTGAGTCCTTGAGTTCCATGGCGGTTTCCTTATGTCTTTGTTTGCGGGTTGAACTAGCGAATTGTCGAGAATGATTCTCGTTGGGTAACCGCGGCCTGCTGGCAGTAGGGGCAGACCCCACGAACCTCCACCGCGTGGCCGATCACGGCGTAGTTGGTGGCGGCGTGTGCCTTGTGCTCAATGGTCCGGTCGACCGACACCGGCAGTTCGCTCACCTGGTCGCAGGAAACGCATCGAATGTGATAGTGCTCGCCGGTATTGCCGTCATACGCACGGCCTCACCCGCGCTGTGAACTTCGCGGATCAGCCCCTCACAAGTGAGAATTCTTATCGTTTGAGTCGAACCTGTCAAGCCGGGAGATAATCACGACATGGCCACCGCGCTCGCGTGTATGGACGACCTCATGTTCCTCTCCAAGATCATGGAGACCACCAAGGCGCTCTCTGTCCCCCTCCGTTCCCTCAAGACCTCGGAGAAGCTCATCGCCGCCTGCCGAGAAAGCGACTCGATCGTCTTTCTGGACCTCGATGACCAGCGCCTGGACGCGATCACCATGGCCCGCGCGATTCGCACCGCCGAGCCCAAAGTGACCGCCACCATCTATGCGTTCGTGTCCCATGTGAACGAGGACCGCATCCACGCCGCCGGGCAGGGCCTGTTCGACCGGATCTTCTCTCGCGGACAATTTGTCCGCGTCCTGCCCGAACTCCTCCATCCTACTGCTCTGGCGAATCCATAGGAACGCCGGGCCAAGTCGCCGCGTCGGGCGATTTACGACGCTTTCCGAGGCTCTCCCATCAGGACAAAGAACTCCACCTGAACTTTCTCGTCATCCTCCGCCGAGAGTTCACGCTCCACCGCGCCGGAGTCGAAGGTGGTGATCGCTTCGATGAAGCTCTGAAGATCGTTTCCGACCAGCACATCGGCGCGTGTCCACACAATCGCCGCAGGCATCGGCACGGTGTCGAGGAAGTCCGCAAAAGCGTCGATGAACGCATCCCAGGTGTTGTTGAATTTCGCTGGGAACTCGAAAGCGTCGGCGGCGGCGGCCAGGAAAGTGATCTTGTCCCGGGCCCGGTCGCCCTGAATCATGTGCAGGGAGAAGCCGGCGACCTTGAGTTTCTGAACCACTTCCGCCGCCTTGGCGGTTTCGACCACGTGGATGGACCTTCCCCGCAAGCCCGGCAACAACTTCCCCAGATCGATCACAAGCTCACCTCAATCGCGCAAATGTTTCGCACCCGCTAAGTCTAAACTCACCCTCCTTCCCGGGAAGACGCTCATCGCGATAGGAGTCTCATTTCATGCCCGATCCCAACGTTCTCCTGACCCTTGAAGGTCCCCTCGCCATCGTGACCGTCAACCGGCCCGACAAGCGAAACGCCCTTGACCTGAAGACCGTCGAAGAGTTTCACCAGGCTCTCGCGGACATCACGACGGCGAAGTGTTCGGTGTTCATCGTCACCGGCGCGGGCGACAAGTCTTTCGTGGCCGGGGCCGACATCAACGCGATCAAGGCCCGGGGGCGCGACGACGCCCTGGCCGGAATCAACACCAGGCTGATGTCCGCCATCGAGAATCACGACGCCGTGGCCATCGCCGCGGTCAATGGCTTCGCCATGGGCGGGGGATGCGAACTGGCGCTCTCCTGCGATCTCCGAATCGCGTCCGACAACGCCCTTTTCGGCCTGCCCGAACCCACTCTCGGCATCATCCCCGCCGCCGGAGGCACGCAGCGGTTGCCCCGCGTGGTAGGAATGGGCCGCGCGAAAGAGATGATCCTCACCGGCGCTACCTGGGACGCGAAGAAGGCCCTCGACTTCGGTCTGGTCAGTGAAGTCGTTCCGAGTCGCGACCTGATGGCCGCCGCCCGGGCCATGGCCGCACGGGTGATCGCCCTCGGTCCCCTGGCCATCCGACTGGCCAAGCAGGCTCTGAACGCTTCGGCCAACATGCCCCTTCAGTCCGGGCTGGTCTTCGAGTCGATGATTCAGGCCGTGGCTTTCCAATCGAAAGACAAGCTCGAAGGCGCCAGCGCCTTCCTCGAAAAGCGCAAACCCAGCTTCACCGGAGAATGAAGGGCGGCGCTCAGATCTTCCGCAGGCGCACGTTGGCAATCCGGTGATCGGTGGCCTTCTCGAGAATGAGCTGCGCGCGTTCCCGGGTGGGCAGAACGTTCTCATGAAGATTGAGTCCGTTGATCTCCCGCCAGATGCGCTTCGCCTCCACCGCCGCCGCTTCGTCCGTGAGGGAGGCATACTTGTGAAAGTAGGAGGCCGGATTCTGGAAGACCCCGGCGCGCAGCGAAAGAAACCGCTCCACGTACCATCGCTCGATGTCGGATTCGACCGCGTCGATGTAGACCGAGAAGTCGAAGAAGTCCGACACGAAGGAGCGCGCCGGCTTCCCCGCCACCTGCGCCGCGGTCTGCAGAACGTTCAGTCCCTCCACGATCAGGATGTTGGGGGCATTCACGGTTTGAACCCGGTCGGCCACGATGTCGTAGGCCACATGGGAGTAAAGCGGCGCTTCCACGTGGGGCTCGCCCGCTTTCACCGAAACCATGAACTCGATCAGTCGCTTCACGTCGTAGCTCTCCGGGAAGCCCTTCCGTCCCAGCAGGTCCCGCTCCAGAAGAACCCTGTTCGGGAAGATGAAGCCGTCGGTGGTGATGAGGTCGACCTTCGGATGATCGGGCCACCTGGCCAGCAGGGCCTGCAGGACGCGCGCGGTCGTGCTCTTCCCCACCGCCACGCTGCCGGCGAGACCGATGATGAAAGGCACGTGGCCGGCGGTGTTGCCGAGGAAGGTGTCGGTGACCACGCCCAGTTGCTGCGACGCGGCCACATACAGATTGAGCAGGCGCGAAAGCGGAAGATAGATGTCGCGGACCTCGTCCAGGTCGAGTCGCTCGTTCACGCCCCGCAGCGCCTGAAGATCGCTTTCGTTCAGGGTGAGCGGCGTCTTGCCTCGAAGAGGCGCCCACTCGTCGCGGGTAAATGACAGGTAGCGCGAGAGGCTCATCGGCGCGCCTTCTCGTAGGTCTCACTCACCCACGCCGGAGGATCGGGAGACCCGGTTCGGGGCCGGCCCATGGCCTGCTCCCAATGGTGCATCCAGGAGATGCCCCAACGGCCCACGTACGCGTCGGGCGAAGAGTAGGCGGAGTCTTCCAGGGCCTGGGCCAGCGGAACAAACTGATAGCGCCTCTGGCGAAGGCGCTCAAACAGCCTCCCCACATGGTCGGCATTCAGTTCGTTGGCATGAAGGAGAAGCACGTGGCGGATCGGACGTCCGAAAAGCGACTGAGCCAGTCCCTCGTTGAAGTCGAAGACTGCGTCCATGTACTTGAGGTACGCCTCGGCCGTCCGCTGGGCGAGTTGGGGGTTACTTGCCTTCAGGGCGTGCGCGTAGACCGCGGCAAAGATGTAGTCGTCGTTGTCGATGGTCACCGGCGCCACCGTGTAGCCCCGCGCCTTGGCCCATGCCTCGAAGGCGTGGCGTTTGTTGAGGTCGAGGCCTACCTGAAGGAAGGGATGCCGGAAGTACCGCAGCAGGCCTCCGCGGCCTCCCAGGAGGGCCGCGGTCGCGGGCTCTCCGCGCACGACGTCCGCCTCGAAATCTTCGATAGCCAGATCGTTCAGGCTCCGATGGGAGTAGGTGTGATTTCCGAGTTCGAACCCGGCGGAAAGCCATTTGGCCAGAAGAGCGATGCGCGCGGCTTGACCCTCGAGGCCTTCGCCCTGAACCGTGAGCTTCCCTTCATTCACGAAGCCAACGACTGGAACCTGGTTGGAGGTGAAATTTGCGAGCAGCCGATCGGTGAACAAGGCCAGAGAAGCCGGATCGCCTTTCGCGACACTGACCGCGGGCAGATCATCGAAGGTAATGGCGATCTCGCGGACCAACGCTTGCTCGGGGGGCAGCCCGGCGAAGACCGAAGGCTCGGACCGGGCGCCCAGGCCGGTCAAGGAAAAAAGCCCCGCGCCCAAAGCGACGCGTGTTGCAGCCGGCCAGGTCACTCGAAGGATCCCGCCAGCGGGACCGTCCGCGCGAGGGATGGAGGTCGGCGATGTCTCGTGGCCTGCTCAAACGCATAGGCGTACTTGATGAGCGAACCCTCGGACCAGGCCGCTCCCATGAGGGTCATGCCCACCGGGAGGCCGGAGATGAAACCGGCGGGCACGGTGATCGCGGGGTAGCCGGCCACCGCAGGGGGCTGCGAGCTCGACACACCGCTGAACGAATCGCCATTCACCAGATCGATGAGCCAGGCCGGGCCGCCGGTCGGAGCGAGGATCGCGTCGAGCCGATCCTTGGCCATGGCCTTGTCGATTCCGTCTTCGCGCGAGGCTTTGAGATTCCCGGCCAGCGCGTCCTGATAGGCCTTCGCCTCGAGGCCGTCCTTCTCCTGAGCCTTGAGGAAGATCTCCTGGCCGAAGAACGGCATGGACGTCGCCTCGTTCGCGTCGTTGAACCGGATGACGTCTTCCATGTTCCGAATGCCGAGGCTCGGGTCCACGGTCGCGAGATAGGCGTTGAGGTCAGCCTTGAACTCGTAGAGCAGAACGTCGAATTCGCTGTCGCCATACTCCTGGCCCGGCGAGAGTTCGCAACCGTCGACCATCACAGCACCTGCGTCCTTCATGGCCAGAATGACGTCTTCCATGATCTTGTCCACGCGCGCATCCTTGCCGAAGAATTTTCTCCCGATGCCGATCCGCGCCCCTTTGAGCCCTCCCTTGTCGAGGAAGGCCGTGTAGTCGGCAGCGCCCCGGCCTGAGCTCGGGATCGTCGCCCTGTCGATGGGATCGACTCCGGTCAAGGCACCGAGAACGGCCGCGGCATCCGCCACCGTCCGGGCCATGGGTCCCGCGGTGTCCTGCGAGTGAGCGATGGGAATGATCCCGGACCTACTGACCAGGCCCAGGGTCGGCTTGATGCCGACCAGGCCGTTTCCGGACGACGGACAGACGATGGAGCCGTCGGTCTCGCTTCCGATGGCGGCCACCGCCAGATTCGCCGAAGTCCCGGCGCCTGAACCAGAGCTCGAGCCGCAAGGGTTGCGGTCGAGGGCGTAAGGATTCCGGCACTGGCCGCCCCGGCCGCTCCAGCCGCTGCTGCTCTTCGTGGATCTGAAGTTCGCCCACTCGGAGAGATTCGTCTTTCCGAGGATCACTGCCCCGGCAAGGCGCAGACGCTCGACGATGAACGCGTCCTTTCGGGCCCGATGTTTCGCCAGAGCGAGTGACCCGGCGCTCGTCACCATCCGGTCGCCGGTCTCGATGTTGTCCTTCACCAGTATGGGCAGGCCGTGGAGCGGACCCCGAGATCGTCCCGCCTTCCTTTCCGCATCCAGGGAGCCGGCGATCTTCAGGGCGTCCGGGTTCGTCTCGATGACGCTCCTCAGACCGGAAACGCCCCGATCGAGGGCGGCGATCCGGTCCAGATACGCCTGAGTAAGCATCGCCGATGTGATCTCTCCCTTGGCCATCCGAGCGCCCAGGTCCGCGACCGTGGCCTCCTCGAACCGAAAACGCACGGGCACGGACGGTGCACCTCCGCGAACGGGCGCCGGAGGCCTCAGGCCACCCGCCGGCTGAACCGCCACCGTCATACCCAACTTCAAGAACTCGCGGCGCGCCGTCATGGTCGACCTCTCCCCCTCAGAATGCTCTGAACGCCGGTCCAAGAGGAAGCGGCCGTCCGAGGCTGCGGAATACTAGACGAGTTATTCCGCGCATTTGGAAGGTGCGTTCCATAAATGCAGATGCCACCTGCGCTTCGCGCCCACTCCGGTCCTGGATCGGGCCGCGCCGAATTTCAGGCCGCTTCGGCAGACCTGCCATCGCTTAAGATGGCGCTCTAAATGGCTGGTCCGACCGGTATGGCGCAGGGCGACCGCTCTTTCCGGTGGCTCCGGATCGCCACGGTTATCGCGGTCGCGTTTACGTTCGGCAACGCGCTCTGGGCCGCCTGGGATCAGGGGATCACGTACGACGAGTTCTACCATCTGGAGTGGCCGCGACGGTTGCTCTACGAGCGGATCGACGAGCGAGACAGCGCTCTCCGTTTCGACTCGAAGACTCCGGTGTTGCTCCCCGCCGTCATTACCGTAAGCAGCCTCCAGAGGATGGGTGTTGAGTCCGAGCGGGCGCTTCGTTTCGCCGCGCGGCTCACCCCGATCCTGTACCTGGCCTTTTCGCTGGGGCTCGTCGCCCTCGTCGCCCGGTCCATCGATCCCGCGGGGTCCTGGCTGGCCGTACTTCTGGTCGCCCTTGATCCCAACATGGCCGCCAACGCCTCTATCGCGACCAGCGATGTGGCCTATGCCGTGGCCGTGCTCCTGCTGGCGTGGGCGATGATGAGGAGCAGTGAGTCCTGGACTTCCTCGGTGCTGATTGGCGCCGTCCTCGGCCTTGCCTTCGCGGTCAAGTACACCGCCGTCCTTCTGGTCCCGATAGCGTTGTTGAATGTCGCGGGGCGGGGCCCACGGTCGCCAACCGCGATAACGGTTCGGATTCTCGCCATGACGGGAGCGAGTTGCTTTGCGGTGAGCATTCTGTATTTGCTGGTCGGCGTCGGGGTTCCCTTGGGGTCCATGCCGTTTCAGTCTCCCCCCTTCCAGAGCCTCGCCCACGCATGGCCCTCGCTGCGTTTGCCCTTCCCGGGTTCGGTCCTGACCGGGATCGACCGCTCCATGAGTCACAATGATCACCTGGGTTGGAACTGCTACTTGTTTGGAGAGATCCATCAAGGCGGAGTCTGGTACTACTTCGTTGCCCACTGGCTCATGAAGACCCCCGTGGCCCTGCTCGTGGCGGTGATGGTCGGCCTCTTTAAGATGCGGACGGCGTGGCGCGACCGATGGGTGGGGATCCCAGGAGTGCTGTTCGGGATCCACCTCGCCTACTTTTCGTTCTTCTTTTCCACCCAGCTTGGCATTCGGTACGCGTTGCTGTGCATCCCTCTGGCCTCTATCATCGCGGGATGCGGCCTGGCCCGAATCGGCTCCCGGGGCGCCTGGTGGTTGCTTCCGGTGGCGGCCCTGGCGCTGGCCGAACGCCTGCCCTACTGGGGCGACCCCATCGCCTTCACGAACCTCTCGGTCTGGCCGAAGAGCCGGGCCTACTGGTACACCGCCGATTCAAGCCTTGACTACGGTCAGAATCGCGAGAGGCTTCCCCGCTACGTCAAGGAACTCGGGTTGGCGGCGATCATCGATCAGGCCGCGGTTACCCCAGGGCTGTATGTGGTTAGCGCGAACAACCTGACCAAGTTCGGCAACTTCAGGGCGCACCGCTGGCTCATCGACCACGATGTTCCGGTCATCAATCTCGGGTTCACGGACTTCGGTTTCTCGATCACGGGGGAGCGCTTCGAGGCTTACATGAACGACACCCGCGTCGTCCCTTCGTTGCCGGACTTTGAAGACCTGTGTTCCGGATTGCTGCCCCACTACCCCCCGGGGAGCAAGCTACCGTTCGTTCGACATGATCACCCGGACGGAGGGCGACTTTGGGTGGTTTGCGTTCGTTCAAGGAAGGGCGCCGACCTCGGATTCACGGTTGAGGAGGGTCGCCTGCTCTTTGGAAGAGTCGACGGTGGCAAATCGTGCTCCACCGATATCTTGCAGGCGAACCAGGCGGCCTGGCTGCGAATCCCGCGCGGAGGGAACGGTCAACTCTGCCTCCGGGAGATTCCATTCCGAAGGACGTATCTTCCCTATCTCCTTGACGGCAGCCTCACGGTCCGCGGCCAGGGCGCCGATGTTGAAATCCGGCAAGTACCGACCGACCGGCTGGTGACGCAGTACGGTCAGGAGTCTGTTCCTTGAAACCTCGCCAGCCCAGGATCGGTCATCCAGAAGAGGACTTCAAGATGCGGGTCCAATCAAGACGGTTCAGCGCCCTCCTCCAGTGGCTTGCGGGAGCCGCAATCCTTGGCGTCGCCGGGTCGTGCTCAGCCCAAGCCCAGGACACAACCGCCTCCGAATCCTGGAAACGAAGGTCGGAAAATGCCTTCGCCTTTGCTCTGAATCCGCTGGGGATCCAGGATGCATTCGAAGTGTCCTGGACAAGGCGCCTCAACGACAGTGAGGAGCTTCTCCACAAAGACGCTCACGTCTCGGTGGGCGTTTTCAGCAGGCTTTCGCCCGCCTTCGCGCGTGCCGGGGCGTGGTTCGAGTACTCCCCTCTCTCGATCGTCGATCTGCGGGTGGGGGTCGAGCCGGTCTACTACTTCGGAACCTACAAGGCCTTTCTCCCTTTCGAGTCGGCCGAAGCCCGCTTCGACGACGACGTCATCGAATCGCGGGTGAAGGAAGCGGCGTCGGGCTTCGCGGGCCGGATCTACCTGGCTCCCGCCCTCAAGGCCAGAATGGGTTCCGTGGTGACTCGAGTTCGGGCCGAAGTCAGCCGGTGGAAGGCCCAGAAAACGGGCGAGCCCCACTTCTACGAACCGGTCCTGGACACGTTGATCAAGGCCTCCGGTTCCACCGTGCTGACGGTGGAGGCCCTGGCCCTGCGCGAGTTCAAACTGACGGGCGGAAAGACCTTCCTCCTCGGTCCCGTCTACGATCTGACCGCGGTCAGTGACGCGGGAGTCAACCAAAAACAGGATGTCGCGCTGCTCGCCGTGTGGTCTAAGTCGGGGAAGATCGGCGCCCTGAAGGACGCCTCCGTGGTAGCGAAGATCATGTATTTTCTTCAGGATCCGTGGCGGCGCCACCAACCCGCCGCGCAGATAGCGTTCGTCTTTAGTCTTTGAACGGCCTCCGCGGGATCGCGGTTAGAAAACGCTGACCTTCAGGTACTTCTTCGGATTGGCCTTCAAGTCGGCGAGAAGGTTCTTCATTTCCAAAGACGTGGCGTTCACGCTCTCGAGGGTCTTGTTGAGATTGGTGTAGAGAACATCGTCGGTGGACATCTTTCCGAGGGTTCCCTCTCCGCGTTGAATTCTCCCGAGGACCGCGTCCAGGGCCTTGGTGGAGTTCTCCACCGTGTTCGCGGTTCGCTCCGCGGACGCGCTCAGGGTATCGAGACGCTTCATGGCTCGATCGATCTCCTCGCGAGAAGTCGCCTTCTCGACGTTGATGGAGGCCGCCTTCATCGACGCGGTGAGCGCTTTCAGTTCGCTCTGTTGCTCGGTGGCAATCGACGAAAGGCGCTTCAGCAGCCGGTCGAGCTCCTTCACACTTGACTGGGTGTCGTTGATCATGGGGTCGGACAGCAGGGTCTGGACCCGGGAGAGCGCTTTCTTCGCTTCACCGGCGACTTCCTCCACCGACTGCTGCATGGTGAGCGGGAGCTGTCCGCTGAGTTCGCTTCCATTCTGAGCCATGTCCTGGCCCACGCCGGGGATGACCCGGGCCACCATGCCGCCCAGAATCCCCGCACTCACCAGTTCGACGTGGGAATCGGTGGGGATCTTGTTGTATTCGCCTTCGATCTCGAGATAGAGCGTTACCGTCCCGGACTGCCCGATCAGGAACTTCTGCACCCGGCCGATGCCGACGCCCAGCATCTGGACCGGATCGCCCTTGCGCACGCCGCTCGCATCCTTCACCGTGCTCGACACGATGTATCGGCCGCGGAACATTGCCGCGTCGGTGAGGGTGAGAAGCAGGTAGACCGTGGTCAGCGTACCGAGGATGACGAAGAGGCCTACCCACAACTCCTGATTTTTTCCCCGGACGGGGGGAGCCACCACCGCGGCTTTCTCACTCATGGTCATACTCCAATCGATACCGCGTGCGCGGATCCAGGTTCTTCGTCTTCGTCGCTCGTCTCGTGCTCGATAAGCCTCAGGGCGGCCCGGGCCGCCGCGGTTCGGTCGGCAAAGGCCATCACCAGCGGGTCCTCGCTCCGGCTGAACTCTTCCGGGCTTCCGACGAAACGCAGCTTCCCGTTGTCGAGAAGGGCCACGCGATGGGACATCTCCAGGGCGCCCGGGACGTCGTGGGTCACCACGATGGAGGTGACCTTGGTCCGCTCCGCAATCGACATGATCAGCCGATTGACGGTGGCGGCGTTCACCGGATCGAGCCCGGTGACCGGTTCGTCGTAAAGAATGATCTGCGGTTCGCCCACAATGGCCCGGGCCAGACCGACGCGCTTGCGCATGCCTCCGGAAAGCTCCGCCGGCAACTTCGACAGCACCTTGCCCGGATCCAGGTTCACGTTCTCGAGCGAAGTGGCGATGCGCTCGAGCATGACCTTCTTATCCAGGGCCCTTATGGTCTCGGGGTCGAGTCCCATGGCCACGTTGTCGTAGATGTTCAACGAATCGAAGAGCGCCGCGTACTGGAACACGTACCGGACGGTCCGCCGCAGATCGCGCAGTTCGGAGCGGGAGGAGTGGTAGACGCTTCGTCCGTCGATCTTCACGTCGCCCTGATCCGGGGTGATCAGGGCGATGGTGGTCTTGAGCAGGACGCTCTTCCCTGTTCCCGAGGTGCCCAGGATGGAGATGGTCTCGCCCTTCATGACGCTCAGGCTGACTCCCGAAAGAACCGGGGTGTCGAAGCGCTTGTAGACGTCTTCGTACTGGATCGTGACTTCTTCGCTCATGGTTCCCTCACCTTCCCCTAGTTGAGGAATAGCGGTGGAAAGGTGGCGTCGACCACGAGCACGGTGATGATCATGAAGACCACGGAGGTGGTGGTGTTGCGACCCACGCCCTCCGCGCCGCCGTGGGTGATGAGGCCCATGTGGGTGGAGATAACCGGGATCATGAAGCCGAAAACGAACGCCTTGGTCAGCGAATAGAAGAGGTCCCAGGAGTGCCAGTACATCCGGGCGCCGTACAGGAAGCCCTCGGGCCCCAGGCCCATGGTGGCCCGGGCCGAAACGAGGCCGGTGAGGACGCCCACCGCGTTGGCCACGCCGACCAGAATGGGGGTCACGATCATCCCGGCGATCACACGAGGAGCGGCGAGATACGGAATCGGGTCGCGACCCAGAGAGACCAGGGCATCCACTTGCTCGGACACCGCCATGGTCCCGATCTCCGCGGTGATGCGCGCGCCCACCCGGCCGATCAGAACGAAAGCAGTCATGACCGGACCAAGCTCCAGGACCACACTCGAGGCCACCACGCTCCCGAGGACATAGAGGGGAACGGATGAAGAGAACTGATATCCGCCCTGCTGCGAGGTGACGATTCCCGAAAGAACCGCGGTCACAAGTACGAGGGGCAGGCTTCCGATCCCCTGCTCATAGGCTTGGGCGAAGATCATCTTCAGGGAGACCCCGCCTTGGAGCAGCGACCTCACGATGCCGACGACGAGAAGGCTGATCTGGCCCACGTGGCGCGCGAAACCCATGCAGCCGGCGCCGAAGGCGGCGACGATGGATCTGGGAACAGAGACTATCGACTTCACGGGAGCCGCGTATTTTGCCCTCGGGCCATGCTTCGACGGAAATGCCGGTCGCGCCTTACTCATCAGGACGCCCTCAGGGCCGGCCCTAAACCACCCGACCTTCGACGTCGTAGGCATGGGCCCTGGTGATCTCGCAACTCACGAACTCGCCGCGCCCGGGCGGCCGCTCCCCCGGATCGGAGATGAGAACGCTGCCATCGATCTCGGGGGCCTGCGAGGCCAGTCGGCCGACCAGCAAAAGGTCGGTGTCTTGATGAGGTCCCTCCACCAGCACCTCCACCCGGCTCCCCACCCGGGCTTTGTTCCGAAGCAACGAGATTCGCTTCTGAATCCGCATCAGTTCGTTCTGCCGGGCCTTCTTGATTTTCGCCGGCACCCGACCCTCAAGGTCGAAGGCGGCGGTGCCATCCTCATCGGAGTAGGTGAAGACACCCAGATGGTCGAACTCCGCCTGCTCCACGAACGTGGTGAGTTGCTTGAAATCCGCATCCGTCTCACCGGGGAAGCCCACGATAAACGTGGTCCGGAAAGCCACGCCCGGCACCCGTTGTCGGACCCGATCCACCATGCCGAGAAGGTTCCCCTGCCCGGTCGGGCGCTTCATGCGCCGGAGGACCGCGTCGCTCGCGTGCTGGAGCGGCATGTCCACGTACTTGACCACCCGTTCCTCGGTGGCGATGGCGTCGAGGATCTCATCGGTCACCGTCGCCGGGTACGCATACATCACCCGAATCCACCGAAGGCCGTCGATCGCGCCCAGACGCCGCAGGAGCGGCGCCAGCGCGCCGCGCTGTCCAAGGTCGAGACCATAGCGGGTCGAGTCCTGGGCGACGAGCACGATCTCCTTGACCCCACCCGCGGCCAGACGCCGTACCTCACTCTCGATGTCCTCGAGACTTCGAGAACGGTGCAGCCCGCGCAGGGTCGGAATGATGCAGAAGGTGCAGGTGTAGTCGCAGCCTTCGGAGATCTTCACGAAGGCGGTGTGCGAGGCCGTGGACTGCAGACGCGGCGAGTCGGCGTCGTAGATCCATTCCGGTCGCCTGGCCGTGCGGTCGACGACGGTCGCACGGCCCTCGACCGCGGCCACGATCTCGGGAATCTGCCCGGTCCCAAGCGTCGCGTCGATCTCGGGAATCTCGCGCCGCAGATCGGCGTCGTGTCGCTCGGCCAGGCAGCCGGTTACGATCAGTCGTCGCGCCACCCCGTCCGCTGCGCCGGTCTTGAGCTTCGCCATCTCAAGAACGGTGTCGATCGACTCCTTCTTGGCTCGGTCGATGAAAGCGCACGTGTTGACCACGATGACGTCGGCGGAGGCCACGTCGGTGGCGATTTCATGGCCGCGCCGCTTGAGGGTTCCGAGCATGACCTCGGAATCGACGAGGTTCTTCGGGCACCCAAGACTCACAAAACCCACCCGTTTTGATTCGACCAGGGGGGCGACCAGGGCTCCCAACGAGATCGGCTGCCACTGAGCGCCGGGGGGTTGATCGTCGTGGGCCACGGTCCATTCTACCTGCCGCGTCATTCGGGCTCCCGAAGGCCTTCCACCTCCTCGCACCGCGATTCGAAAACCCCCAGGCACCCTTCCAACCACGCGTCTCGCCCACGATGTCCTCGAACCAGATCCCGCGGTTTTGCCGAAAAAGGCCGATCACTCCCGGTAGCGGCTCGATCGCTCAGCCATCGGCTACCGTGGGATCGTGCGTTTTCTTATCGTGCCCGTCCTCGATATCTCCTGGTCCCGAAGTTCCTCGAGCCGGCGTCCCGCTTCCTCGACAAAGGCCTCGAGGGGATCCAGCCTCGTGAGGGCCTCGCCGGAAATGGGATTGTCTACGAAGAGCAGGGCGACCGCATCACCGTGGGCTCGGATGGGAATAAGTGAGGCTTCGAGCGATCGGCCCCGAAGGATGGAAAGCGCCGACATCTCCTTCCAGAACACCACATCGGTGACAAAACTCTGAGCCGCGCGGCCCTGGAGGGCTTCGGCAAAAGGCGACGTGTAGGCCGAGACGGTTAGATCGAAACCCAGAGGACCCAGGGGGAAACCCACGCCCGAGGCTGGATAGAGGATGTCTTCGGTGCGAATCAGAAGGATGACCCGTTCGACCATACCGCTCGCCACTCGGAGAAGCAGATCGCGAATCCCGGCGCTCTCGGCGATGCAGCCGAGAAGATCCAGGCCATCGATGAGACCCATCGGCGAAGCCGAGGCCACCGAACCGGGCGGCTTGCCGTCAATAACCTGCTGAAGGACGGTCAGGAGTTTCGTCGAGAAGGAATCGAGATGCCTTTCGAAGAGCGCTTTGTTGAGCCGCCCCAGCGTCGGTCGAAAGACCACCCGGCGAGCGCCGGCCTGCCGGCCCTTGCGAACGATCACCGGCTCCGGGTCAGGGGTCACTAAAATCACGCGCGGCGCATTCGCAAACCCCGACAGACGCATGGTCAGCTCGAGGCCCCCGGAGAGATCGCCACCGGTGGGGCCGGGAATGGACAGATCGACGACGACCAGAAACATCCCTCCGCCTCGGCCCATCTGCCGAGCCAGTTGCAGAGCGGACTCGATGGACCCGGCGCCGACCACGTCCTCGTAGCCATTCTCCACCAGCCGCTTCATCACAAAGTTGCGAACGTCAGGCTCGTCATCCACCACCAGCACCGAAGGCCGAACCTCCAGGGTCTTGGGCAGGGAGGGCGGGGCCGCATCGAGAACCGGAGCGGCCTCGGGAGCCGCGAGTGCAGTGGCCGCATCGCGCCGGCTCTCGTCCAGCTCGCTCGCGAGATCGAGCAGCAGCTCCTGAGCATCGACGCCAACGACCAGGGTCTCGCGTTCCAGAAAGTAGCCTTCGATCTCCTTCGGAACTTCGTTCGAAAGCACGAAGCCGAAGTTGCCGTCGCGGAGTCTCGACAGGGCTGCGAGGTCGGCGGCTATGCCCGCGGTAATCCGCTTCTGCCACTCGGCCGGAGCCATGGCACTGCGGGGCACCCGCTCGGACGAACCGGGGGAAAAACAAGCCACTACCTTCCCGTTCCTGAACACGATGGCTCCGACTCCGACGTCGGTTTCAACGCGGATATACCCGGTGCGTTGGGTGAAAGCCACGATCTGGACGATATCCAGGAGCGGAAGGTCCTCGATTCTCCCGGAAAGGCTCAACGGTTCAACCCCGAAGCGTAAAGCCGGCGGGGCAGATCGCAGGGGAGGCCAAACCGAGGAATTCGCCCGCGTCCATCCGTTTCGACCGCTTCAATCACCCTTTTCGGTTCGAAGTCAGTGCGCCTTGTCTGGAGTATCGATCGCATTGCCCCACTCGCGCAGACGCTCTCGGTCGGAGGCCGCGTACAGCTCGTCCGACATGTCGGCGACCTGATCGGCCACCCCTCCCACCACTTCGAACTCCTCGGCCTGCTGGGAAAGCAACCCCAGGTGATGGGCCACCGCGTCGAGTTTGGGAACCGTCCGGTCAATCGCGGTCAGCAGCCCCTCCACGAGTTGCACCAGGGCGGAGCGCGAAAGGCCGTCATGCCAGGTCGGTTCCATAAACCGGAGTATATGGGCAGAGCGCGAATGCCGGTTCAGGGGTACGATCCGGCCCACGATTTGCGCAGAACCACTGGAGCCCGCGATGAAACCCTGGATGAAAGTTGCACTCGGCTGTCTGGCCGTGTCGGTCGTTGCCGTCTTTCTGCTCGTGGCCGGCCGGGTGGGCTTCGGCTTTTGGGCCAAGAACAAGGTCGAGGAAGTCACCGGGGGCGGGCCGGCCGTCGAGGCGGCCCGCAAGGCCGCGAATGCGGTGCCCTTCACCCGTCCCGACCGGAGCATCGTGGCCGAGCCGCGGCTGGTCAAGTTCATCGAGATCCGGGCCGGCGTCTTCTCGGTCTACGAGAAATACCGAGGGGAGATCGAATCCCGGGTGGCCAGGGTCAAGGACGGAAAATCTCTGGACTTCGGCGACATCTCCACCGGACTGACCCTGATGGGCGAACTTCAGAAGACCGAGACCCTCGCTCTGGCGAAGCACGGGATGTCGGAAGATGAATACGCTTTCATCAGCGGGGAGGTCTACAAGTCGATGTGGACTGACTTCGGCGGCGGCGAGGCCTCCAAGAAAGCCATCAAGGGCGCGGCCGAGGCCGCGAAGGCCTCCACCGAGGCGATGAAGGCAGCCGGCCCCGAGAACATGAGTGCGGAAGCCCGCGACGCCCTGGCCAAGGCGGGATCGGAGATCACCGCCGGTGCTCAGCAGGCCGCGCGTGAGATCGAGAAGGCAGGAACCGCGCCCGAAAACGTGGCCCTGTTCAAGAAGTACGAAGCGGACTTGAAGAAGTACGCCATGCCCGGGCTTCACATCCTCTTCGACCACCCGGGTGGGGACAGCGTCACTGATCAAGGAGTGGGGAGCCGTCCATCGAGCTCTACTGCAATCACCAGGCGGGACGATGCCCCTCCTAAGAAGGGGTCTGGGAACAATGCCCACGACCTGCTTGCTGCCCAGTCAGAACGACAGCGGAATCAGGTGCTGACACACTTCATGATGCAGAGTAACGAGAAGTGCGAAGCCGTCGAGCGCAATTTTTTCAGGGACTCGACAAGGACCGAAACGCCTTCTGGAACGTGACCTGCCGGAACGGGGGCTCCTTCGTGGTTATGGTCAACAACGACGGTACCGGTTCAACGAAGATTCTTGATTGCGGCGTCTTGAAGCTGGTGGCGGGGGTCGAGTGCTTCACGAAGTTCTGAGGCCGCGGGGCGCCCTGAACGGGCGCGGGCTGCAAGCGACGATTTTCCAGAGCCGATTTGGTTGCGGCCGAACGGGCCGCGCTATGAAACACCTTCAGGAATGGCCCATTTCAGGCGGTTTCTCAGGTCCTTCCATTGCGCGAGGATAAGAGCGGGACCGATGGTTCGGACAGGACTGCTTCTCCGCGCGGCGCCCCGCGCAGAGGCCGCGTGCGAAGGCCAAAGCACCGTTCCCTGAACGGAGGGGGCCGAGCAGTACCTTAATGATCGTGGGGTGGGGGCCCCACGCCGTTCCTTAGAGGACGCTTCGAGGCCCCCGGATGTGAAGGGAACGCCGGGTGCTTTGGCCAGAGCGTCACCACGCGGGCGCGGTCTCTTCGGGCGGCCGTCGAACCGCCGCCTCCTGTCCCGCGGGCCACCACTACCAAGCCTGCGAGATCGCTTCGCCGGCAAGCCTTCCGATGCCCGGCTCGCGATGACGGCGCTAGAAAGCCTCGAGCATGGCCGCGACGAGGCTTCGCGCGAAAGCCTGAGCCAGCCGATCCACTCCCTGATCCTCGCGATCGAAGAAAGAAGACGGGTCGGAACCGAGATCGTACTCGTCCCGGAACACGAACGCGTCGTTCTGCCAGATCGGCTGGACCTCACCCGGTCTGAAGTACTTCACCTTCGCGGTCAGAGTGATCGCGTAGCGGCTCGCGGTGGTGGCATCCTTGCCTCCGGAGAAGCCGACCGGCTGGACCTGGTACGAGACGATCTCGCCCTCGACGATCGCATCCACGCCCTCGAGGGTTTGAACGATGTCCACCTTTCCGCGCTTCAGAAGCTCCTCCGTGACTTTCTGGGTGATCTTCCGGTCCAGATTTGTCTTGCCCGTGCTGTCACGGAAGAGAGGCACTCCGATTCTCTTGATGGAGGGGTCCAAGCCTCCCCCGCGTCCCACCAGGCCGTAGCCGCAGCCGGGCAGACTGCAGAGCCAGGCCAGGGCGAGGGCCAGGCCCTTCCGCTGGCGCGGGAAGCCTGCCGCCGCCCTCACCGGACCACCAGATTGATCAGTCGTCCGGGAACGATGATGGCCTTGAACAGGGTCTTTCCGGTCAGGTGTACCTTCACGCCGGGGTCGGCCAGAGCCAGGGTTTTGTGGGCAGCCTCATCGACCCCCGCGGGAACCAGAACGCGCGCCCGGAGCTTTCCGTTGATCTGAACTGCTACTTCCAGGGTGGCTTCGCGCAGGGCCACTTCGTCGACACCCGGCCAGCGCTCATCCACCAGACTCTTCGTATGACCGCGGTCGAGCCACATCTGTTCGCAGGCGTGCGGCGCGAACGGACTGAGCAGCAGGACCAGAGTATCGAGCGCCTCCGACCAGGCGGCGGCGTCGGCCTCCCCGGAAAGCTCGTCTTCCAGTCGATAGATTTCGTTGGTCAGTTCCATCAGGGCGGCCACGGCCGTGTTCAGGTGAATCCGCTCGTCGATGTCCCCGGTGACCCGGGCCACGGTTTGATGAACCTTGCGACGAAGGGTCGCGCCGTTCTCCGACAATCCGGCGAAGTCGCCCCCTTCCGGCCGCACCGCGCCCCCGTGTTTCTGAACCATTCTCCAGACCCTGAGCAGAAAGCGGTGGGGACCCTCGATGCCGGTTTCGCTCCATTCCATCGAGAGTTCGGGCGGCGCGGCGAAGAGGATGTAGAGGCGCAGGGTGTCGGCGCCGTATCGCTTGATGACGTCATCGGGGGCGATGGTATTGCCCTTCGATTTCGACATCACGTCGCCGTCCTTGTGCACCATCCCCTGGGGGAAGAGCCGCGCCACTGGCTCCACCCAATCGATGAGACCGAGATCCTTCATTACCTTGGTCCAGAAGCGCGAGTAGACGAGGTGAAGAATCGCGTGTTCAATGCCGCCCACGTAGAGGTCGATCGGAAACCAATACTTCACCATCGCGCGGTCAAAGGGAGCGTCGTCGGTCTTTGGAGAGCAGTAGCGATAGAAGTACCACGACGAATCAACGAAAGTATCCATGGTGTCGGTCTCCCGGCGGGCCGGGCCTCCGCACCGGGGACACGTTGCCTTGACGAACGCCTCCACCTTCTCGAGTGGATTTCCGCCTTCACCCGTGAACGGCGCGTCGGCGGGAAGGACGATGGGCAGGTCAGACTCCTTGACCCCGACCACGCCGTCCTTGTCGCAGTACACGACCGGAATGGGCGTTCCCCAATACCTCTGCCGGGAGATCAACCAGTCTTTAAGACGGTAGGCCGTCTTCCCTCCGCCGAAACCCCCGGCCGCGGCGTGTGCGGTCATGTTCGTGATGGCAAGGTCGGACGGGAGGCCATTGAAGTCCCCGCTGCCGGTCACCACCCCGGGTCCGGTGTAGGCCTCGGTCATCGTGACCCCGTCGAGCGCAGCCGTGGCGGGCTGGATCACGGGATGAACGCGCAATCCGTACTTCCGCGCGAACTCGAAGTCGCGCTCATCGTGGGCGGGAACGGCCATGATGGCGCCCGTCCCATAACCCATGAGCACGAAGTTCCCCACCCAGATCGGCATCCTCTCGCCGGAAAACGGGTTGGTGGCGTGGCGACCCGTGAAGACGCCCTCCTTCTCCACCTGACCGGCCATGCGCGCCCGCCGGTCCTGACCTCGGAGTCGGGCCAGCGTCTCCAGCGAGGCCTTGGAGGCGCCGGTCATCAGGCCATCCACGAACGGATGCTCGGGGGCCAGCACACAAAACGTGGCCCCGTAAATGGTGTCGATCCGGGTGGTGAAGATGCGAAGGGCCTCGCCGCCCTCGATCGGAAATGAAACCTCGGCGCCCTGCGACCGCCCTACCCAGTTCCGCTGCTGCTGCAGGACACGATCGGGCCAGGCCGCCAGGGTCTCCATGTCGTCGAGCAGGGCGTCCTGATAGTCGGTAATCCGCAGGAACCACTGTTCCATATCCCGAATCTCGATGAGGCTCCTGCACCGCCAGCAGGTTCCGCCCTCCGCCTGCTCGTTGGCCAGGACGGTGAGACATGACGGGCACCAGTTCACCGGCGAATTGGCTCGATAAGCGATGCCCTTCTCCAGCATCTTGAGAAAAAACCACTGGTTCCAACGGTAGTAGGAGGCGTCGCAGGTTGCGATCTCGCGGCTCCACGCGTAACTGAAGCCGAGCCTTTGGAGCTGCGCCTTCATTCCGGCGATGTTGCTGCGCGTCCAGGCCTCGGGATGGGTCCCCCGCTTGATTGCCGCGTTCTCCGCGGGCAGACCCAGGGCGTCCCACCCGATCGGATGCAGCACGTTGAAGCCGCGCATCCGCTTGAAGCGGGTGATCACGTCGGTGATGCAGTAGTTGCGAACATGCCCGACGTGAATGTCGCCCGACGGGTAGGGCAGCATCTCGAGACAGTAGAACTTTGGGCGGGTGGAGTCCTCCGACACCTCAAAGGTGCCCTCCCGGCTCCAGCGTTCCTGAAAGCGGCGTTCGATCTCGTCGAAGTCGTAGGGCTTAATCTCGGTGACCAATGGGCTCCTCAAAGGCAAAGAAGGAGTTTATAGGCTTCGGCATCCCCGACATCCGGCCGGCGGCCCCGGGGCTGTAGACTGAATGGCTTCGACCCCCGGATTTCGACAGGAACGCGAGCGAGACCGGTGGTCCTCAAGACCAGGAAACCAAAACGACCATGAAACCCGATATTCATCCCAAGTACGTGGAAACCCCCGTCCACTGCGCCTGCGGCGCCAATTGGAAGACCCGATCGACCAAGCCCGAAATCCGCGTGGAAATCTGCTCGACCTGCCACCCGTTCTTTACCGGCAAGCAGCGTCTGGTCGACTCCGCTGGGCGCATCGAGCGCTTCACGAAGAAATTCGCGAAACGGGCCGGCGCGACCGCCTGACGATGCCGGCACGAAGGTGCCGGTTCCACCTCCTTTGACGATCTGAAACGATCATCGAGGCTTGACCATGGACGCGATCACATTCGAGAAGCTCAAGGAGATCGAGGGAAAGCATCAAGCCCTCGAAGCAGAGATGCTGCGCCTGGCCTCCTCCAGTGGCGCGGTCTCGAGCATCACCAAGACGGCCAAGGAAGCTTCCGACATAGCTCCGGTGGTGGAGATGTTCGGGCAGTACAAGCGCCTGCTGGCCGAGGTGGCGGGAGTCGAGGAGATGGCCAAGGCCGAGACCGACGCTGAGCTTCGGGCCATGGCCCTTGAGGAACTCAAGGACCTTCAGCGAAGACGGGATGAGACCGACGCGGCCATCGGCCCTCTGCTCATACCGAAGGATCCCAACGACGAGAAGAACGTCATCCTCGAAATACGCGCGGGCACGGGAGGCGATGAGGCATCGCTGTTCGCTCAGGAAGTCTTTCGCATGTATCAGCGTTTCGCCGAGCGACAGCACTGGAAGGTCGACATCGTCTCGGTCTCCCGGTCCGGCCAGGGCGGGATCAAGGAAGTGATCGCCATGATCGAGGGCGACAAGGTGTACTCGAAGCTGCGTTTCGAAAGCGGCGTTCACCGCGTTCAACGGGTGCCCGCGACCGAAGCACAGGGGCGCATCCACACCTCGACCATCACCGTGGCCGTCCTGCCCGAGGCCGAGGAGGTGGACGTCAAGATCGAGGCCAAGGACATTCGCATCGATACCTTCTGCTCTTCGGGCCCTGGGGGGCAGAGCGTCAACACCACCTACTCGGCGGTGCGCATCACCCACCTTCCCACCAGCACAGTGGTGTCCTGCCAGGATGAAAAGAGCCAGATCAAGAATCGCGAGAAAGCCATGAAGGTCCTGCGTTCACGCCTCTACGAGGTGGCGCAGGCCGAGCAAAACAAGGAGATCGCGGCTGACCGCCGCTCCCAGGTCGGCACCGGCGACCGTTCCGAGAAAATCCGGACCTACAATTTCCCCCAGTCCAGGCTCACCGACCACCGAATCGGCCTTACCCTCCACACCCTTCAGACCGCGATGGACGGGGATATCGACGCCCTCATCTCCCAGCTCGTCGCCACTCACCACGCCGAACTCGTCCAAGCCGCGAACTGACGCAGAGGCCTCGAGGCACGCCTTGTCGCCTCCCCGGACCGCCCCGTTGATTGCCGCCGCGGCGAGGCGGTTGTCCCGCTCTCCCAACCCCGAGCTCGATGCCGAGCTGCTCTTCCGGGGCGTCTCGGGCCTGACCCGCGCGGGGTTACTGAGCCAGGGCGACGAACCCGTATCCGCAGAGGCGGCTTCGAGGTTCGAGAGTGCGGTCGCCCGCCGCGAGCGACACGAGCCGATTCAGTACATCCTGGGCCGCGCCGCCTTCTGGCGTGACGAGTTCGTGGTCAGCGACGCGGTGCTGATTCCCCGCCCCGACACCGAGGTCCTGGTCGAAGCGGTGGCCGCGCGTTTGCGGGATCATCCCCGGCCGCACATTCTCGACCTCGGAACCGGGTCAGGCTGCATTGCCCTGTCTCTCCTTCGCGAATTGCCGGGCGCGCGCGCCGTCGCGATCGACGTTTCCGAAAGAGCCATCGGTGTGGCCAGCCAGAATGCCCAGCACCTCGGCCTCGACGCCCGGATCGAACTCAGAGTCTCGCGTTGGTATGACGCGATCGGAGCGACAGAGGCCTTCGACGCCATCGTCAGCAATCCGCCCTACGTGGCGAGAACCGACGAAGCCGCGCTGCCCCGGGAAGTGCGCGAGTTCGAACCGGGATTGGCCCTTTTCGCCGAGGCCTCCGATGAACTCTCTTCCTATCGGGCCATCATGGCCGGCCTTCAAACGCATCTCCGGCCCTCCGGGCTCCTGGCCCTTGAGGTTGGGCTGGGTCAAGCCAACCGGGTCGCGGACCTTTTGGCCTCGACTGGCCTCCGCTCGATCGAGACCCTGAACGACCTGGCTGAGATACCTCGCGTGGTCCTCGGTCGAAGTTTCTGATGGACCTGCCTCGACTTCGCCGATCGCTGCGGCGCTGGTTCTCGCGGGCGAAAAGACCGCTGCCCTGGCGGCGAACCCGGGATCCTTATGCCATCTGGGTCTCGGAAGTGATGCTTCAACAAACCACCGTCGCTACCGTGATCCCCTTCTACGAACGCTTCCTGAAGCGATTCCCCACCGTGGCCACGCTGGCCGCCGCGGACGAGAAGTCGGTTCTTTCGTTGTGGTCCGGCCTCGGCTACTACTCGAGAGCGAGAAGCCTGCGGCTCGCCGCGCAGCGACTCGTGGAGAGCCACCACAGCGTCTTCCCGCGGGATGTAGAGACGGCGATGACCCTGAAGGGCGTGGGCCGCTACACCGCGAGTGCGGTGACCTCCATGGCTTACAACACCCGCGCCGCCGTGGTCGACGGAAATGTCCGACGCGTTCTTTCGAGACTTTTCGCGGTACGCGGCCTTGCCGAGTCTCAGGCCTGGGAACAGGCCGAGCGTCTTCTCCCTTCGCGGTCTCCCGGCAGGTGGAACGAGGCCATGATGGAGTTGGGGGCCACGGTGTGCGCTCCGAAGAAGCCGCGCTGCGAAGTTTGCCCGATCCGCGCGGACTGTCGCGGTCGACATCGCGCCGAACACTGGAGCGAGGGAAAGCCGAGACGCGCGAGCATTCGCACCCATGTGGAGATGGCTCTGGTCGAACACAAGGGAAGCGTTCTTCTGGCCCTTAACCCCGCAGGAAGACGGATGGGCGGCCTCTATGAACTTCCCCACACCGGTCTGCCCGGCCTGACGACGTCAGCGATCAGCCTGAAGGCGCGTTATCGCGGCATCCTCAGGGTCGACTCCGACCTCCTCGCCACCATTCGTCATGCCATCACCCACCACCGGATCGAGGCCAGGGTCTTCCGGGCGGACCTGGTGGCGCAAAACCCCGAAGAAGGCGCGTCCTTCCATCCCATCCCCGAAGCATTGAGACTTCCTCTCGGAGGTCTGACCCGGAAAGCGCTCCGCGCCGTCGGGTTGCTGCGAGACGCACCGGCCTTCGAAGCCTAGAAGCGGTCGTGCCGGGCGGCGAGAAGAAAGCCCGCCTTCGACTCGAAGTACTCGCTCACCTTGCGCACGTCCGCGGCCGTGAAGTCGGGTCCCGCGTCGGTCAGGGTATCCCCTTTCTTGCTCACCTGAGCGACGCCGACCAACTGACCGTTCGAAATAATCGGGACGGTGACCATCTTCATGATGGGCTGGACCTTCTCCGTCACCTTCACGCTCTCGAAAAAAGCCACGTGCCGGACAAGCGGGACGTTGTTGTTCGCCTCGCCGGTCTTTCGGGTGAACACCGCGACCGCGATGGAATCCCGCTTGGTGGTGGGTATGGTGCCCAGATCGCACAGCTTCCGAGGCGCCACGAAGCGGAGATACTTCCCGTCGGTCCCTGCGATCAGGATGCCAATCTCGTCCACCCTGCGGCCCAGCGCTTCTGCGGCGCCGCGCGCCACCAGATCGGCCAGATCGAGGAAGAAG
>JANLSZ010000074.1:0-62703 GCA_031362685.1 Vicinamibacteria bacterium | reverse complement strand
ACGAGTTGTGGCGCGATCAAAGGCGCCTGCGACGATGTCAAGCCGGGGAACCTGACCGGGCTGATCGGCAAGATCAAGCCTGCGGTGGATGCGATTCAAAGCGACGGCAGTGACCGCACATCCAAGAACTACGCGTTCGTGTAAAGGGTGGCTGAACTCAACGTGAAGATGACCGTGGACAACATCCGGGCCAAGAGCCCGGTGCTGAAGGAAATGGAATCCAAGGGCGAAATCGTGATCGTGGGGGCGATGTATGACGTGACCACCGGTAAAGTGACCTGGTACTAAGCCTGCTGGCTCCTTCCGCGATGCCCGTCGATCTCAGCGCTGCGCTTCTGGCGAATCTTCTATCGCCCGCAGTCCTATTCTTCGTTTTGGGCGTGATCGCCACTCTGGGACGAAGCGACCTGAAGTTCCCCGAGCCGCTCTACACGTCGCTCACCATCTACCTGCTCGTGGCCATCGGTTTCAAGGGTGGGGTGGCCTTGGAGCAGGCGGGTTTGTCCGTGGTCGCCGTGCCGGCTCTCGCCGCCATGGTTCTAGGCGCTGCGATTCCCCTGTGGGCCTATCCCTCTCTGCGTGTGCTGGGCGGTTTCTCGGTGGCCGACGCGGCCGGAATCGCCGCGCACTATGGTTCGGTGAGTGCGGTGACCTTCATCGCCGCCACGAACTTCCTCCGCCTGGCCGAGGTCAGCTACGAGGGCTTCGCCCCCGCACTGCTTGCGGTTATGGAGGCGCCCGCGATCGTGGTCGCCATCGCGCTCGGAAAGCTCAACGGAAGTGGGAACCCTGGGGGCGAGTCGTGGGCAAAGACTCTGCGTCGAACCCTCCATGAGTCAATGTTCGGGCGGAGCGTCCTGCTCCTTCTGGGTTCAATGGTGGTCGGGTGGGCTTCGGGCCCCCGCGGCGCGGAGAGCACATCGGCTTTTTTCGTCGCTCCCTTTCAAGGCATCCTCTCCCTGTTTCTCCTCGAGATGGGTATGGTGGCGGCGCGGCGTCTCGCCGATCTTCGCAAAGCCGGTGCCTTTCTGATGGCGTGGGGCATCGTGGCCCCCCTCCTCCACGCAAGCCTCGGCGTGATGGCCGGCCGCGCCGCGGGTCTCTCGCTTGGCGGCGCCATGCTCCTCGGCACTCTCGCCTCCAGCGCCAGCTACATCGCCGCTCCCGCCGCGGTTAGGCTGGCTCTCCCCGACGCCAACCCTACCCTCTCGCTTACCGCAGCCATTGGAATCACGTTTCCCTTCAACCTTGCCATCGGGATGCCCCTCTACCTTGAGTTTGCGAGGAGGGTGTACGGTTCACCATGACCCTTCATTCTCTGAAGCAGGTGACGATCGTGTGTGAGGCCCTGGCCCGACAGGCCGTACTCGGCGTTCTGGAAGATGTCGGTGCACAGGGCTGGACCCTAGCCACCGTGGAGGGCCTGGGCCCCGGGGGCGCTCGAGACGGTGAGATTCCCGAACTCGCAAACCTCAGGCTGGAAGTGCTGCTGCAGCCGGAGGCGGCAGCCATGGTGCTGGAACGGCTGGAGCACGACCTTTTCCCCCGCTACGCGATGATCGCCTGGGAGACCGACGTCCGCGTGCTGCGCCCGGCCCGGTTCTAGCCCTGCGGGGACGCCAGAATCCTGGGTGGTGGATGTTGCGCAGATGTCTTGGGCGGCAGACGCTGTGGTCCGTAGCCGCATCCTCGCCGGGCAGGAAACCGCGACCCAGCGAGGGGCGTGCGCCCAGGACATCGAAGTAGTTGGCGGTCACGGCGTGGACCAGAGGAACCAGGGGAGTCTCGATGCTCGTGATGCGGCGGCTCTCGTTGCGGAGGGCGGCCACATCGGCGAAGACCGTTGCGCGCTCACGCCACCATGCGAAGTCGCCGGCGGTCACCGGCACCCGCGCTCCCTGACCGCGGGCCACGCCGTCCGCGTAGACCACGACGAGGCGCGAAGGATCGGCATACGGGAGCGATCGCAGCACGACCGCGTTCACTGCACTGAAAATGGCGGTATTCGCGCCGATTCCCAGGGCAAGAATCAGAATCGCCAGGCCGCTGAAGGCAGGCCGTTTCCGCAGAGAACGGAGGGCGAGGCGGGCGTTGGATATGAACATCATGGGCCTCCTTTGCAGCAATGCTCGTGCCATACAAGCGGTTGGGCGTCGGCGCGCTTTCTAGTCAATTCCTCATCATGGCGAGAGGAAAATCTGCGCTCGCAACCTCGATCGGATCCTGCATTGCCCGCTTTCGAACATGCGTTTTTCAGATTTGGGAAACAGGGGGCTTGTGCCTGGACCAGTAGTAGAACGGCAGGCCCAGCAGAGTCAGACCCGTGCCCAGCAGCGCCTTGTCCGGGGCCTCGGCGATGGTGGCGACGGTCAGGAACAACCCGCCGGCGATACCCAGCAACGGCACCACCGGGTACAGCGGCACGCGGTATCGCCCCGGCACGCGCTCGGTCCGGCGGCGCAGGATGAAGACCCCGAAAACACCCAGGGTGAAGAAGATCCAGACCACGAAGATGACCAGGTCGGACAGCGAGTTGAAGGTGCCGAACAGGAGAAACACGATCGAGATCAGGCCCTGGAAGACCAGCGAGTTGATCGGGGTCCGGAACCGGGGATTGATGGCGCCCAGCACCCGCCCGCCCGGCAGTTCGCGGCGCTGCCCGACGGCCAGGCAGACGCGTGTCCCCGACATCATCTGCGCGTTCAGCGCCCCGAACACCGACAGCAGCATGCCGGCGGTGATGAACGCGCCGCCCCCGTGGCCGAACAGCGCCACCGAGACGTCGCGTCCGACCGCTTCGGAAGCGGCCACCTGGTCCAGGGGCAGGGCCGCGAACACCGCGAGGTTGAACAGCACGTAGACCACGATGACCACGGCGATGCCGGTGACGATGGCGCGCGGAAGGTTCCTTTCGGGCCTCGTCATCTCGGCGCCCAGGGTGGCCGTGTTGATCCAGCCGTCATACGCCCACAGGACGCCCAGCAGCGCTGCGCCGAGGCTCGTCGGTGTCGAGCCGACGTTGGCGAAGTTCATCTGCCCCATGGTCCCCTGGACCAGACCGAACCCGATGATCGCGACGATGGGGACGAGCTTGAGGAGGGTCGCGATGTTCTGCAGCCACAGACCGGCCTTGGTGGCAATCGCGTTGACCACGACGATGACCACGATCATCAGCACGGCGAACATCTTTTGCTGCCCGCCGTCCATCGGGACGAAGAACGAGGAAAAGGTGGCGAGCGCGATCGCCATGGCCCCGCACGAGGCGGGGGAGGAGATGATGGCCTCCACCCAGCCGTACAGGAAGCCGGCGATCGTTCCGTACAGCTCGCCCAGGTAGGCGTACAGGCCGCCCAACCTGGGGATGTAGGCCGCGATCTCGGCGATGGTCAGCCCGCAGCAGATGGTGATGGCGCCGCCAACGATCCACATCAGCAGCGCCATGCCGGACGAGCCGCTGTTGGCCAGCACCGCCTGGGGTTTGAGGAAGATGCCCGAGCCGATCATGAGCGAGATCACGAAGATGATTCCGTCGAGCAGCGTGATATTGCGCTTGAGTTGGGGAGCGGGGGTGGGAGGCGTCACAGAACCTTCAGCAATTCCTCGGGAGAGTAGTCCGCGAGGCCCAGGTCTTTCAGGCTGCGCTTGTTCTGCCTGCGGTAGTCCTTCCGCATCACCGCCGAGATCACGGTGATCAGGGCGTCGATGGTCGGGGTGGGCACGCCCATCTTGCGGCCCATGTCGGACATGAAGTTCATGCCGTAGCCGACGTCCTCGTTGAAGTAGCGGTAGTCGAGGCTGGATTGGGCCTTGATGCCCTTGAAGCCGGGGGCGGTCCGGTAGCCCTGGTTGTAGTCGGCGATCGTCTGGTAGCCCTGCAGCACACCCAGGTCGGGGTCGCGCAGCACCGAGATGCCGAGGGCCTCGGCCAGGGCCAGCCGCTCGTCGTCGACAGCCTCCATGAGGTGGCCGACGTGTTCGCTGCAGCCATCCTCGTAGAAGAAGAAGTCCCCCTGGGTGTTGTCGATGCGAGCCACGTTGCAAAGGCTGACGGCGGGGTGGATGGTCGGGTTGCCGTTCTGCAGGATGGTCATCATGCAGTTCCGGGCCGCCTCCATCGCCGGATAGACGTCTTGCACCGTGGGCAGCAGGTCGCCGACCATCTTGCCCGGGATGGTGGCCAGGTACAGCCCGCCCTTGAGCTTGAGGTTGATGTGCACCTTGCCGGGACCATCGATGCGCGCGGCGTAGGGCAGGGTCGAGGTTTCGGCGATCGTCACCGAGGTGTCCTCGATGCCCAGCCCGAGTGTCTTCTTGAACAGCAGGCCGCCGCCGCAGGACCCGGGGCAGACGACGTAGGTCTGTCCGGCCGCCAGGTAAGGCTTGACCGCGTTGGCGAAGGTCTCGGTCGCGTACGCCGGTCCCACCAGATAGACCAGTTCGGCGCCCTTCAGTGCCCGCGCCAGGTCGTGGCCGGCATACGCCATCGGGGCGAATCCGGTGAGCTCGCCGCTGGCGGTGATGCCGCCCGCCTCCGCGATCGCCCTGATCTGTGTGTCGAACTGGTCGAAGTCCCACAAGGCAACCTCATGGCCGTGCTGAGCGCAATCAAAGGCGGCGGCGCAGCCGCCGTTGCCGCTTCCGAGCACGCTGATCTTCATTCCGTCAGCCTACCTGCAAAGCGCGTCGGTCGGCGAGCCAACACCCACGATCTGAGCGGGCTCGACGCTGAGAGCGCGTTGGACGCGCCTCGGAGGCGACGTCGGACGCGCCCACCTGCCCCTGGAGTGGGCCGCCCGGCCGCCCACTGCCGCTCCACGGTCATGCGAATTGACTGGCAAACCGAGCTTGTTTCACTTACGCTCGCTCTTCTGTTTCTGCGCCACGGCGGAGGCCAGGTTGCTCCGTGCAATCTCGAGTTCCGGCTTGAGCTTCAGGGCCTGCTGGGCGGCAGCGATGCCGAGGTCCCACTCGCCGAGGGCGTTGTGGCCGGCGGCGATGTTGTTGTACGCCTCCGCGTAGTCCGGGCGCAATTTCAACGCGGCCTCCGCGCTGGCGATCGACTCGCGGAAACGGTCGGCTTGATACTGCAGAAGCGACAGGGCGACGAAGCCGTCGGCCGTTGTGGGCGGGCCGGTCGACAACCGCGCCATCAGGTTGCGCGCGGCCGGGTCGGCCGGATTCTGTGAGACCGCCAGCGTGGCCTCGGCGCGTGCCTCGTCGATCCGCCCGACCCTGTTGAGCCAGCTGGCGAAGTAGAGGTGCGAGCGCCAGTCCTTGGGCGCGAGCGCAGCGGCGCGCCGGAACGACGCTTCGGCCTCGGCCGCGCGCCCGACCGCGCCGTAGGCGACGCCGAGATTCACGTGCAGTAGCTCGTAGTTGGGCAAAAGGGCGAGGGCGCGCCCGAAGTACTGAATCGCGATCGGATAGTCGCCGTGCTCCATGCGATTGAGGCCGTAGTTCATCAGGCCGCGGCCGTTGGTCGGGCTTTTTTCGGTGACGTCTCGCCAGAGTGTCTCGTCCGTGCGCCACACGGCGTTTCTCGCGCGCACGCCGGCAGCTTCGCTGGCCAGCACGACCAGGACGATTGGCACCGCGGCCTGGCGCACGAGATTCGCCGGCAGCCGCCGAGCGCCGAGGCAGGCGGCCCAGACCACCGCGAGAGTCAGGCCGACGAACGGAAAGAACATCCGGTGATCGTTGGCGATCTCGGCGAGCGGCGCCACCGCCGCCGGCACGAGCGCGATCAGGAACCACCACAGGCCGAACGCGATGGGCCGCGTCTCGCGCGCGCGGCCGGCCCACAGAGCGACCGCGATCGTGGCTGCCACGAAGCCGAGGCCGATGAGGCTCCGCGGATCGCGGAGCCCGGCCACCGCGCGCCAGTCGTTGTCGGCGCTCAGCCCGACCGGAGCGAAAAACGTCGCCAGATAACGGAGGGCGACAAACGGCTGCGACAGCCAGTACGCCGACGGGGACGTGGCGCCGGTCACGTAGGTTGGCGGGGTGTGCGCCGCTATCCACCACGCGCAGGCGAGGCTCACGGCGGCGGCGACGCCCACTTCGATCCAGGCGGCGCGGCGCGCGCGTTCGGCTGCCGGCCGTTCGACGAGCAGGATGTAGCACGCCAGCAGCGCCGGCAGCATGAGCGCCGGCGGCTTGGCGAGCGCCCCGAACACCGCCGGCGCGATCCAGAGCATCCAGCGACGGGCGATCGGCAGCGCGGCGTACATCCACAGGGCGGCGACGACGCCAAGCGTGGAGAGGATCTCGCCGCGCTGAATGATGTAGTTCAGCGTTTCCGCACCGACCGGATGCAGGGCGTACACCGCGGTGGAGAGGAGCGCACCGATGCGCGCGTCGTTGTCGGGCGCCGCCGCGCGCAGTAGGCGGAGAAACAAGCCGTACATGCACACAAGCTGCAGCAGAAACCACACGAAGGAATCGATCTGAAAGATCTCCGGCCTGTAGCCGCCGGCAATCCAATAGTCGATCGCAAGCGTGGTCTGTAACACGGGCCGGTACGACTGGTTGAGCGGCAGGATGCTGAACGTCGTGGCATCCGTGAAGAAGCGCGGGACATTCCGAATATCACGAAGGGCCGGATTGTCGACCACCGAGTGCCAGTCGTCGAAATGGAAGGTGTTACCGAAGTGGTTCGCGTAGGCGGCAAGCACGAGCGCGAGCACCCCAGCGGCGCAAAGTGCAAAAGCCTGGCGCGACATGAAGAAAAGGAGGCGACGCCACGCTGGCACGGCAACCGCTCAGAAGCGCAGCTCGACGCGGAGGATGTGGCCTTCGGTCTGGCCGGCGTTCTGGACGGTGTGGACGACGGCCTCGTTCCAGGCGAACGTGCCCGCCTTGCGCGGACGCACTTCCGGGGCGCTGCCGTCGACGGTGACTCCCGCCTCCCAGTCGCTGAAGTAGACGTTCATCCCCTGCGGATCATTACCTTCCTCCTGGTCCTGCGGGCCGATGATATAAGACCTGCGTGGAGCGATCGCTGCTCTACTTCTGTGCGCGTGCCCTGGATCTCGCCTGAGCCCGTCGCGCGTAGGCGAGGCGTTCGAGGGGCGTCTTGTACCTCGTCGTGAACCAGGCGATCAGCGCCGCGGCGTTCTCTCGCTCCCACTCCGACACGGGGGCCTCGGCGTAGGACTGGAACTCTTCCGGACTCAGCCGCCGGGCCGCCTGTTCGGCGATCCAGGCCCGCTCGTCGGCCGAGGCGGATCGAAGGACGGGCGGCTTCACAAGGTCTCACGCTGCTTCCGTAGCTGCTGCAGGAGGCGCACGTCCTCCGCGTCCTTTGGTCGCGATCCAATGCGCTTCGACGCGATCAGATCCTCCAGACTGGGCACGCTTATGCTGCAGCCGCCGTCGTCACTGATAAGCGTGTTCCTCCGGCTCCAGACGTCATCGAATATGAGTGGTCCATCAGGCCCCGGCACGCTTCGGGCGACCAGCACATCGACGAGTTCATCGTTCTGCAGCCGGTAGCGGCCCGACCGCCGGGCCTCCAAAGGCGTGCGATCCGGAATCAGCTCGAACGGAAGTGCCTCTGCGTTGAATCGTTCGATGTCGTCGATGTGGATCCAGAAGTCGTAATCCGCAGTCATCACCGGAATCCCGAGCGCGATCAGGGCGCGCCGGCCGATAAGCAGCGCACGGAGGGCACTCACGCTCATGGCGCGGAAGAAGAGCGCTTCGTCGAACTCAGACTCTTTCACCGAGGTTAGATTAGCCTCCTTCAGTTGGAGCCGCCATGCGGCCCGCTGAACGACTCACTACATTCCCGCGAACTGGGGATGGTTCAGGATCAGACTCTCGGCCGCCTCATAGCCGGATCGGCACGCATCCTGCCTGGCCTTTATTGAACGGCGAAACTCGATCTGGGAGGCCTGTGGTACCGTCCCGTCAGTTCCGCTACCTTTTGCACCCGAACCTTAGGGGGAAGCCGGCACCCGGCTTCTCAGAGCAGGAGCGACATGTCCACCTTCACCGAGCGCCTCATCGGCGCGATTCGGCTCGACTCGAGCGTTTATGAGCAAGCATCTCCTTCCCGGTCTTGGGGTTCTGTTTCTCCTCACGTCTTCCTCGGCGGGGGCGCAGACCCTATGTCCACCAGGCAGTGCCTGGCTTAGAACGAGTGGTGGCCGACTCACCAACGCGGGCCCACCGTTTATTGCCGACTTTGTCTTGAAGGGGATTGTCAAGAGCCGGGGCGAGTTCAGTGCGATGCTCGAAGACTGCCGAGTCAACAACACATACGTGGTGAGGGCTGGTCAGTTCATAATCGACGGCCGTGGCACCGCTATTGATGCCGAGGGGATCACGTTCCAGATTACTGGCGAGCGAGAGACGTCTCTTCCGAAGCCATTGACAAAGCGACTCACACTGAAGCCCGAGAAAAAGTAGGGCATCGACATGTCACAACCTTTCGCTGGAAAAATTGCGTTGGTCACCGGCGGCAACTCCGGGATCGGGAAAGCCACGGCCATTCTGTTTGCCCGGCAAGGAGCCCGGGTGGTCATCGCGGCCCGCCGGGCCGAAGAAGGCGAAGCCACCGTGGCCGAGATCCGGCGGAACGGGGGCGAGGCGATCTTCGCCAGAACCGACGTGGCCCTGGCCGCGGATGCCGAGGCGGTGGTGAAGCGGACGGTGGCCGAGTACGGGAGGCTCGATTGCGCCTTCAACAACGCCGGCATCTCCGGTGGCGGGCTTCTCCATGAGGTGACCGAGGCTGATTGGGACCGGATGATCGACGTCAACTTGAAGGGTGTCTGGCTCGGAATGAAGTACCAGGTCATTCAAATGCTGAGCCAGGGAAGCGGCGCCATCGTCAACGACTCGTCGGTCGCCGGCCTGAGCGGCTATGTCCGGAGCACCCATTACGCCGCGAGCAAGCACGGCGTCGTCGGCCTGACCAAGTCGGCGGCCCTCCAGTACCGCGACCAGGGCATCCGGATCAATGCCGTCTGTCCCGGCATGATCATGACGCCGATGATCGAACGGGCGTTCGCCATTCCCGGGGTGGAGGACTGGTTCCGCGCGAAGGTGCCGGGACGCGGCGGGAACCCCGACGAGGTGGCGCAGGCGGTGACGTGGCTGTGTTCCGATGCCGCCTCATATGTGACCGGCGTGGCCCTCCCGGTGGATGGAGGGCTCTCGTCGGGGGTCTAGCCGACCGGCTCACCGGCTGCGCCCGCCCCAGCGTGAAAAGATTGGGGATGCCCTCCGATTCTCCCGCTGAAGGCGCTGCGCCCAAAGTCACCGACCCGGTCTGCGGGATGAAGATCGACCCGGCGAAAGCCGCGGGATCGGTCCGACATCGCGGCCGTCTGGTCCACTTCTGCGGCAAAGGCTGTCAGGCGAAGTTCGAGGCCGACCCCGATCGCTACCTCCCCGCGAAGTCGAAGGCCTTGGCCATGGCCGCGGCCCCCGTGGCCGCGTCGGTGGAACTCGCCCTCGACCCGGTCTGCGGCATGCGCATCGACCCTGCCAAGGCGGCGGGATCGACCGAGTACCTTGGCAAGACCATCTACTTCTGCGGCCAGGGTTGCCTCGGGAAGTTCGTCGCCGATCCGGGGCGATATCTCGTTCCCGACGGATCCGTCGTTCCCAAGCCGAGGCCGAAGCCCACGGAACATGCACCGACCACCGCGGCGGCGGCAGCGTACATCTGCCCCATGGACCCGGAGGTCCGGTCCAATCGTCCGGGACCCTGCCCGAAATGCGGTATGGCTCTCGAACCAGATGCCATCGCCCCGCCCACCACGAAGACGGAATACGTCTGTCCGATGCATCCCGAGGTCGTGCAGGACGGACCCGGCAGTTGCCCGAAGTGCGGGATGGCGCTCGAGGTGCGCATCGTCACCATCGACGAACCCGATAATCCCGAACTGGTGGACATGACGCATCGGTTCCGCGTCGGCCTGGCCCTCACCATCCCCGTCTTCCTGCTGGCCATGGGCGACATGCTCCCGGGATCGCCGCTGCAGAGTCTGATGTCGCCGGAGGTCCAGGGTTGGATCGAGATGGCGCTGTCGACGCCGGTGGTGCTGTGGGCCGGCGCGCCCTTCTTCCACAGGATGTGGGCGTCGTTCGTGAATCGAAGCCTCAACATGTTCACTCTGATCGGCATCGGCACCGGCGCCGCGTATTCGTTCAGCGTGGTCGCGACCCTGTTCCCGCAGTTCTTCCCCGCCTCGTTCCGCGGACACCACGGCATGGTGGATCGCTACTTCGAGGCGGCGAGCGTGATCACGGTTCTGGTCCTCCTCGGCCAGGTGCTCGAACTGCGCGCGCGCAGCCGCACCGGAAGCGCCATCCGCGCCCTCCTGGGTCTGGCGCCCCGAACCGCGCGACGGATCGGGATGGATGGAAACGAGGCGGACGTCCCCCTCGAGCAACTGATGGTCGGAGATCGCCTGCGCGTGCGACCGGGTGAGAAGGTGCCGGTGGACGGCAAGGTGCTCGAAGGATCGAGTTCGGTCGACGAATCGATGATCAGCGGCGAGCCCATCCCCGTGGAGAAGCAAAAGGGCGACCCGGTCATCGGCGCCACCATCAACGGCACCGGCGGCTTCGTGATGCGGGCCGAGCGCGTGGGCGGAGACACCTTGCTCGCGCAGATCGTGAAGATGGTGAGCGAGGCTCAGCGAAGCCGCGCGCCCATCCAACGCCTCGCCGACGTGGTCGCGGGATGGTTCGTGCCCGCCGTGATCGCCGTCTCGGTCTTCACGTTCTTCGTATGGGCGCTCTTCGGTCCCGAGCCGAGGCTCGCGCACGCTCTCGTGAACGCGGTGGCGGTGCTGATCATCGCGTGTCCGTGCGCCCTTGGGCTCGCGACACCCATGTCGATCATGGTGGGCGTGGGCCGCGGCGCTTCCGCCGGTGTTCTCATCAAGGACGCCGCCGCCCTCGAGGCCATGGAGAAGGTCGACACTCTGGTGCTCGACAAGACCGGCACGCTAACCGAGGGCAAGCCAAAACTCGCTTCCGTGGTCGCGGTGCCTGGATTCACCGAAGACGACGTTCTGCGCCTCGCCGCCAGTCTCGAGCGCGGAAGCGAACATCCCCTCGCCGCCGCCATCGTCTCCGCCGCGGAGGCGAAGAAGTTGAGTCTCGCCCCGGCCGAGGGCTTCCAGTCGGTCACGGGCAAGGGAGTCACGGGCCGCATCGAGGGACGGACGATCGTCCTCGGAAACCCGGCTCTGCTCAGCGACCTCGGCGTCGATTGGACGTCGCTCCACGCGCAGGCGGATTCGGCTCGCGCTCAGGCCCAGTCCGTGATGTTCCTGGCCGTGGACGGGAAGATCGCCGGATTCGCGGGTGCTTCGGACCCGATCAAGGCCTCGACGAGTGAAGCGCTCGCGCAGCTGCGCAACGCGGGCCTTCGGGTCGTCATGCTGACCGGCGACAATCGCGCCACCGCTTCGGCGGTGGCTCGCACACTGGGATTCACCGGCGAAGACGTGATCGCGGAAGTCCTGCCCGCGCACAAGGCGGAGGTGGTCAGGAAGCTTCAAGCGAACGGGAAGACGGTAGCCATGGCGGGCGATGGCATCAACGATGCCCCGGCCCTCGCCCAGGCTCAGGTGGGCATCGCCATGGGAACCGGCACGGATGTCGCCATCCACACCGCCGGAATCACCCTGGTAAAGAGCGATCTTTTCGGCATCGCGCGGGCGCGGAGTCTGTCCCGCGCCACCATGAAGAACATCCGTCAGAACCTGTTCTTCGCGTTCTTCTATAACTCTCTCGGGGTGCCCATAGCCGCCGGAGTTCTCTATCCCTTCTTCGGCCTGCTGTTGTCTCCGATGATCGCAGCGGCGGCGATGAGCCTTAGTTCCGTCTCGGTCATCGGCAATGCGCTGCGGCTGCGCAGCGCGAAATTGTGACCAACCCTGATCGTCTCTCTAGCGCACCTACGGTGCGAGCTTGCCCCCCAAGCGAAGGGAAAGGTCAATTCCTCGCGAAACAGTAGATGCGTCCGGCCCCTCCGCGTGGCGCGGTATTTGCGCAGTTCTGGTTGGCGTGCGCTGAGTTCCAGGACGCGTTCGCACCCGCGGTGCTGCCGCCAACTCCCAAGCCGTCGGAATGGCCAACCTGCGCCACGGCCGTCGGCGCATCCGACGTCCAATCGCTGCAGGTCGAGCCGGTCATCAGCCGGCCCTCCGTCGTCGATCCGGTCAGGATGTCGTGTTCGTTGGGCTGCGGCGAAGCGGGCCACTGGCCGTTGATTCGCTGGCCGCGCTCGTCGACGAACATGGTGGACTCGCCCGACCGCGCGTGGAGTTCGGTGAGGTCCCTTGCCACCGTCGCCCCGTTGGCATTGATCCACGGGCCACTCCCGATACGGCTGCGTGCGTCGGTCGATTGATTGGCGTTGGTGGCGTCTCGTTCGACGCTGAGATAAGCGCGCCAGGTCCTGGCCCCGGCGCCCACTGTGGTCGCGAGCCGCTGACAGATCGCGTCGGCGCCAGTTATGCCTCCGAGGTTACCGGTCACGCTGGTAGCGCTCGAAACGAAGAAGCTCAGGGTCGAGGTGCTCGGGGCCGAGGCGCCCGCAGGCGTTGTGGCGGGATCGGACTTTCCACAGCCGGCCGTGAAGGCGAGGAGCAGCAGGCCACTTGAGACGAATCGCTGGTTCATTGCTGCTTCTCCATGGCCGCTGACATCGGGAGCCGAAGATCGTAGCATCCCTCGCTTTTTCTTGCCCCGGGGTGATCGCAGGTCTGCTCACCGCAGTCATCGGCGGGCGGCAACACCGTAGACTCGCTGAGTCTCGTGCCCTACCTCGTGAACCTCGGCCAGGCGCCGCTTCGACCGTGGGTGATGACCGAGCTCTTTGGCCCCCCCGAACGTGCGGGGGCGAGGAACGGGAGGGCCATTTCAGGGACGCCCCGAGCCGTCAGCGAGAGCGTCGATGATCTACCTGGTCGCCCGCGCTATCTGAACGCGCTCTCCCTCAGCGGGCCTGGCGGATCACCAGGCTCTTCCCGTAATAGTCGGCGGGCTTGACGTTCTTCACCGTCTGCTTCTTCCGGCCCCCCGTGGTCATGAACGTCACCTCGACCGTCACCGGGTCGAGTTTCGCCAGGCCGAAGTGCAGCGGCGCGGCGCTCTGGCTGTTGTAGCCGCCGCCGGTCGACACCTGGCGTGTCGCCAGCAGCTTGCCCGCTCGGTCGAACAGCCGAACTTCGGCGCCGAAACGCGTCCAATGCCCCTTGGAGTCGAGCACCGTTACTTCCAGACTGCGCCTCTTCACGCTATCGGGCAGCGTGTTGCGAAAGACAAAATGGCCTCCTTTTGCCGTGTAGCCTCGGGTCACGGTGAGATCAAGGCCGCCGTCGTTGTTGTAGTCGACCCACTGCACGCCATGATCCGCGACATTTTGCGGGCTGTCATGGGTGAGTAGGTTGACGA
This sequence comes from Vicinamibacteria bacterium, assembly GCA_031362685.1. Lineage (GTDB taxonomy): Bacteria > Acidobacteriota > Vicinamibacteria > Fen-336 > JAGNNV01 > JAGNNV01. The sequence continues at coordinate 49,278 of JANLSZ010000074.1, read as the reverse complement.
AGCCGGCCACCCCGTCGTTCCGGAACATCGAGTTGTGCGGCTCCTGTTCGTTCACCGGACCTGTGTACGCGATCAGTGACAGGTCGAGGTCGCCGTCGTTGTCGTAATCCCCCCAGTCGGCACTGACCGCGTGATTCTCGACGTCGACGCCGAGCTTCTTCGCCGTATCGGTGAACGTGCCGTTACCGTTGTTGCGATACAGCTGGTTGTGCCCGTAGTTCGCCACGAAGATGTCGAGGTTCCCGTCGTTGTCGTAGTCGCCGATCGCGCAGCCGACCCCGCCCTCGTCTTTCGTTCGCGCGGGGCCGGTCAGGCCCAGCTGGGGCGCCACGTCGACGAACGCGTTGCCGTCGTTGCGGAACATCGCGTCGGCCGCGCCCGACTGATCCGCCAGGAAGAGATCGAGGTCGCCGTCCTGGTCCATGTCCAACCAGCAGGCGCCGACCGTGGAGCGAAAGACCGTGGGTCCTTCGTCTGCAAAGACCTGGGTGAACTTGCCGCCGTTATTCTGGAACAGCTTGTTTTTGGCGAAGCGGTCCGCGGCGAACACGTCGAGATCGCCGTCGTTGTCGTAGTCGACCCAGCTGGTCTGCCTCGCCGAGCGGCCCGGAATCGTGAGACCGAGGTCGGCGGCGACGTCCACGAACTTGTGGCCGCCCAGATTGTGAAACACCTTCGTCAACTTGTCGGGCGGCGTCGAGCCGCCGAGAAGGTCGAGGAAGCCGTCGCCGTCGTAGTCGCCCCAAGCCAGGCCGCGCAGTTCGTAGCTTTCCCCTCCGGCCAGAGGCAGGCCCATTTCCTTACCGACACTGACCAGCGTGCCGTTGTCGTTCCGATAGAGGCGGACTTCGCCGCTTCCCAGCGAGACCGCGAGATCCTGATCGCCGTCGTTGTCGAAATCGGCCCAGGAATTCGAGTAGGACTTCGGCATGGCGATCAGATCCGGCTGGACCGATTGGAACGGAAGGGCCGCGGAGGGCAAGGACGGTGGAGCGCCCGCCCCCGGGTTCAGCGGCGTGGTTTCCTCCAGATTCGCCTCAATCTGCCTGCGCTGCAGCCAGAGCTCACGGAACTGATGATTCGAGAGCAGCGTCAGCTGGTCGGCGCGATGCCTGGTCCCGCGTTGGCGAGAGTTGCCGTAGCTCATGAGGCCGTAGGCCTTCACGGGCGTCGAGAACTCGATCATGCCGACCCAGGTTTCGCCGTGCTGCGGATACCTCTTGCCGGCGGCGTCCAGCGGGCCCCACGTCATCACGCGGAACGGGCCGAGCCCGCCGACATTGCTGTCGCCGGGCACGTCAACGTCGGCGAGCTTGAAGCGTGAGACGTCGCCGAACACCCGGTCGAGCGCGCCGTACTTCTTCTTCGTCTCCGTGATGGCTTGCCGCAGCATGGTGACGGCGGCGGCGGGATCCTTGATGCCCGTCGGGGTGGACACCGCCTTCGCGCCCTCAAACGGCACGGCCCAGTTGGCCTGGCCGGTAAAGGCATTACCGGCGAAGAGCTTCGCCCACTCTTCAAACAGCAGGCCCGCGCGGGTCTCCTTGGAGAAAATGTGGTCCCATTCAGACAGGAGCTTCACGGCCGTCTGCATGTCCGGGTCGGGGTCCAGCTTCGCGGCGGTAAGAAGGTCGGGCAGCGTGCGGTCGGCGAACAGCGACTGCGTCGTCAACTTCAGCGCCATCAACTTCTCGAGCGTGAGCTTGTCGTTTTCCGCCATCATCTTGAGCGCACTCTGGGCGCGGAAGGATTCCGGGTCCTTGGGCGCAAGGTAGGCCGGGTAGTCGCTCGCCTTGATCGTGGTCGGCCACGACGGGAACCACGGCGGATCGTTGGTGTTCTGGATAAAACCTGCGGGCGGATTCGTCACTCGCGGAAGATCCTCGTACGGGTGCACTTCCGTCCACAGGTACTCCGACGAATCGCCGGGCACGAGCCCCCGCCAGAAGGCGTTGTCGCCGGACTTCCGCTTGGGCGCCACGCCGTTGAAGATGTACTCGATGTTGCCGTCGCGATCGGCGTAGCTGATGTTGAAGGTCGGTACCTGCAGCTTTTTCATCGCGGTGGTGAACGCGGCGTAGTTCTTCGCCGTGTCCATCTCCCAGTACTGCTGCAGCATCGCGGGGCGATCGAGACCGGCCACGCGCAGCGCGGTCGCGGTTCCATCTTTCCGTTCGAAGACGGGGCCGTGGACGGTGCTCTTGATCGCGAGGGGCTTCTCGACCACCGATCCGTCGGCCTGGCGCAGCTTGTAGCTCGACTTCTTCACCTCGAACTGGCGGAGCGCGCCGTCGAACACGTACCCGCCGTCCTTCAGGGTCAACTTGTAGTTCGTGTACCCCAGCATGCTGTTGACGGTGTTCGAGATCCCCATCTGCTGATTGAAGGCGAAGCGGATGATGGGCAGACCAATCTGGGTCGCGCCGTAGATCTCGAAGTCCGGGCCGGTCAGGTGCGCCTCGTAGTAGGTGAAGTAGTTGACGTTCCATCCAAGATGGGGATTCTGGAGCAGCATGGTGTTGCGGCTCGCCGTCTTCGACTTCGCGATCGCCCACGTGTTGGATCCGTCTTCGCCGATGTAACCGTCCGGCTCATCCTGGGCGGTGACAGGCCAGTCGCCTTCCCCGCCGAGATTCTGCCCCGCGACGTACACGAAGTTCGTCAACCGGTGCGCGTGCGCCACCACGTCGAGACCGGTGATCGGCAGAACCACGAGCACGGCGGGGTCCATGGCGCTCTTGTGGGTGGTGGCATAGTCGGTCATGCCCTTGGCAAACGCGTCGAGATAGCCTCGGAAACGGGGCTCCTGTGCGTCGTACCAGACCTTCGCGCGCGCGGGCACGTCGTTCTTGAGCAGCCAGACGGTCGTCGACTCGTACTCGGGCCCCCAGTACTCCGCACCCTGGCCGCGGGCTTCGCCATAAAGCCGGAAGATCTCGTCGCCGTGGCTCTGGGCCTGCGCGTAGCCGTAGCCGTAGAAGACTGCGCCGGTGTCCGTGCCGTAGACATGTGGAACGCCGTACTTGTCCCACAGGATCTCGTTCTTGAGGAGGGCCGCCGGTTGCCCGGACGTCGGTGCTGGCCGCGCCGCAAGCAAGCCGAGGACGGCCAGGACCACAACAAGGGGCCCGAGACGTCGGCGAAGACCACAGGTGGCGATCGACATGGTGGTGACTCCTGAAAAAAGGAGGATGGACGGCAAAGCCGAGTATTCCTCGGCGATGGTAGCACGGCCATTTCCCGCTGCCGGCTGATCGCATCCGCCACCAATAAGGTGCCCGAATCCGAGACTCGCGGTGACCGCCGGTTGGCGCGACTGCGCCTTTGAGAAGCTGGTCCGAACGCTCCTCTACTTCAGGTCGACCCCCGCATCCGTCCATCGCGGCATCTCGTCGAGGCCGAAGTGGACGGGCCTCCTCGCTAGAAGTTGAGGCGCGCTCCCCACTGGATCTGACGTGGATCGCGCGCGACGGTGCGAATCGCGAAGCTGCCGGACGTGATCACACCGCTCGGGTTTTCATAGTTGACAGTGTTGAAGAGGTTGTACGCCTCGATGAAAACGTCGAGCGATCGGCTCTTGCCGAGCCGGAACTGCTTTGTCGCGCGCAGGTCGACCAACGTGTCGCCGCTGCCCTGGGTGAGCTGCTGCATCGTGATCGGCGCGAGGTTCCGCGAAACGCGAAAAGCGTTGATGATGTCGAGGTTGCCCTGGCTGCTCTGTCCACCCGCGCTCTTGACGAGACCACGAGGGCGATCCTGGCGGTTGCCGTCGCCGTCGAGGTCGACTCCGGCAGTAATGTCCCAGGGGTTCCCTCCTCGGAGAGAAACGATTCCGGAGAGCTTGATCCCGAGGGGCAGATCGACGAGCGACGTGATGGAGACAGCATGGCGCCGGTCGTTCTCGTCGAGGCCGCGATCGTCGCTGCCAAACGTGTTGAACGGGTCGGTGTTGCTGCTGGCATTGTCGTTGGTGCCATCGGAGATCGATTTGGCCCACGTGTAGGCCACCTGAAAGCGGGCCTTCTTGTAGCGGGTCTTGAGCGTGGTCTGGAGGGCGGTGTAGTACGACGTGGTCAGGCCGTCGATCAGCGTCACCGAAGCGAACTGTGGGAACGGCCGTGGGTTCTGGCTCAGCGGGCCCCGGGCGGGCAGGTTGTGATCGCGGCCAGTCTGGAGGTCCTGCTGGCTCTGGCGGATCCCGTCGACCTCAAGCGTCGTGTCTGAGAAGAAGATCTTGGCGATGCCGATCGAGAAATTGTGACTGTAGGGCAGCCTGAGATCGTCGCCAGGGAGATACAAGGCCCGGCCGCCCGCCGTTTTCACGTAGTCCCCTACCGAGCGACCTCCGAGCACGGCCGTTCGATCGGGGAAGCTGCTCAGGAGGTTCGGGTCGCTCACCTCGGCCGTGAATTGGGTGCTCACAACCTGCCCGCGGATGTTGAACCATGGTCGGTTGCGACCGGAGTAGCCGCCGTAGCCGGCACGCAGGACCGTACGCCCATTGCCTTTGATGTCCCAGGCGAGGCCCAAGCGTGGCTGAATCTGGTTCGTGTCGTTGCCGCGCGGCGAGCTGAGGATCTGGTCGAGGCCCCGGAACTGCGGGTCGGCGACCATGCTTGCGATGAAATCGTTGCTCCGCAAGTTGGTGTCGATGTCGTAGCGGAGCCCGAGATTCAGCGTCATCCGGTTGCCAAGTTTGAGGTCGTCTTGCGCGAAGAAGCCGAGCTCGGAATTCTTGTAGGTCTGGGTTTGCGGACCGCTGCCGGTCGTGTAGATCGTCGGCCAGGTGGTCCGATCGGCCGCGTTGAAGGCTCGGTCGGTATTGAACTGCCACACACCTTGGCCGTAGTAGTCCGCGTTGTACTTGAGGATCTCGTGGGCGGCTCGTGCGCCGAACTTCATAGTGTGGCGGCCGGCCAGCCAATAGAAGGTCTCGTTGAGCGCAAAGCGCTTGCGCGGGAAGCCTTGGGGCAGATTCGGCGAACTACCCGAAGTGAAGGACGGGCGGATGACCTGGGCCGCCACCACCTTTTGAAAACGTTGCGTGTCCTGGTCGAGGAACTCGACGAGCACGGTATTCAGCTTGCCCGAGGACGCAATGAAGCTCCACTGGCTCGAAACGTGGTTGAGGCTGATGTTGAAATTCTCCGCCAGCTCGTAGTCCTCGTCGATCTTCTGGTCGTCCCACAAGTAGCGAAGGTTCATCGAGTGACGTGGTGAGAAGACGTGGTCGAGCTTGGCCTGGGCGGTCTTCTCCTTGGTGCCGTTCGGGTAGTTCCCGTTGTAAGCCCCGGCAAAAGGGTTGCTCCCCGGCAGCGCGATGATGCGCACCGAGCCCTGGTCGAGGTACTCGGCCGAGGCGAAGAAGTGCGTCTTGTTTCGGACGAGCGGGCCGCCGAAGGTCACGCTCGCCCGGGTGAGTTCGAAGGGCTGCTTGGTCGTCGCGAAGAAATTCTTTTCGTTCAATGCGTCGCTGCGGCCGAAATAAGAGGCGCTGCCGCGGAAGTCGTTGGTGCCGGAGCGCGTGATTACGTTGACGATCGCGGTGCCCGCGCGCGAGTACTCGGCATCGAACTGGTTGCGCAGGACTCGGAACTCCTGTACGGCGTCTTGGCTCACGTTCACGATCGCGAACCCGTAGATGGGATGGTCCATCACACCGCCGTCGATCTGCAGCGAGTACATGCTGCGCACGTTGCTGCCGCCGAACCCCGTTTGGATGCCGAAGCGCGAGTCCCCCGAGCGCGAGGGTCCCCCGCCGGGGAGGAGCTGAGCGAGGCCTATGAAGCCGCGATTCAGGACGGGAAGCTCGGCAAGCTCGGCTCGGCTGACCACGCCGGAAAGGTCGGACTTGGAGGTGTCAACCAGGGCTTCGCTTCTGACCTCGACGGCCTCCGTGAGTGAGCCGACAGCCAACTCGATGCGTACGCTGGCCGTCTGCCCCACGGTCAGCGCCAACGTCTTGCTTACTATCTGGAAGCCTTGCAGCTCCACCACGATGGTGTAAGGCCCGGGCGGGAGGGCCGCCGCCCGAAAGGAGCCCCGGTCGTCAGCGATGGCTGTGCGCTCGACGCCGGTCTCGCTGTTCTTGATGCTCACGCGGGCGCCCGGCAAAATAGATCCCGTTTCGTCGGCGACGACTCCGCGAAGCTCTGCCGTCTGAGCCTGGGCGCTTGCGGGAATCAACATCAGGGTTGGGAGCAGGATCAACAGCGTGCGCTGGACCAGCAGCCTTGGAATCGTGTGAAGCATTTGAATCCTCCTTCGCGGCGTCCTGCAGCATGACCGAATGGGACGATGCTGAATTGTAGGCCGCAACCCACACCATCGCAACCCCGCGTATCACCCCGCGTATCGCGCCATCAATTCAATGATGTAACGCTGAGGGCGGCGCTAACCGATGATGCGCTTCAGTGCACCCATAGCTTCCTGACCGCCCACGAGCACGAACAGCACGAGGATCACGACGAGCAGCAGGTTGGTGGTCATCGCGTTCTTCGGCACCTCTGCCGTCCAGGCCACGCGGTTGTTCAAGTGGAGCAGCGTGGCCGCAAGGAACGGCACGAACAGGCTGCCGATCACCGTGTAGGTGACGATGATGAGCAGCGGTGCTCCGGTGAAGGCGAGCGGCAAGGGAACCAGCGTGATGAAGCACAGGCCGAGCTGGTACGGCCGGCTCGTCACCTTCGTGATCTCGGAGCGCGCTGCCACCGACAAACCCTTCATCACGCCGTAGATATCGGCGTACAGGTAAGGCACGCTTTGCCACACGCCCAGCAGCGATGCGAACACCGCGGCCCAGAAGCCAAGTCCGTACGCCCACACGCCAAACGGGCCCAGCACGGTGCCCAGGAACGCAGCCATACGCGGCACGGCTTCGGCATCCTTCAGCGCTACGCCGGGCAGGAAGAACGCCGTGTTGGCAATCAGCATGATCGAGATGCCGAACACCGCCGTGAACACGTAGGCCACTGCGACGTCGCCGCGCACGAATGACAGCCAACCCGACCCCTCCATCCCTTCTTCCCGCATCCAGTAGTTGTAGGACAGCATGGTGACCGAGCCGCCAATGCCGCCAATGAGCGAGAGCACGTAGGTGCCGCTGCCGACCGGAATCACCGGCAGCACGAGGCCCTGCACGGCCGCGCCCGGATGCGTCATCGTGAGGGCCGCGCACACGAGGATGCTGAAGCCCATCACGCCGACGAGCAGCTTCATGAGCCTCTCGAACTTGCCGTAGCCGCCCAGGTACACGAAGGCGAAGCCAATCAGGCTGTGTCCCACCGCACCCCACGATTGCGGCACCGCGCCGCCGGTCAGGTTCGAGAGGCCGAGTCCACAGGCGTTGGTAAGTGCCGCACTCACGGCGATCGTCCACAACACCAGGTAGATACCGAAGTAGAACTTCACCCAGGCGGGCAGATGCTCGGCCCAGCCCTCGATCACGGTGGTGCCGGTAGCGAGTTGCCAGCGCGCAATGCCTTCGCTCAGCACGAACTTGAAGAACGCGCCGAGCAGGATGGCCCACAGCAACACGACCCCGTAGCGCGCGCCGCCGACCGTGGCCGAGACGACGTCGCCCGACCCGATGCCGGTGGCGGCCACGACGAGACCGGGCCCCGCGAGCTTGAGGAAACTGACGGACGGAGCGGCGTTGGCAGGGGACGTGCTCGACACAGGCAACCTCTGGGCGGGAACGGTATCAGGTCATGGGATCGGCGCAGAGGCTCGATGCGAGGAACAGTGGCGTGACCGCCGTGAATCGAGCCTTCATCTCCAATTCTCCCGCCAGGTGGCTGGCGCTTTCAGCTGGCCTTGGGCCCGTGGGCCTCGGCGATCAGCAACTTCTCGGGCTCATCCGCTTCGAGATCGGTCTCCCCGTTGAGAATGCGGGTCATCCGGCGCGAGTTCAGCGCGCCATCCCATTTGGCAATGGCGATCGTGCCGACCCCGTTGCCGATGAGATTGGTGATCGCGCGAGCCTCGGACATGAACCGGTCGATGCCGATGATCAGCGCGAGGCCGGCCACTGGAAGGGTGGGAATCGCCGAGAGAGTGGCGGCCAGGGTTACAAAACCGCCACCGGTAACCGCGGCCGCGCCCTTGGAGGTCAGGAGCAGGACCGCGAGGATCCCGAGCTGTTGTCGCAGGCTCAGAGGCGTGTTCGTGGCCTGCGCGATGAACACCGCGGCCATGGTCATGTAGATGGAGGTGCCATCGAGGTTGAACGAGTAACCGGTGGGAATCACCATGCCCACTACTGACTTCGAGCAGCCCAGGTGCTCGAGCTTAGCCATCATCCGCGGCAGCACCGACTCGGAGGAGGACGTCCCGAGAACAATCAGGATCTCCTCTTTTATGTACTTCAGGAAACTGAAGAGACTGAACCCGGCCCACCTCGCGATCGAGCCCAGCACCAGGGCCACGAACAAGACACAGGTCAGATAGAAGTCGGCCATGAGCTTGCCCAGGGAGAAAAGAGTGCCGATGCCGTATTGGCCGATAGTGAAAGCCATCGCTCCGAACGCGCCTATGGGCGCGGCCTTCATGATGATGCCGACCACCCCGAACATGACGTGGGTGAACTCGTCGATGAAGTGCACGACCCCCCGCCCCTTCTCACCGGAGTAAAGAAGGGCCAAGCCGAAGAGCACGGAGAAGAAGAGAACCTGCAGAATCTCGCCCTTGGCGAAGGCATCCACCACCGTGGCCGGGATGATGTTCGTGATGAACTCGACCATCCCAAGATGCTTGGCCGAAGCGGTGTAGGCCTCGACCGCCTTGGGATCGAGGGTCGCGGGGTCCGCGTTAACCCCCACACCCGGCTGAGACAGGTTGATCACGGCCAGGCCGATCATCAGGGCCAGGGTCGAGACCACCTCGAAGTAGACGAGGGCCTTGAACCCGATCCGCCCCACGTTCCGCATGTCGCCGACCTTGGCGATGCCGACGACAACGGTCCCAAAGATGATGGGCGCGATCACCATCTTGATCAGCCGGACGAAACCATCGCCGAGCGGACGCATGGCGGCACCCGTCTGGGGCCAGACAAAACCGAGCAAGACGCCGAGCGCTATACCGAAGAGCACCTGAAAGTACAAGTGGGTGTACAACGGCTGCGACTTGGCGCCGTGGCTTTGGCCTGACAATTCGAGATCTCCTTCGCGGTTGGTGCCTCTTGTGGCCAGCGCGCGGCCCGATCCTACCCGGGAAGGATCACTCTGGCGGTCTCGCCCGTGATCTCGATCTGGGTGCCGTACCCCTTCGACTGATCGGCATCGATCTGCAGAATCTCCTTTGGCCCGGCCCTCTCAGGCCCAGCGGTTCTCGGCTACGAATGTGCGCACCCGCGATTCGACTTCGTCGCGGATCACCCGCACCGGTTCAAGACCCTGGCCCTTGGGATCGGGCAAAGGCCAGTCGAGGATGGGGACGCCCGGAACATAGGGACAGTTCTCACCGCATCCCATCGTGATTAGGAAGGCGGCGCCCTTCGCCAGGTCCACGGTGAGTTTCTGCGGCTCGGCCTTCGAAAGGTCGATGCCTTTCTCCTTCATGGCATCGACGACGACCGGATGGACATGGTCCGAGGGCTGGGTGCCCGCGGAGATCGCTCGTGCCTTCGCGGGATCGGCGATTCGATTGAACCAGGCCGCCGCCATCTGGGAGCGGCCGGCATTGTGCACGCAAGCAAAGACGACACGCTTCATAGGAATTCACCGGGCTTGAGACGAAACAACCACGCCGACGCGGTGGCGAACGACCCTTGGTACCTTTCAAAGATTTCCAGGCGCCCGATTCGACCACGGGAACGAGGGTGGCCTTCAACCCGAACATGAAGAGCCGCTGGAGACCGCCAGTCAAGGGAGAAGTACTTGTTGTCCTTGCGATCCCAGTTCCGGCCCCGGTCGGTTCCGCTGAGGACCCGGGGCGAGGTGGTGATGGGCTGGGCGGATCGCGCCTGAATGCGCGCGTTCCCCTGCGCAGTCCCCTGGGCAGTTCGCCGTAAGCGAAGAAGTTGAACTCGTGCCGGATGTCGCGATCCGACGGGCCGTAATCCTGGGACAGATTGTAGAAGTTGAACGTACGCTAGGTAAACGGATCACGCTCGTTGGAATGGTCGTCTTCGTCCTTCGACAAGACGTATGGCCTTCCGTCCAAAACACGCGGCGACGTGGTGATGGGTGTGGGCGGGAGTGGCTCGCCGCGCAAGAGGCTCCTGTAACATCGGGCTGTGACCATGCCTCGCCCGGGTACGCGGCTGCTCATCCTCGTTGTCGGCCTCTCGCTCCTCGCGGCCCCCGGTTGTCGCCGGCGTCATCTCGCCGTGCCGGAGCCGACATACCGCGAGACCGTGTCCGCCTTCTACACCGGCCTCGCGGCCATGCAGACGAGCCAGGAGCTGCTGGCCCGCGAGAAGTTCCAGCGCGTGACCGCGCTCGTGCCCGACGAGCCGGCGGGCTGGGCCAACCTGGGCCTGCTGCTGATGCGCTTGCAGCAACTCGACGAGGCAGTCGAGAAGCTCGACAAAGCCGCGGCCCTGGCGCCGAAGAGCGCCCCCATCGAGCGGCTGCTGGCCCTCGCGGAGAGCCGTCGCGGTAACCTGGACGCGGCGATCGCGCATCTGCGGCGGGCTCTCGACCTCGATCCGGGCGACTTGAAGGCGGCCTTCCTGCTCGCGCAGGAGACGGAGCGCCAGGGCGCAGAGGGAAGCGCTGTGCAAACACAGCGACTGCTCGAGGCCTTGCTGCTTCGCTCCGGCAACCTGGCGGCTCGCCTCGACCTGGCGCGTGTTTCGGCGAAGCGGGGCGACGCGCCCGCGTTGCAAAACACCATCGATCGCCTGGCCGAGGCCTCGAAGGCGTGGCCCGAGGAGGTTCAGCCTTACTGGCATGCGCTTCGGGATGCGGCCGGCGGAGATGCGCGGCAGGACGCCACGCGCGTGGCCTTCCTCAAGAACGTGCTGGTGCGTACGCCCGAGTACCGCAGGGCCCTCGCGGCCATCAGCACCCCGAGCGACGAGATCGGCGAGCCGTTCAGTCGCTTCCTGGCGCTCGAGCAGCCGACGTCCGAAGCGGCGCCAGCCGATGTCGCCCTCACCTTCGTCGTTGCTCCCGCTCCAGGGGTGAACGCAGAGGGCGCCTCCTTCGCTGGCGTCGCCTGGCTCGATGGCGAGGGTGCGCCGGCTTTGGTCGCTGCCGACGCCCGAGGACTCCACATCGGCGAGAGCGTCGCCGGCGTTGCGGGCGGCGCTTTCTCGACGCCCGGCGCCTGGGCCGGCGTTCTCGCGGCGGATCTCGACTACGACTTTCGAACCGACTTCGTCCTGACGGGTGCTGGCGGGGTGGCCCTGCTGCGGCAGCGAGAGGATGGGTCACTGCACGACGTGACGGCGGAAGCGAAGCTCCCGTCGTCCGCGAGCCAGGGTGCCGCAACCGGCGCGTGGGCGGCGGACATCGACACGGATGGTGATCTCGACATTGTGGTCGGCGCTACGCAAGGCGCCCCAATCGTGCTCCGCAACAATGGCGACGGCAGCTTCGCCACACGCTCCCCCTTTTCCGGAAGCGCGCGCCTGCGCGATTTCGTGTGGGCGGATTTCGACGGCGAGGGCGTTCCCGACGCCGCGCTGCTGGACGCCGATGGGACGCTGCGGCTGTTCCTGAATCAGCGGGGAGGCGCGTTCTCGGAGCAGCCGCTGCCCGCCTTAGCGAAGGCCGTGGCGCTCGCGGTGGCGGACGTGAACGGCGACGGCCGCTTCGACCTGCTCGCCCTGACCGCGCAGGGAAGCGTTGTGCGGAGCAGCCCGGGTGAAGACGGCCGGACCTGGCAAGTCGCGCAGGTCGCCTCGCTCGACGCTCCGCTGTCCGGCCTCGCGCCCGGCGCGGGGCGCCTGCTGGTCGCCGATCTCGACAACAACGGCGCCCTCGACCTGGTGGTGGCGGGAAAAAGCGCCTCGCAGTTGTTCCTGGGCGGAAGCGAGGGTGTGTTCAAGGCGCAGGGTAGAGCATTGGCGCTCAGCGTGCGGGCGGCCGCGGATCTCGACGGCGACGGTCGGCTCGAACTGGTGGGCCTGGACGCGGAGGGGCGTGTCGTGCAGGCGAAAAGCCGAGGCGCCATGGCTTATCACTGGCAGACGCTGCGTCCGCGAGCGGCCAGCACGACCGGCGACCAACGCATCAACTCCTTCGGCGTCGGCGGCGAGATCGAGATTCGCAACGGACTCGCCGCACAGAAGCAGGTGATCACGACCCCGGTGGTTCACTTCGGCATGGGGGCTTCTGCGCGGGCGGATGTGGTGCGCGTCGCATGGCCCAATGGCACGCTGCAGTCGGAGTTCGACAGCGCCGCCGATCGAGTCGTGCTGACGGAGCAGCGTCTTAAGGGGTCGTGTCCGTGGCTGTTCGCGTGGAACGGGCGCGAGATGGGCTTCGTGACGGATCTCATCTGGCGGTCGCCGCTGGGACTTCGCATCAACGCCCAGGCCACGGCCGACGTGCTGATGACCGAGGACTGGGTCAAGCTCCGAGGCGACCAGCTCGCCCCGCGCGACGGCGAGTACGACCTGCGCATCACCGCCGAGCTCTGGGAGACGCATTTTTTCGACCTGGTGTCGCTGCTCGTGGTCGACCATCCGCAAGGCACCGAGCTGTTCGTCGACGAGCGCTTTGCCGTGCCGCCACCCAGGCTGCAGCCTGTCGCCACCGGGCCCGTGCAGGAGTTTGCCGAAGCACGGGACGATCGCGGAGCGGACGTGGCCGCGGTCGTGAGCGCGAGAGACGGCGAGCATCTCGATAGCGCCGGCCGCGGCGCCTATCAAGGCGTCACCCGCCAACACTTCGTCGAACTGGAACTGCCCGAAGCCGCACCGCGCCGGGGGACGCTCTACCTGGTCGGCCAGGGCTGGATCCACCCTACGGACTCCTCGGTGAACGTGGCCCTCGGCCAGGGCTCGCGCCCGCAACCGCAGGGCCTGGCACTCTCCGTCGCCGACGCGAGCGGACGCTTCCACGAGGTGCGCCAAGGGCTCGGCTTCCCGGCCGGAAAGGACAAGACGATCCTTATCGATCTCGCCGGATTGTTCCCCGCGAAGGCCAAGCGAAGGCTCCGCTTGTCGAGCAACCTCGAGATCTACTGGGATCGACTGGGCTGGGCGGTGGGGCGGCCTGACCTAAAGCTTGAGCCGCGGCGCGTGCTGCTGCGCAGCGCGGAACTGCGTCCGCGCGGCTACTCGGTGACCGAGCAGGCGTCCGCTTCCTCGCCCGAGCGTCCCCGTTACGTGCTTGCCGGCACGGCGCCTCGCTGGCGCGACCTCGAGGGCTATCACACCCGCTTCGGCGATGTGAAGGACCTGCTGCGGGCGGTGGACGACCGCTACGTGATCCTGAATGCGGGTGACGAGTTGCGCTTCCGCTTTGCGGCGGTCGAGGCCGCAGCACCGGGGCAGCAGCGCGACTTCATCGTGATCGGCGACGGCTGGGTGAAGGACGGCGACTACAACACGGCCTTTTCGCGCACCGTTCTGCCCCTGCCGACGCACGCAACCGGTCGCTACGACCGTCCGCCGACGCGGCTCGAGGACGACCCCGTTTACCAGCAACATGCCGCCGACTTCGCCGAGTACCACACGCGCTACGTGTCGCCCGAGCGAGTGCGGGATGCGCTTCACGTGCCCGGGGGCGAGAAGCCTTGAAGCGCTACGCGCGCCCGCTTCTGGGCGTCGTGTTCCTGGCATTACTCGCGACGCCCGCTTTGATGCGCCGCCAGAAGCCACACACCACGCCATCGGAGGCTTTCGGGGCCGAGGCGCTCGCGCGTTACGGCTTCCGTCTCACGGAATCGGCGAAGGCTGCGGGTCTCGATTTCGTGCATCAGGCGCCGAGCCTGGACCAAAAGCTCGCGCACATCATGCCGCAGGTGGCTTCGATGGGCGCCGCGGTGTCGGTCGTCGACTTTGATCGTGACGGCTGGAACGATCTCTACGTCACGAACAGCGGCCCTGGCTCGATGAACCATCTGTACCGCAACCGCGGCGACGGCACTTTCGAGGACGTGGCGGAGAGGCTGGGGCTCGCCGACCTCAACCAGGCCGGGAGTGGCGCTTCGATGGGTGCGGTCTGGGGCGACTACGACAACGACGGCTACGAGGACCTGCTGCTGTACTGCTGGGGCCGGCCCGAGTTGTTTCACAACGATGCCGCGCGGGCCTTCACCCGCGTGAGCGAGAGCGCCGGGCTGCCGCGTTGGGCCAACGTGAACGCCGCGGTGTGGTTCGATTTCGATCGCGACGGGCTGCTCGACTTCTTTTTGGGCGGCTACTACCCGGAGGGCGTCGACCTGTGGAAGCTCGAGTCGACCCGGATCATGCCTGAAAGCTTCGAGTATGCGCAAAACGGCGGGCGCAAGTACCTCTTCCACAACCTCGGTGGCGGGCGCTTCGAAGAAGTGAGCGAGGAGCTGGGCCTCTCCTCACGGCGCTGGGCGCTGGCCGCGGTCGCGGCCGACTTGCGTGGCACGGGTTACCCGGATCTGTTCATCGCCAACGACTACGGCGTGTCCGAGTTGTTCGTGAACGAGGGCGGACGCTTTCGCGAGGTGGGAAAGCAGACGGGCGTCGGCTACTCGCCCAAGAGCGGCATGAACGCCTCGGTGGGAGACGTGCTCAATCAGGGCCGCTTCGCCCTCTACGTATCGAACATCTCGGAAGCGGGCATCCTGCTTCAGGGCAACAACCTGTGGGTGCAAGGCGGCGTCGAGGACGGCCTGCCGCGCTACGAGAACCTCGCCACCACCATGGGCGTCGACAAGGGCGGCTGGAGTTTCGGCGCCCAGTTCGGCGATCTCAACAACGACGGCTTTCTCGACCTCTACCTCGTGAACGGTTACGTGTCGGCTTCGAGGGACGAGAACTACTGGTACGACTTCGCGAAGGTCGCGGGGGGCCACAAGCTGGTGATCTCCGACGCCGGCAACTGGCCTCCGATGGGCGCTCGGAGCCTCGCCGGCTATCAACAGAAGAAGCTCTGGATCGGCGACGGCGCCGGCCACTTCATCGATGTGGCGCCCATGGTCGGCGTGACCGATCGCCACGACGGGCGCTCGGTGGCATTCGCCGATCTCGCCAATCGCGGCGCGCTCGACGTTGTGGTCGCGAACCAAAAGGGGCCGCTGCTGCTGTACCGCAACCACGTGGCTCCGGACCGCGACTTCATCGCCTTCGAGCTCGAGGGCGGCTGTTCCGCCGAAGCGAATCCCGCGCGCTGCACGAACCGCAGCGCGATCGGAGCGCAGGTCGAGGTGTTTTGGGGGACGAACCGCCAGTTGCAGGAGGTTTCCGGCGGGTCCGGCTTCTGCGCGCAGAATCAGCGCGGGCTTCATTTCGGCCTGGGCGAGCGGGCGAGCGTCCAAAAGGCAGTCGTGCGTTGGCCGTCGGGCAGGATTCAGGAGCTGGTCCGACCCGCAACCAACCGCCTGCATCACGTCAAGGAGCCGGCGTGACGAGCCAGACGGTGGCAGGGGCGAAGCCGTCGCCGCGGCGCTTTGGCATCGACGATCGCTTTCTGGCGCCGATCCTGGTCACGATCGTGCTGCTGGCCGGGCAGGTCAGTTTTGGGTTCCTCGAAAGCTGGACGCGCACCGCACTGGCGATCGCGACGGCGATTCTGGTCGAGCTGCTGCTCGGCCGGCTCTTCTCGGAGGCGTGGCCGCACCTGGCGAGTGCCTACGTGTCGGGGATCAGCGTCGGAATCCTGGTGCGCTCACCCGAGTTCTGGCCCTACGCCTTGTGCTCCGCCATCGCGATCACCTCGAAGTACCTGATCCGGGTGGAGGGGCGACATCTGTGGAACCCCTCCAACCTGGGCCTGGTGGCGATGCTGGTGCTCGCCCCCGATACCGTGGCGGGCCTCTCCGTCCAGTGGGGCAACGCACTCTTGCCGATCGTGGTCGTGTGGCTCTTCGGCTCGATCATCGTCCATCGTCTGGGGCGCTTCCATATCACGCTCAGTTACGTCGCGGCCTTCGTCGCGTTCTCGGTGCTGCGCGCCTGGGCCACCGGGCATCCGTGGCCCGCCGAGATCGCCCCCCTGACCGGCCCGATGTACCAGCTCTTCATCTTCTTCATGATCACGGATCCGAAGACGACGGTACGGGCCTCGAAGCGTTGGCAGTGCGGCGTGGCGGTCCTGATAGCCGCGGTCGAAGCCGCGCTGCGGCTGCTTCGCTTGGTTCACGCCCCCTACTATGCGCTGTTTCTCGTCGGCCCCGCCGCCAACCTGATCGAGATCGCGGTCGGCCGCAAACGCACCCCGGATAAGTAAGGAGGAAGTTGCCATGGACCAGCCGCTCGACCGTGTCGTGGACCTGCTCGACCCGTCTTACAACCGTCTCCAGGGGCTGACCCTCGAGCAGGCGCGTCAGCGCTTGCTTTCCGCCGACCCGGCGGCGGTGCGCAGCATCGACGGCTCCTTCGCCCTGCTCGCGCGCGACGGCGTCGCGGTGCGCATGGCCCGCTCCCTCGACCGGCCGATGCGTTACTTCCTGGCCAAGCGCAAGGAGGGCCCGGCGCTGTTCGTGGCGGACCGCATCGACACGCTGCAACGCGCACTCGCTGCCGAGGGCCTCGCGGCGCAGTTCCATCCGACCTACACGCGCATGGTCCCGGCGCACCACGTGACCGAAGTGCGCCTGGTGGGTTGCCCCGATCCGGACCCGACATATACGCGTTTTCTGAAGCCGGCAAAAGACGAGTTGCCCGCCGATCTCGAGGCGATCGGCCGCCGCTACGTGGGCGCCCTCGAAGCCGAGATCGCGAGATGGATCGAGGGCCTCGACCCGGCGCAGCCCATCGGCGTGTGTTTCTCCGGCGGCATCGACAGCGGCTGCGTGTTCCTGCTCGTGTACCACGCGCTGCGGCGCCTCGGCCTCTCGCCCGCCCGGCTCAAGGCCTTCACCCTCGACCTTGGCGATGGGCCAGACCTCGCGCAGGCGCGCGCGTTCCTCGAGGCCCTGGGCCTTCAACTGTTTCTGGAGCCGATCGAGGCGAACGCCTCAGGGCTCGACCTGGACGAAACACTGCGCGTGCTCGAGGACTACAAGCCGCTCGACGTGGAGTGCGCGGCGGTCGGGCTCGCGTTGTGCCGCGGCATTCGCGAGCGCTACCCAGGCTGGCTGCACCTCGCCGATGGCGACGGGGGCGACGAGAACCTGAAGGATTATCCGATCGAGGCCAACCCCGAGCTGACGATCCGCAGCGTCGTCGACAACCTGATGCTGTATCACGAGGGCTGGGGCGTCGGGAAGATCAAGCACTCGCTCACGTACAGCGGCGGCCTGAGCCGCAGCTACGCGCGCACCTACGCCCCCGCGCGGCACTACGGGTTCCACGGCTTCAGCCCCTACACGCGGCCCGCGGTGGTCGAGGTCGCCGAGGGCATCCCTTTCGCGGCGCTCACACGCTACGACGTCGAGACCCTCTACTCGCTGAAGGGCGAGATCGTGCGGCGCGGAGTTAGGGCCGTGACCGGGGCCGAGATGCCCGTATTTCCGAAGCGGCGCTTCCAGCACGGGGCCCTGCCCGAGTCCGCCCTGCACGGGCAACTGCGCGGAGCGGAGAGCGATTTCCGGCGGCGCTTCCTGGCCCTGTACGCCTGAGGCCACCCTGGGGCGTTGGCCCGCACGCTCGGCCGCGAGGGATCGTTTCGTGCTCGCGCGCCGTTCCGGGAGACCCAGGCACGATGCCTGGCAGCCCGGGGGCTTTCATATCGAGACGGAGCGGACGCAAAGCGGGGCGATCGCCGAGGTCCTGACCCTTTTCTTAACCGGCCGCGAGTGCCCGTGGCGCTGCGCCATGTGCGACCTGTGGCAGCACACCACTGAAACGGACACGCCGCTGGGCGCGATTCCGCGGCAGATCGAGGTGGCGCTCGCCACGGTGTCTCTAACCCGAAGCCTCCCGACCCGGATCAAGCTCTACAACGCGGGCAGCTTCTTCGATGCGCGGGCCGTGCCGCTCGCCGACTACGACGCGATTGCAGAACGGCTGCGCGCCTTCGACCGCGTCGTCGTGGAATCGCATCCGGCACTCGTGGGCGAGCGCGTGGACCGGCTGCTCGGCGCGCTCGGCGGGCACCGCAGGGAACCCCTGGCCGAAGCGCGGCTGGAGGTCGCCATGGGTCTGGAGACGGCGCATCCTCAGGCCCTCGCGCAACTTCACAAAGGCATGAGCCTCGCAATGTTCGAAACGGCCGCGACCGAATTGCAGCGGCTTGGTGTCGCGCTCCGCGTGTTCCTGCTGGTGCCGCCGCCGTTCGTTCCCGCCGCGGAGCAAGCCTCGTGGCTGCGGCGTTCGATCGACTTCGCTTTCACCTGTGGCGCCGGTGTCGCGTCGCTGGTGCCGACCCGAACCGGAAATGGAACGCTCGAAGTGCTGGAGCAGGAGGGTCTGTTCGAGGGCCCGCGCCTCGGGGATCTCGAGCGCGCGCTTCAGGCGTCTGTGCCCGAAGCGCGTGGCCGTGTCTTCGCCGATCTGTGGGATCTCGAACGTTTCTCTGATTGCGCCCGTTGTCTGCCTGCCCGCCGTGCTCGGCTCCACCGCATGAATCACGAGCAGGTCGCTCTGGCCGCGACCTCCTGCGATGCCTGCGGCTACGGGGCCACACCTTGAGCCTCTTTCCGCAGCTGCGCCTCGAAGCCGACGTGGCGGTGATCGGGTCCGGCTTCGCCGGCTGCCTCCTGGCTCTGGCTCTGCGCCGGCAGGGCCGAACCGTCGTGATGCTCGAGCGCGGCCGGCATCCGCGCTTCGCGATCGGCGAGTCCTCGACGCCTCTCGCGAACCTGCTTCTCGAGGAACTTGCCGACACCTACTCCCTGCCTCGCATCAGGCCGTTCAGCAAGTGGGGCACCTGGCAGGAGGCCTACCCCGGGATCGGCTGCGGCTTGAAGCGTGGCTTCAGCTTTCTGCATCACGATCTCGGCCGGGCGTTCGCGGACGGGCCCGAACACGCTCGGCAGATGCTCGTGGCGGCGAGCCCGCACGACGCCGTCGCCGACACGCACTGGTACCGTCCCGACGTCGACCAATTCCTGGCAGGGGAGGCGGTGGCCGAGGGCGCCACGCTGCTCGAGGAAATCACGCTCGACGGGGTTCACTTGCGGCCCCTGGGAGCGACCCTCGAAGGCACGCGGCACGGGCGTTCGGTCGCGGTGCGTGCGCGCTTCGTGATCGACGCGAGCGGCGCGCGCGGCTTCCTGCAGCAGGCCCTTGCCCTTCCAGAGCGACCCCTTCGGTGGCTGCCACCTACGCAGGCGCTTTACGCCCATTTCCAAGGCGTTGCGCGTTGGGATCCCGGTTTCGTGAGCGCCGAAAGCCCGCCCTACCGAGTCGACGACGCCGCACTCCATCACGTCTTCGAGGGCGGCTGGATCTGGGTGCTGCGCTTCGCAAATGGCCTCACCAGCGCCGGCGCGGCCGTGACAGAGACCTGCGCCGCGCGCTGGCGGCTCCACGAGGGCGCGCTTGCGTGGCAGCGGCTGCTCCACGACCTTCCGTCGGTAGGCAAACAGTTCGCTGCGGCCAGCGCCACGCGGCCGTTCGTCCATGCCAAGCGCATGGCCTTTCGGGGAGACCGGGTGTGCGGCGAGCGATTTGCGCTGCTGCCCTCGGCCGTCGGCGTCATCGACCCGCTGCTTTCGACGGGGTTCCCGCTGACGCTGCTGGGAATTCTGCGCCTCGCGGAGTGCCTTGCTCGCGACTGGGAGCGGCCCCAACTGCCAGAAAGGCTCGCCGAATACGCCCGGCACACGCAGGCGGAACTGGACGCAACGGAGCGTCTCGTCGCCGCGCTGTATTCCAGCATGGCCGACTTCGAGTTGTTCAAGCGGCTGTCCCTGCTCTACTTCGCAGCGGCCAGCTTCAGCGAGACGGCGCGGCGGCTGGGGCGCGCGGAACTGGCGCCCGGGTTCGTGCTGTGTGGCCACGCAAGCTTTGGTCAGGAGAGCGCCGGAATCGCGGAGGCCGCTCTCGCGCGCCCCCGCGGTCAGGCGCGTCGACAACTGCTCGACCGGATCGACGCGGCCATCGCCCCGTTCGATGTCGCCGGCTTTGGCGAGCGCTCGCGCCGCGACTGGTACCCGGTGCGCGCCGAAGATCTGCTGGCCGCAGCGCCGCGGCTGCGCGCGACGCCGGACGAGTTGGCGGGTCTGCTGGAACGCTCCGGCTTCACTCCGCGGCCGGGCCAGGCGGTCGCGACTCGAACCTAGCGAAGCCCCCTGGGTCCGGATCGCGCCTGGAACGCGTGGCTTGGTTGCGTCCCCACGAGAGCGTCCGTCCCTCGCCGGGCCGGACGGTTTCAGGCTGCACCCAATGCATCTGGCTCGGGTCGTCCCCGTCACCTTCGAGCGGGACGCCGACCTTCCGTTCCTCAATACATGATGGTCCGGGTCAGGTGGTGGGGCCAGAACGTCGTGTGGTAGTGGGTCCAGATGCGGGCGTCGACCTGGGGAATGATGATCTGCAATTCCGCTGGGCGAAGCCGGTTGATCTCTTCGCACAGCAGCGCCGTGGCGTAGACGCAATGAGCGCGGATCTCGATCTCCCAGGGGCTGTCCCGGGGAATCAACTGGTGGGTGTTGATGGCCTTCTCCAGGGCCGCAGAGTAGCTCGTGATGCCCAATAGCCGCAGCCCCACGGGGACCATGTAGTCGGCGAAGGCCGTCATCTTGTCGATGTCGTCGACGCGGAATCCGCTCGTTTTTCTCAAGGCGCAATACACGAACCAGGTCCCGAGCTGGGAGAGCTTGTAGAACTTGATGGTGTGGCCGGCGTACACGCTGACGTCGTTGAAGCGCGGAAACTCCTTGACCAGCCGGTCGATCAGGCCGTTGCCGTTGTCGTAGAGTCGCGGCGAGCACGCCTTGACGAAGTTCCGGAAGCGCCCGGCGTACTTCTCGCTCAGGACGGCGCCCACTTCGTGCAGCACTTGCAGCTTTTCGTCCAGCATCGGCAGCTCGATGTTCCCCGCGAAGATCCGCTCCAGCTCCGGCCGCGTGACCGCCTTGAGAAAAGAGCCTTCCAGGACCGGGACGCCTCGCTCCAGCGCTCGGCGCATGCAGGCAAACAGCGCATCGGAGTCCGACCACGTGCGCCCGGCGTACTCCACCTGGAACTTCACCTGGCTCGCGAAATCCGTGAAGGCGGTATCCACGCAGTCGGCGGTCAGGATGAAATCGATGGCGTCGTCGGCGCTCGCCTCCCCGAGGCCGAGCGGCATCTGGTAGTCGGGCATCGGCAGCTCTTCGTAGGCCATCCAGCCCGCCACCTCGACCAGCTTGTCGAGCCGTGTGCGCACGTCCTTTGAGAGCTCGATCACCGGGCGCAGGCTGTCGAGCACCGGACTGCCCGCGAGCTTGGGCCAGCGCAAGGCGGCCGCGGCCAGCGCCGGCTTCGGCGCCGCTCCTCCCAGGGCGGCCAGCGTCCCCATCGTGCCGATTCCTCGAAGAAACTGCCGACGCTTGCCAAGTCTGGGCTGCATACGAATCCTGCTTTCTCGAAAGTGCTGTGGCTGTGGAAGACTACTTCTGGCCCAAGCAGGCGGTCAACACCGACCCACTGCCCAAGGAGCGTGCCAAGTCGCGCCGGTGGAGGGTGGACGCGCGGATCTGTCCCGCTTTCGGAGGCGCTCCAGGATGCGCTTGATCACGGCGGTGCCTCGGTGATGAACCCCACGATGCGCGATTCCCACGCGCCTGATAGCCTGAGCCTCGTGAACAGACCGACCGCAGCCGTCCTGGCGATCGTCCTCGGTTTGGCGGCCGCCCCTGCGGTCAAGCAGCCGGCCCGTCATGCCGACGTGCTGATCATCAACGGCCACGTCGTCACCATGGACCCTTCCTTTCGAGTCATTGAGCGCGGCACGGTTGCCGTCCTTGGCTCGCGCATCGTCGCGGTCGGCGGTCCCGATCTGGCCGATCGCTTCAAGGCCGAGCTCACCATCGACGCCGCGGGCGACATCGTGATGCCGGGCATGGTGAACACCCACACCCACGCCTCGATGACGATCTTCCGCGGTCTCGGTGACGACGTGCCGGATCGGCTGCGGCGCTTCATCTTCCCGCTCGAGGCCATGGTCGTGAACGCCGACAACGTCTACAAGGGCGCGCTGCTCGGGGCGGTTGAGATGGCGCTCGGAGGTGCTACGACGTTCGTCGACATGTACTACTTCGAGGACGCGGTCGCCCGCGCGGCCAAGGAGGTGGGCCTCCGCGGCGTGCTCGGCGAGACGGTGATCGGTTTCCCGGCGCCCGACGCCAAAACGCCGTACGGAGGCTTGGACTACGCGCAGCGCTTCGTGCACGACTTCGCGGGCGACGAGCTGATCGTGCCGGCCCTCGCACCCCACGCTCCCTACACGATGGACCGGGAGCACCTGACCCGGGTCGCGGCGACAGCGAAGGCGTTGAACACCCCCATCCTCGTGCATCTGTCCGAGACCCAGGCGGAGATCGACCAGATCAAGACCGAGTTCGGGATGAGCCCGGTCGAGTACCTCGACTCCGTCGGGTTGCTGAACGACCGGCTCGTGGCCGCCCACTGCATCTTCGTGGACGAGAAAGACATCGCTCTGCTGCGCACCCGCGGTGTCGGCGTGAGCCACAACATCGTCTCCAACATCAAGGCGGGGAACGGCGTCGCCCCGGTGCTGAAGATGCTCGAGCGCGGCGTCGACGTCGGGCTCGGGACGGACGGCCCGATGAGCGGCAACACCCTGGACATGATGGGACTGCTCGGCTACACCGCCAAGCTGCAGAAGCTGGCCCAGCTCGATCGGCAGGTGATGCCGGCGAAGACCGTGGTCGAGATGGCGACGATCGGTGGCGCCCGGGCGATCAACATGCAGGACCGCATCGGGTCGCTCGAGGAGGGCAAGCTCGCCGACATCGTGATCGTGGACACGCATTCGGTCCACATGATCCCGATGTACAACGTGTACTCGGCCCTCGTCTACGCCGCCAAGGCCGAGGACGTGCGCAGCGTGATCGTTCACGGCCGGCTCGTGGTGGACGACCATCGCGTGCTAACCGTCGACGTCGAGAAAGTGAAGCGCGACGTGCTTAAGCTGACGACGTGGATCGCCGCCAAGGCGGCGGAACTGTAGGTATTGCACAAATCGGCCATCCAGGCCGGGAGAGTGAGGACGCTCATGCCTTCGAAGCCGCGCGCCGCCTCGCGCCGCCGTTTCCTGTCGCACTCGGCGCTCCTTACGGCCTTCGCCGCTTCGCCCCGCGGAGCTCTGGGGGCACTCCAGGGTGGCGGCCGGAGGCGGGTCATCCTCGACGTCGACCTCGGCATCGACGACGCCGTCGCCTTGCTCCTCGCCCACTACTCCCCCGCGATCGATCTGCTGGGCATCACGACGGTGTTCGGCAACACGTCCCTCGAGAAGGGGACGCGAAACACGCTTTACATGAAGGAAAAGTTCGGGATCGCCGCGAACGTGTACCGCGGGGCGGCGGCGCCGCTCTACGACCCGCCGAATCCCATCCCCACCTTCGTCCACGGCGAGGACGGCCTGGGCGACGCCGAGCAGAGCATCGCTCCCTCGATCAAAGCGGCCGGGCTGGGGGCACCCGAGTTCATCGCGCGCACCATCCTCGAAAACCCCGGCGAGATCACGGTGATCAGCGTCGGGCCCTTTACGAACCTGATGCTCGCAAGGCTCCTGGAACCCGGGATCGTCTCTAAGGTCCGCGACGTCGTCGTGATGGGAGGCGCCGCGGGACTCGCAGGAGAGCTGGGGAACGCGACGACGGTCGCGGAGGCGAACGCCATCAACGACCCACACGCGACGAGCGCGCTGTTCCGCTACGAGTGGCCGGTGACGATGGTGGGCCTCGACGTGACCTACACGTCCGACGCGAGCATGGACGAGGCGTACCTGCGCGGCCTGGCGAAGGAAGCCGGCGAGGCGGGGGCCTTCATCGAGCGGATCAACCGCTTCTACGCGGGTTTTTACCAACGCGCCCGTGGCGTCAGGACGACGTTCCAGCACGACTCGATCGCGGTGGCCTACGCGATCGCACCGGAGCTCTTCAAGACGCGGCGCGGCAAAGTGAGTGTCATCACCGAAGGGGTAGCCAGGGGGCAGACGATCTTCTGCCCGGTGGGGCATCACACTTTCAATGATCCCGGGTGGGCGGACCTGCCGACTCAGACCGTTTGCTCGAAGCTCGACGGACCCGGCTTCCGCGAGCTCTATCGGCGAACCCTGATCGAGGGCGCCCGGCGGAAGCTCTAACCGGCCGCTGGCCGCGCGCGGCCTGTTTAAACGCAATTGAGTTGGCCGCGAGCGACCCCGTCAGCGCCGCCGAAGGCCGTGCTAGGATCCGACCTTGTTCAACCCGTTCTTGACCCTGTCTACGTTTTGGAAAGGAGCGGCCCATGTTCGCGCCTGAGACGTTCGGTCTGGCGATGGTGATGATGGTCACGAGCGCCGTGTGCTGGGGCTCCTGGGCCAACACCTACAAGCTCACCAAGGGCTACCGCTTCGAGCTGTTCTATTGGGACTACGCCGTAGGCATCTTCCTGGTCTCACTGCTTTACGCCTTCACCCTGGGCACGACCGGGGGCGCCGGAGAGGGGTTCCTGGCCAACGTCGCCGCCGCAGACAGAAGCAACATCACGTCGGCGATGATCGGCGGGTTCATCTTCAACGCCGCCAATTTGCTGCTGGTGGCCGGCATCGAGATGGCCGGGCTCTCGGTGGCGTTCCCGGTGGCGATCGGCATCGCGATGGTCGTCGGCGTGATCATGAGCTACGCGCTTCAGCCCAAGGGCGACGCGCTTCTGCTCGGCGTGGGCGTGGCGCTCGCGATCGTGGCCGTGATCATGGACGGCAAGGCCTACGGCCGGCTGTCCAAGGCCGGCCAGTCGGTGTCGCGCAAGAGCATCGTGGTGTGCGTCGTTTCGGGCCTGCTGATGGGCTCGTTCGCGCCCTTCGTGACCCGCGCCCTCACCTCCGGGCATACCCTGACGCCTTACAGCATCGCGGTCTTCTTCACGCTCGCCGCGTTCCTCGGCTGCTTCGTCGTCAACGTCTACTTCATGAAGAAGCCCCTGGTGGGCACGCCCGTGGGCTTTTCCGGCTTCTTCGCCGCGCGCCCCGCGGATCACGCCCTCGGCTTGCTGGGCGGCGCGATCTGGGGCACGGGCACCGTCTTCAACTTCGTCGCGGCCAGCTTCACGGGCGTCGCAATCTCCTATGCCATCGGCCAGGCCGCGCCCATGGTCGCGGCGCTGTGGGGTATTTTCGTCTGGCGCGAGTTCGCCGGCGCGGATTCGCGGGCGAAGCTGTACCTGGGGCTGATGTTCCTGTTCTACATCGTGGCGCTGATCACAATCGCGAGCGCGTACCAAGCGGCCTAGAACATGCGGCGACAGCTTCTGGCGGCGGCGCCCGTGGCGGCCCTTTGGTTGGCCCTCGCGCCTTGCGCGGCTGCGGCGGTTCCGGCGCACAAGATCATCTTCGACACCGACTTCGGAATGGTCCCGCAGGACGATTCCTTCGCCTTGATGCTCGCCCTGCGCTCGCCCGAGCTGGAAATCCTCGGCGTAACCACCGTGGCCGGAAACTTCTCGGTTGAACAGGCGACCTCGGATGCGCTGCGGGTGCTCGAGATTGCCGGACGCAGCGACATCAAGGTCTACCGTGGCGCCAACATGCCGCTGGTCCACGAGAAGAGCGAGTACGCGGCCCACCGCCACGGCGAGTGGTGGTCGGATGCGCCGCCGCCAACGCCGCCCGGTGGCTTCGCGAAGAAGCAGGCGGAGGCGATGAGCGCCGTGCAGTTCATCATCGACACGGTGAACGCGAACCCCGGGCAGGTGACCCTGATGGCCATCGGCCCGCTCACCAATGTGGCGATGGCGCTGCGTCTGGAGCCAGGCCTCGCCGCCAGGGTGAAGCAGATCTACATCATGGGCGGCGCGGTCGCATTTCTTCAAGACGGCGCCGGCAACGTCACCCCCAACGCCGAGTTCAACTTCTGGGTCGACCCCGAAGCCGCACGGATCGTGCTGCGCTCAGGCATTCCCGTCGTGCTCTCGCCCCTCAACGTCTCGCGCCAGACTCACCTGACTCGCGACTGGTACGAGAAGCTCGTCGCTACGGACACCCCGCTGACCCGGCTGATTCGCGAACGCCTGGGACCCGTCTACCTGAAGGACCCGGGCAGCAGCCTGCTCATGTACGACCAGGTCACGGTGGCCAGCCTGATCGATCCAAGTCTCGTCACTTCCACGGAGTTGATCGTCGACGTCGATGCCAATCACGACATCAACTACGGTGTCTCCGTGGGTGGCGCCACGCCCTGGCCTGGGTCTGAAGGCGCACAACGCATGGCCGTTCAGCACGGTCTCGACTGGGACCGCTTCATCCAGATGTTCGTCGAACGGGTTACCCAGCAAAACCCCTAACCAGAGGAGCCGCTCGCCATGGCCAAGCGCCCACGTATCGCCGTCGTCGGCAGCGCCAACGTCGACCTGACGACGTTCACCGACGAGTTTCCCCGACCCGGCGAGACGATCTTTGGTCTCAGCTTCGATCTTGGCTTCGGCGGCAAGGGGGCGAACCAGGCCGTCGCCGCTCGCCTGTGTGGCGCCGACGTGTCGATGGTCGCGCGAGTCGGCAGCGATCTGTTCGGCCCGGCCACCATCCAGAACTTCAAGAAGCTCGGGATCGGGGCCGAACAGGTCAAGGTCGTGAAGGGCGTCGCGAGCGGCGTCGCCCCCATCTTCGTCGAGAAGTCGGGCCAGAACCGCATCATCGTGGTCAAGGGAGCCAACGATCGCCTCCGACCGGCGGACGTCGATGCCGCGGCACCGATCCTGAAGCGCGCCGATTGCATCGTCCTCCAGTTCGAAATCCCGCTGCCCACCGTTTACTACACGATCCGCTTCGCCAAAAAGCACGGGATTCGCTGCATCCTGAATCCGGCGCCCGGGCAACCGGTCGACATGAAGAAGATCGCCCACCTCGACTACTTCGTCCCCAACGAGAGCGAGGCCGAGGCCATCACGGGCATGCCGGTCAAGAACCTGGACGACGCCAAGCGCTGCGCCGCCGCCCTGCTCGCCACCGGCATCGGGCGCGTGATCATCACCCTCGGCGCGAACGGCTCGCTGCTCGCCGGCCGCGGCGGCATGGAGCACGTGCCCGCCTTCACGGTCAAGACCGTCGACAGCAGCGGTGCGGGCGACGCCTTCATCGGCAGCTTCGCGGTCTTCCTGGGCGAAGGCATGGACGAACGTGAGGCGGTGTCCCGCGCCAATCTCTACGCGGCGCTGTCCACGACCGCGGTGGGGACCCAGAAGTCCTTCGTCGATCGCAAGACCTTCGAAGCGAAGTGGAAGGTGCTCGGCCGGTGAGCCGCGTTTCCCGGGCTACGTCGCGGGCGCTGCTGATCCTCGCCCTCGCGGCTCCGCTCGCATCGGCAGCTCCTGACACAGCCGCGGAGCGCATCAAGGTGATCGCCGATCAGGACAGCGCCGGGCCAAAGGGAACGAATTTGCTCTCGCTGCTGATGTTGCTCAACTCGCCTCAGGTCGAGCTCCTGGGTATCACCACCGTCAGCGGCGACCAGTGGGTCGAGCCTGCCACCGTGTTCGCCCTGTACGCGACAGAGCTGACCGGACGGACCGACGTCCCCGTCATCAAGGGCGCCGAAAAGCCGCTGCTCAACACCAGCCGCGAGCAGGAACTGCGCGAGGCGCTCTACGGATCGCACTCCACCTGGCACGGCGCGTTCAACCCGGACGCGCCGCCTCCGGAGCGGACCTGGCCGCCCCCGGGCGGCTTCCCCAAGGTGCAGGCACGCCCGGGCCGAGCCGCCGACTTCATCATCGACAGCGTCCGCGCACATCCCGGCGAGGTGGTTTTGTACTGCGCCGGTCCTCTCACGAACGTGGCCCTTGCCGTCCGCATGGACCCAGGCATCGTTCCCCTCACCAAGGCCCTCTACGTGATGGGGGCCAGCAGCGGCGGAGGCTTCGAGCTCAACTGGTGGTGGGATCCGGAGGCGGCCGCCATCGTGATGCGCGAGCCGTGGCGGGAAATCGTAGTCACGCCTGGCGAGGCCGGGGCCCAGCCGTTCACGAGCGAAGCGCTGATGCGCAGGGTCGTAAGCTCCGGCGGACGCCTGGCCCGGCACGTCCAGCAGGTGTATCTCGACGCGAAACCCCTGGCCGGGACCACGCAGTGGTCGGCGATGTGGGACGAGGTGCTCGTGGCCGCGCTGCTTCATCCTTCCGTGATCACGAAGTCCGAGACGATGTATCTCGACGCCGACACCACGCACGGGCCGAAATACGGCCACACGGTGGCCTGGAAGCGGCCCGAGGGCGTGCCGACCTTTTTCGAGGCTTACAGCGGGCCCGACGCACCCGACCCGGGGAAGTGGAGATCCCACCTCGCCCCGCCTTCCCACCTCCGGCCCGCGACGGTCCACATGAAGGTGGACGTGCCGAAGTTCGAGGACATCTTCGTGGAGTTGATGAGCCGTTGACCGGCGCCGGATCGAGTCGGCTCTCCGGCTCGCTCCCCCTCTCGGTTGCAGGGCTGCTGGCGGTGGCGCTCATCGGCGGCGCGGCAATCGGGTGCAGCCCCGCGCGCCCACCGGACGCGCCGCGCTGGAAACTCGCGAGCCAGGCTGAGCCGCTCGTCGCAGAGCCGGGATTGCGCGCCCGGATTTTCGCTGCTTTAGACGCAGCCGAAAAGGCCGGGACCGATCCCAGCCTGTCGAAGTTTCACGTTCGCGCGGCGACGGTCATAGAGCATGACGGCGCCAGGCGCGAGATCGTGGGTGGAAACTCCGAGTACTCTGGGCTGCCCGAGGCGATTCACGGCGAGACCTCGCTGCTGAACCATGTCATCAATGCCGTCGGGCCGGACGAAGCTCGCCGCACGGTGGACTTCATCGCCTTCCACAGCCAGCATTGCGGTGGCGGGGGATCGTGTGGCGATTGCCGCGACTACCTCATGACGACCACGCGCTGGCAGGACCTGCTCGTCGTGTGTGGGCAGGCGAGCGACCATAGCGTGCACGTCCAGCGTTTCGCGAAGGAAATCGTCGGTGAGGACCAGTTCCCGGAAGTCGCGCTGTCCGCGATCGGCCTCCCGGCCCGCCGCGTCGAGGAGCTCGCGCGGGCCGCGGCCGAGGCCAGGAGGGGCGGCGTCCGTCTCTTCACTTCGGACGCGGAACACCTGGGCGTGGCGGTGCTCACCACAACCGGCCGGATCTACCGTGCGGCCGGCGCCGATGACGCGGCCTTCCACTATCGCTATCCCGTGGGCGCAGCACTCCAGCAAGCCGCCACCTACCGCGACTACTTCGTCGAGGCCGTCGTCATCGCCGGCGCGCCCGGGAGTCTGCCGCGCCTAAGCTATCGCGACCGCCAGTACGGCTACGAGTTCAGCTCCTTCAACCGCAAGCGCGGCCTCGAGCCGATCCGCCTGATCCTGGTGGAGGAGGCGCCGGGGGCCGAGCCGCGGGCGCTTCGCTACCGCCTCACCACGTTCGAGGCGGCCCTGCCCGGCGCGTTCAGCGCGGCCGACTTCATGCCCGACGCGGTGGACCGCTTCCTTGAACAAGGTCCGAGGCGCTAGCCGCCAGTCTGTCGACCCCTTCTAGGACAGCGCGCCGTGCTCGATCACGAGCAATCCCACGGCGACCGCGGCCAGGCCGAACATGATCGGGTGGACCTCGCGCCGTCGACCTACCAGGCAGTAGAGGCTCACGTGAGCGATGAAGCCCCACAAGATCCCCTGGGTGATCGAAAAGGTCAACGGCATCAGGATGATCGTCACAAAGGCGGGCAGGCCATCCTCGAGTTGGCCGAAGTCGATGGCGCGAACGCTGCGGAACATCGCGGCCCCGACCAGGATCAATACCGGGGCGGTCGCGTAAGGCGGCACCATCGCCACCAGCGGTCCGACGAAAAAGCAGGGGAGAAAGCACAGCGCGGTGAAGACCGAGGTGAGGCCGCTTCGCCCGCCGGCGTTGATGCCGGCCGCGCTCTCGAGGTAGGCCGTGCCGGAAGAACTGCCGGCCAGGCCAGCACCGAGCGTCGCAAAGGCGTCGACGATCAGGGCCTGCTTCAGGTTGGCTGGGTGACCCTCGTCATCGAGCAGGTTCGAGGCCTGGGCCACGCCGATCAGCGTCGACAGGGAATCGAATAGATCGGTGAAGAACAAGGAAACGATCGCGGGTACGAGGGCCCAGCGCAGGGCGCCCCAGACATCGAGCTGCAGGAACACGCTGCTGAAGTCGGGCGCGCTGAACAGTTGCGGCGGGGGCGTCACCAGCCCCGCGAGTGCTGCGATCGCAGTCACCGAGAAGATGCCGGCCAGGTACGCGAGCGAGCTGCGCCGCGCGGAGAACCACAGGGTCACGCCGAGCCCCACCATCATCAGCAGCGTCTTGTGGTCGAGCCGGCCCAGGCGCACCAGCGTCACCGGGTCGGCGACGACGAGCCCGGCGCTGCGCAGTCCGATGAAAGCCAGAAATACGCCGAGCCCCACCGCGGTCGCGGCGCGCAGGCTCGGCGGAATGGCCTTCGCGACCGCCGCCCGCATCGGCGTCGCTGACAGGATCAGGAACAAGACGCCCGCCCAGAACACCATTCCGAGCGCCACCCGCCAGGGCACCTGCTGGCCGAGGATGATGGTGAAGGTGAAGAACCCGTTGAGGCCCATGCCCGGGGCCACGGCCAGGGGCAGGCGCGCGTAAAGACCCATCAGCAGCGTCATCGAGAAGCAGACCAGTACCGTTGCCGTGAGCGCGCCGCTGAAGGGAATCCCGGTGCCCTCCGTGGAGAGGATGGTGGGGTTCAGGACCACGATGTAGGCCACCGCGAAGAAAGTGGTGACCCCGGCGATGGCCTCGGTGGCGATTTGGGGCTGGCTGTTGCTCAAGCGGATTCTGAGGGTCCGACTGCCGCCGTCACCTCATTGCCAGCTTCGCCGGAGGCCTACGCATCAGGTCGACGAACAGATTCTCGAAACGCTGGCGGTCGATGTCGGTCTGCACGGTCCAGGTGGTTTCGGCGAACCAGGGCTTCATGTCGGGAGTGGTCCAGACCGTCTTGCCGTAGCTCGGTCCGGGCAGGTAGTCGACGTCTATGAACATCGGCTCGGTCTTCGTGATCACACCGGGATCGATGATCGAGGCGGCGGACAGCTCGTCCCACATGTAGCCGAAGATCCCCGGGTCGGACCCGGGAGACAGATAGACCTCGCGCAGGTACTCGGAGAGCGGCGTGCCGGCGGATACGATCCGCCCGATCAGTTCCTTCGTCATCAGGGTCTTGTGGCAGACGTCGATCGGCGTGAGCTGCTTGTCCTTCCAGGGCGCGCGGATGTGGATCAGCGCCGCCTCGGCATCCCACCAGAAGTTGAAGCGCTGGTTCGTGTAAATGTGCCCGCCCATGGTCACGACACTCTTGATCTTGCCGACGATGTCGGGCGCGAGGCGGATCGCGAGAGCCACGTTCGTCAGAGGGCCCGCCGTGTAGAGCACCAGTTCGCCGGGGTACTTGCGCGCCATCTCGATCAGCAGCAGTGCGGCGTGCTGGTCGATCGCCTTCAGCTTCGGCGGCCCGCCCGGCGCCTTGGGGATCACGTGCTTGGGCGCAACTTCCTTGCCCCAGGCCCCGTGCCAGCCGTCTCCCGCCTTCTCGCCCCAGAGCGCTTCCCGCCGCCGCATCATCTCCTGGGAATTCAGCAGCGGCTCCTCCGAGCCCGCGGCGACCGGGACGTCGCCCCGCCCGCACAGCTCGACGATCTTGAGCGTGTGGTACATCGCCTGATCGAGCCAGGCGTCCCCGGCCACCACGCCGATGCCCACCACGTCCACGTTCGGTGCCAGCAGCAGCATCGCGATGGAGATGGCGTCGGTGCCGCCGGGCCCCGACGTATCCTGGTCGATGAACACCTTGATTCGCTCCGCTGCGGCAACCGGGCTGGCGGCCAGCAGGGCGATACACAGGCTCAAAACAAGTCGGGGGCTGATCATGGAGTCTCCTTGGGCGGCAAAGGTACTTGGAGTGCGAAGCGCGGTCAAGAACAAGGCGTCAGGGCTGGCTGGACGTAGGGCTCGGTGTGGACCGCGTCATCAGATCCACGAACATACGATAGAAGCGGGGCAGATCCAGATCTTCCTGGAGCTTCACGAGCTGTTCGCCGAGGCCGGGATTGCTGCCGGTGGGCCAGGAAAGGGTGTTGCCGTAGCCGGCTCCGTGATCGATGTCGATGTCCATGTAGACCGATCTCTCCCGCGTGATCAGGGTGGGGTCGAGCCAGGTCAAAGCGGCGATCTCGTCCCACATCAACTGCTCGTCCGCCCACTTCGCGACGTATCGGGCCGCCGGCGTCTGGGCGCGACCGATCTCGTCGATGAGGGCCCGGGAGAACTTCGTCTTGACCGAGATGTCAACACTCGTCACCGTGATCCTGGGCCAGGCCGCCCGCAGCACCATACGCGTGGCCTCGGGGTCCCACCAGAAGTTGAACTCGCGCCGTGGCGAGTGCAGCGTCGGCTCGGCCATGGGCGTCCCCTCCGCCACAGGCCGAAGGCTGGCCCCCATCACAATGAGTTCCTTCACGAGGGTTGGGAACTCATGGTCGATGGCGAGCGCCAGCGCGAGGTTCGTGAGCGGGCCGCCTGCATAGATCGTGATCTGCCCCGGGTGCTTGCGAGCCATGCGGATCAGGAAGTGTGCTGCGTCCTCGCTGGCCGCCGCGGTCGTCGGCTTGCCCTCGGGAAGATCGGGAACGAAGAATGGCTCGTAGTAGCGGCGCTGCGCCCACCAGCCCGGATACTCCCCGAGCGGCTTTTCATTCCAGGCACCTTGATAGCTGATCCGTCCGTGCAGCTTTTCCCAGCGCGCGGTCTCCTCCTTGCGGTTGATCAGCGGGAACACCGCTCCCGGCACCACAGGAATGTCTGTGCGCCCGATGAGCTCGAGCAGGCGCAGGGTGTGGGCCACTTCCTCGTCGCGCCACTGGTCGCCGCTCACCACGGTGACGGCCAGAACGTCCGTGTCGGGAGACTGGATGAGCGCCAGGGTCGAAAGCAGGTCCGTCGTCGCGGGCCCGCGACAATCCTGGTCGATGATGACCATGCGGCGCCCCTCGGCCGCTACGCTCGTGGCTCCTACCAGTGCGGCCAGGAAAAACAGACCGGCCCAGCCAGGCATTCTTGCTCGATTCGTCACGATTATCCTCCAGTGCCTAGCGCGCGTCCACGACCAGGCGGAAACCGATGGTCCCGGCACGGTCGCGACCGGGCGACATCAACAGGTACTTCTGATGCTCATCCAGCCGATAGCTCTGCGGGAAGTACCAGATGGAGCCCAGCGGCTGGTAAGAGGACGCGCCGCGAATGATGGCCGCTCGCGTGTGATCGTCCCGAAATTCGTCGGTCCATTGCGACACATTGCCCGCCATGTCCAGCACGCCGAAAGCACTCGCCCCCTGGGGGAATGCGGTGACCTCGCCCGGAGGACGTCGGGTCGGCCCATGATCCGGCGCCGAAACCATTCGGGCATTCCAGTCATTGCCCCATGGATACAGCCGGCCATCGGTCGACTGCGCGGCGTACTGCCATTCCCATTCGTGGGGCAGGCGCTTGCCCGCCCAGGCCGCGTAGGAGCGCGCATCCTCTATCGACACCCAGGTCACCGGCTTTTCGGCCCAGCCTTCCGGGAAGGTCCCGTTTGGCCAATCACGCAGGAAATTGTGATCGTCGGCGGGCCGGTAGCGCGTGGCGTCGAGGAAGCGTTTGAACTCACGATTCGTGACCGGCGTTCGATCGATGAAGAAGCTGGCGACGTGCAGCCGTTGCCGATGGAAGCGCCGCGGCTCGTCTTCCCACGGATACTGCACGTCCACGCCAGGATCGTTGCCGCCTTCGATCTCGATGCCGCGCACGACGAATTCGTAGTCGCCCGCCGGGATTCGGAGCATGCCCACAGGGGGCGCGTCGGCTGGCTTCGTGGGTTGGATCTCGACCAGGGTCTGCGGCAACGCCTTCCACTTTTTCGAGTAGGAGCTGAGGGGCCGGGCACCCCGCTCGGCCATGTACGCCAGCAGCTCCTTCAGAGATCCCGTGGGCGGATTATCGCGACTGGCCACGACGGCGCCGAAGCCGAGGCCCTCGATGGTGAAGCGGAGTGTCGCCGTTTCGCCTGTGATGAGAGGGGTTAGCTCGGAGCCCTGCCAGAGATCGTAGTAGCGAACGCCCGCCGCGGCCGGCACGCGCAGTTGTTCGCCCGCGACGGCGTATTCGTTCCGGTTGACGAGGGTCCACAGCGTCCTCTCGGCGCCCGGAAAGCGGCTCGCGAAGACTCCCGGCTGCAGGGTCTTTGAGTGCGGCTCCCAGTCGGGGCTGACCAGCTCCGCGCCGAGGGCGCGCTCGATGCGCGTGATGCGAAGCACCGCCTCCGCGTCGTGGGGGGTCATGCCGTACCAGAAACCCCACAGGTTCTCCATGGTCGCGTAGCCGATGCCGTTGAACAGCGCGTGTTGCAGACTGTTCGTCTTGTCGCGGGTGAAGCGGTCGGTGACGTTCACCATGTGACGTGGCTCGAGCCACCTGGCCTTGTTCAGCATGGGCACGAACGGGTAGGTGAGATCCTCCCAGGTGACCCAGTCGTTCCAACTGAGCGTGCTCCAGGCGAGCGACTCGTCGCGCACCGCGAATTGCGGCTCGAGCGCGAGTGGATGTCCGGCGAGTTCGGAGGCCCTTCGGAACTCAACCGGTACGGATTCCAGCGTGTCGAAGTTGATCCCGTCCGCGCCGATTTCCGCCATCAACTCGGTCAGCGCCGTCCACACGGGTTTGCCTTCGGGACGTGTGCTCGTGTCCCAAGCGAGGGTGGGAAAGAACACCTTCACGCCGAGGCGGTGAAACTGATCGACAACGTCTTTAAGCGCGGGAATGCCCCCGGGGAGATCTCGCAGCAGATCGAACGAATTGCGATCGTCGACGCCGAGGTTGGGGTACACGTGCCAGATCAGGACCGCATCGATGGGTCCCAGCCGTGACTCGACGTCCTCCAGATAGCGCTCAACCGTGTACTTGCGCTGCTCGGGGTCGTAGAACGTGCGATCCCAGATCAGCATCTGGTTCTGCGAGAACACGCGTCGAGTCCACAAAAGCTCCGGCCGGTTGTACTCGCTGGCGTCGTACCGCATTCGAGTCAGGCGCTCTGTCCGCCATGCCTTCAGGCCAGCCAGCCACGCGGGCTGTCCCGCCGGATCGTCTGGCCCGCCGAGCAGCACTTCGGCTGGGTGTGCAGGCTCGCCCAGGTTCAGCACGCCCGTGGGCGGTATCAATGCGTGCCGCGGTCTCCACTCCTCGGAACTCGCCCACCAGCCGGAAGAGGCGACCAGCAGCAGGCCGAGAAGCGTGAAAGGTCGCGTCATCAGTACATGATGGTGCGCGTCAGGTGATGGGGCCAATGGGTCGTGTGGTAGTTGAGCCAGAGTCGGGCGTCCACCTGCGGGATGATCACCTGCAGCTCCACCGGCCGCAACGCGTTGATCTCCTCGGTCAGCAGCGCCGACGCGAACAGCATGTGGGCGCGGATCTCGATCTCTTCATCGCTGTCGCGCAGGATCAGCTGATGGGTCCGGATCTTCTCGTCGAGCTGGGGAGAGTAGACAAGAATGCCCATCACGCGTAGCGCCACCGGCACGATGTAATCGGCAAAAGCGGTCATCGAGCCGATGTCGTCGATTCGAAAGCCGCCGTGGCCCCTGAATCCGGCATACAGGCCCCAGTAGGCGAGCTGCGCCAGCTTGAAGAACTTGACCTCCTGGCCACGGTAACGGCTGACATCGTTGAAACGCGGGAACTCGGTGACGAGCCGATCTACGAGACCCTTGCCGCCGTCGAACAGCCTGGGCGAGCAGGTCGGAACGAAGTTGTGGAAGAAGCCGCCGTAGCGTTCCGTGAGGACCTTGCCGACCGCGTTGAGCACCTGAAGCTTCTCGTCGAGCATGGGCATCTCGATGTTGCCCTCGAAGATCCTGCCGAGTTCCGGCCGCGTGAGCTTCGCCAGGTAACGGCCGTCGAGAACCTCGGTGCCCGCCTCCATCGCCCGTTTCAGGCAGGCGGTCATGCCCTGCGAGTCCGACCAACTCTGGCCCTGGTACTGGGCCGCGAACTTCACACCGGTCTTGAAATCGGAAAAGGCACTGTTGATCGAGTCCGAGACCAGGGTGAAATCGATCGCCTCGTCCCGGTTCTTCTCGAGGCCGAACGGCAGGCTGAACTGCGGAAACGGCAGCTCCTCGTAGGCCATCCACTTCGCCACCTCGGCGATTTTCGCCACGTCGGTCTTGACCTGACGAGAGCCTTCGATGACCGGTCGCAGGCTGTCGAGTACCGGGCTGCCGATGGGCTTCGGCCAGCGAAGGGTGTCGGAACTCATGAGTCCGCTTTCATGAGCCTCCAGGGGGCGAAAGGTAATGGGGAGCGCAGCAGCGCCCCCCATCGCCCTCAAGAACGAACGTCGAGGCATCAGAAGCGCAACCTGACTCCCATCTGGAAGGCTCGCGGCGTGCTCCCCGGCGAGATCTGGTCGAGCGTGCGGTATTTCGTGCCCGTTGGGCCGATGTCACCCACTTGCGGGATAGCGCTCAACCGCGGAGCCACGACGGCCGAGACGTTGGGATTGGAGAAGAGGTTCTTGTTGTCGAGTACGTTGAAGGCCTCGACGAGAACCTCCACCGAATTTCCATCCCCTCCGAGAGCGAATTCCTTGCTCAAGCGGAGGTCCATCTGGTAGAAGGCCGGCTGACGCACCGGATAGCGCTCAAGCAGGAACGAGCCGTTCACGACCGGGCGGTCGTTGCTGAAGCCGTTGTTGCCGACGCCATCGCCGTTGGTGTCGTCCAGGATGTACGCCGGGTAAGGGACGCCGCTCCGGGCGATGAAGAGCCCGCCGAGGCGGAATCCCGCCGGTAGCTCCTTCGTGAACGAGGCCTTGAACTGGTGCGGGATGTCGAGGGCGTTGCGCCCGTAGTCCAGGTCGATGTTGAACGGATCCTGCGGCCCGAAGAATGTTTCCGTGTCGCGCTCGGATGACGCGTTGTCCCGGTTAAGCGACCAGGCGTAGTTGACGAAGAACTGGAAGCCATTGGAGAAGCGCCGGTTGAGGTTGACCACGGCCTGGTGGAAGCGCCCGCGGCTGAAGCTGCCGTGGGCCTGCGCCGCCGCCTGCGTCGGATCGAGCGTCGGCCCGAGGATGGTGCGCCCGAACTTGTCGACACCTGCGCTCGTGAAGTTGCGGTTCCACTGCGTGCTGCTGAAGCCTCCGGTGCGCAGGAAGTCGGACTTCGCGAACACGTAGGTCGCCGTCACGGTGTACTTTGGCGACAGGTTCACCTCGAAGGTGGCCGACGTGTTCATGACGCGCGGATTGCGCAACTTGGGGTCGTCGTAGGTGAAGTCGCCGACGAACGATGAGGGAGATCCCGGCACCGAATCGGGACTGAGGTTCGGGTAGCCACCCTTGGGAAGGCATGCGGGGTTGAAGAAGCAGAAGTTGACGCCAGTCTGACCCGCGGACGTCGGGGCGTTCAGGAAGATGCCCGGGATCTGGGCGTAGTAGAGGCCCCAGTTGGTTCGGAAGACCGCGGGCTTGCCCGCGGCGTCGAACGAGTAGGCGAGTCCCAGGCGAGGTCCCAACTGTTTCCAGTCGTTCGGAGGACCCTGGGGCTTGGGCACGGCGGTGCTGTCGGCCCCGACGCCCGACCAGACCGTTCGGCCTCCGAGCGGCAGGTTCACCGCGTTCGGCTGCTGGTTCACGGTGCCGTCGTAGCGCAGGCCGTAGGTGACGGTGAGCTTCGGGCTCGCCTGCCACTTATCCTGGGCGTAGAACCCGAAGCCCCTCTGGTAGGCTCGATTCGGGTCGGTTGCGGCTTCCAGGTAGCGCTGACCGTTGAAGCCGAAGCCCTGGATGTACGCGAAGGGGCGGCCGGCCCGGAAGTCCTCAAGGGTGGCGAAGTTGTAGGAGCCTGCCGACCAGCCGAAGAACGCGCCCTTGCGACCGGAGTAGGAGTTGACGTCGGCGCCGAACTTCACGTCGTGGTTCCCGAACACGTACTGGAAGTTCTCCTGCAGCGTGATCTTCTCCTGCTTGCCGAAGATGGGAAGGAAGAAGCGCTGTCCAAAGGTCCCCGTATCGCCGATGTTGATCTCGGGGATCGTGGAGTTCGGCAGGCGCGGGCGGTCCGAGTCGTAGTACGAGACCTTCAGCTCGTTGAAGCCCTTTCCGCCGGCGAGAGTCTTGTTCCAGGTGAGGACCGAGTTGTGGCCGCTGTTCGTGAAGTTCTCGGTGTTGCCGAAGTCGGCCTGGATCTGGTTCTGGCCGCGGCCGCCCGTGAAGCCGCTGGTCTTGTTGGACGTGTAGAAGCTGCGGAGGCTGATGCGGTTATTCTGACCGAAGCGCGCGTCGTACTTGGCCAGGATGGTGAAGAGGTTCTGGAACTGGGTGTGCGCGCCTTCGAGATCGGCGAGGTTGGCGATGCC
This sequence comes from Vicinamibacteria bacterium, assembly GCA_031362685.1. GTDB lineage: Bacteria > Acidobacteriota > Vicinamibacteria > Fen-336 > JAGNNV01 > JAGNNV01. The sequence goes on along the minus strand of JANLSZ010000074.1, from coordinate 10,689 downwards.
CCACTCGGTGGCAGGCACGCCGCTTACGTCGCGGGCGAACTTCGTGACGAGCGGCCCGCTCTGCCGCTGGACGTCGAAGGCCAGGAAGAAGAACTGCTTGTCTTTCTTGATCGGGCCGCCGATGGCCCCACCGAACTGGTGCTGGTTGTCGATGTTCGGCGCCACGCCGAGGGCATCGTCGGCCGTCAGGTCCTTGCCGCGGTAGAAGTAGTGGGCGCTGCCGTTCAGCGTGTTCGCGCCCGACTTCGTCACCACGTTCAGCAGGCCGCCCGTGGACCGACCGAACTCGGGTGCGAAACCGTTCGTGACGACCTGGAACTCCTGAACCGCCTCGAGCGGGACCGTGAAGTTCTTCGTCTCCAGGGAGCCGAAGAACTCGCCGAAGAAGTTGTCGCGAGAGTCGGCGCCGTCGATGGCAAGCCCGGTGTAGTCGCTCTGCTGGCCGCCGAGGCGGATGCCGCCGCGCAGGCCCGGGACGGTCTGTGCGTTGGGGCTGAGCTGCGCCAGGTCGCGGAAGTCACGACCCGAGAGCGGCAGGTTCTCGATGGCCTCCTGGCTGATGAGCTGGCTCACACCGGTCGAGCCGGTGTCGATGGGGGGAGCGCTGGCCGCCTCGACCACGACCTGGTCGGTCAGCCCCGCCAGCGACATCCTGATGTCGAAGGTCAGGGAGGCGCCGATGTTGACCACGAGGCCGGTCACCTTGGTGGAGGCGAAGCCGCTCAGGCTGGCCAGCATCGAGTAGCTGCCGCGTTGTATCTGCGAGAACTGGTAGACGCCGGACGCGTTGGTCGTCGTCGTCTGGCTGAAGCCGGTCGCTTCGTTGCTCAAGGTGACCGTCGCCCCGGGCAATGCCGACCTGGTCTGGTCGTAGACGATGCCGCGCACCTGCCCGCTTTCGAGAGTCTGCGCGTTGGCGGTCGTCCATGACCCCAGCGCGACTCCCAACACGAACGCCAGTCTCTTTGCTCTCATCATGTTCTCCTCGATACTGGAAACCGAAGGCGCCTGGATCGACCGCCCCTGAAACCTGATTCTCAATTGTACCTATTATTACTTGCCCGCGAGCCGATCGACGAAGAACGACAAGAATCGCCCGGCGTCCACCTCTACGGCGACCCACACGTTGGGTTCGACGCGGTCGATGCCGGTCATGACGTAGCGATCGCCTCGAAGCTCGTTGTGCTCGACTGCGTTGTTGCGATTGCCCACGGTGGCGCCGCGCGTGAACTGCCCACGCGTCTCGACATCCACCCGCATGTGCTGCGTGCGCACGAAGGAGGCATCGATCGCCACCCCCATCGCCAGCGGATCGTGCATGGGCGTGCCCTCGACGCCGAACTTCGCCGATAGCTCAATGAGGAAACCCATGACCCGGGTCGCGAAGTCGTTCAGGGTCCCGTGGGTCTTCGCCAGGCGCTCGAGCTGTGGCCGAGCGAAGTTGGTCCGGTGGGTGACGTCCAGGCCGACCATGGTCACTTTCCAGCCGGCGTCGAAAACCACCTGGGCGGCCTCGGGATCGTTATAGATGTTGGCTTCGGCGACCGCCGTGACGTTGCCCTCGCTAATCGAGCCCCCCATGATCACGACCTCTTTGACGAGGGGAACGATGCTCTTGTCCTTCAGCACGGCGAGCGCGATGTTCGTCAGCGGACCGATCGGGACGAGCGTCAACTGCCCGGGCAGCTTGTGGACCATCTCGATGATCAGGTCGGGGCCGAAGCGCGGGTCTGCCTGGCATCCAGGCCCCGGCAGCTCGATATCGCCCATGCCGTTCTTGCCGTGCACGAACTCCGCGGTGATCAATTTCTGCGCCAGCGGCCGTAGCGCGCCGCCGGCGATCGGGATGTCGCAGCGGCCAGCCAGCGACACCAAGCGTCGCGCGTTCTCGAGGCCCTGCTCGCCCGTCACGTTCCCCGGCACGACCGTGAAGGCGCGTACGTCGATCTCCGGGGAGTTGAGCGCGAGCAGGATCGCCATCGCGTCGTCCGTCCCGGGATCGGTGTCGATGATGACCGCGCGCGGCGCCGCCGCGGTCTGAGCGACGACCGGCAGAGCGGCAAAAGCCAGCAGCACGGCGATGGCAGACCGGGCCGTGCGACGCCGAGAGCAAACAGACGGGTTCCAGCAGTCGAATGATGGACGCATCAGAATTCCGAGCATCCTAGGGGCCATCGCCCAAGCCTGTCAAGCTTGGGCTTCGCTTACCGTGCTGCAGGAGCCTCGCCCGATGCCGCGACAGCCCAGGCCAGCTCGCGAATCTCGTGGAGGTAACCGACGTACACTGGAATCGGGATGTCCGGGGAGTCGCCGTCGTTCAAGAAATGGTCGAGCTTAACGCCCTGCGGAATCGATCTTATTACCTCGCCGAAACGCGCCATCTTCAGAAATTTCGTTCGCCAGATCTCCAGCATCAGGGCGCGGAACTCGGGGCTGACAAAGCCCAGCTTGCGTTCGCCGAGGTAGACGGCATCGAAGTGCAGCCGGCCGAGTGCCGGCAGCGCGTCAGGGTCGAAGTGCCAGATCAGGTGAAGCGTATCGGCGAGGTCGCCCCACAAAAGCTTTTCCTGCAGCGCGCCGAATCGGAAACTGCGGCCGCGGCGCTGCTGGGCCTGACGAGCCCGTTCTTCCGGAGGCAGCCGGGCGAAGTCTTCGCGGAACGAGCCCAGTTTTTGGGGCGTCAAGTTGACCTTTAAGAATTCGATCGCGTGGGAGTTCGCGAAGTAGCTCTTCTGATCGCCCGCCAGCCGCTCCAGCCAGGGCGACCAATCGCGGGACTTCATTTCGTCGAGCAGTCCCACCAGGTCGGCGTTGCGGACGTCGGGATGGAATTTCACGGCTTGCCAAAAATGCTCCGTGGAATCGTAGAGGGCTCCATGAAGTTCGATGCCCTCCTGGATCGGGTACCAGTTCGACAACACACGCGCGGGAATGGTGGCCGCGGCGCTCCAGCAGTTGAGAGAGGTCTTCCAACGCTGCTGGATGTCCAGCAGCGCCCGCCGGTAGACGGCCGCGTCCAGGCGCCAGTGGCGCCCCGTGAAGACGGGCGCGCCACTTGCGTTGCTGCCGAGCACCGCTCGTTCGAGCTCGTCGCGGGTGTGAGTCAGCAGCAGTTCGAGAGGCTTCTCGTAGCTCATCGAGATCAGGCGGCTTTCCACGCCGCGCCGCAGCAGGCCGTCGCCAAACGCCTGGCGTGCGCCGGCGCTCGGAAACGACCAGCGGCCCGCCTCGCGATCGATGTACGAGAATAGTTCTTCGAGCGTCTTGAACTGGATGAAGCCCAGCAGGGCGAAGCTGACCGGTTCGCCGTCCTTGACGAATACCGCGGAGGGCGTCACGAGGTCCTCGAGCGTCAAGTCATCCGCGGCGCCGGCGGGAGTCGGAATCAGCAGAACTAGGGCGAACGCCAAGAGCATGGCTGGCATCGCCGCAGTATAGGCGGTGGGCCGCGCCATATATGATCGTGCGGTGCTGTGCTCTCGAAGAGTCGGGCTGCTGGCGGCGCTCGTGGCGCTGGCTCAACTGTGGGGCGTCCGGCCGGCATGGCCGCAAGCCGAGTCGCCGTCGGCGCAGGACCTGGCGACCCAGGCCCGGTCGCTTCTGGCCGGGGGCCGGACCGAGGAGGCGATCGCGCGCTACCGCAAGGCCGCCGGGCTCGCGCCCGGCGAGGCTGGGCTGTGGATCGAGCTGGGAGAGGCGCAGCGGACGGCCGGGGAGATGCCCGACGCGATCGCCGCGTTCCGGAAGGCGTTGGAGCTAAGCCCGAACTACGAGCTGGCGCAGCTCGGCCTGGCCGAGTGCTACCGCCAGCTCGGCAACTTCGACGAAGCCAAGGGCCTGCTCCGGGGCGCCGCGGAGGCGCACCCCAAGAGCCCCGCCCCGCTCGCGGCCCTGGGCCGGATCCACCTCGAGCTGCAGAAGCACGACGAAGCCGAAGCACCCCTGCTCGCTGCCCTTCGGCTCGATCCGCAAAACACGGCCGCCCGTGTGTTCCTGGCCAGCGTCCACATGGCACGCGCGGAGAACGACGTCGCCCTGGAGGAGCTCAACCAGGTCATCGCGAAAGAGCCCGAGAACGCGCTGGCTCGCCACTTCCGCGCCTCGATCTACGCCGAGCGCAACGACGTCGCGCGGGCGGTGTCCGATGCGAAACGGGTCGTGGCCCTCGAACCCACAAACACGAGGGGACGCTTCCTGCTCGCCAGCATCCTGGTGCGCGACGGTCGGTGCGCGGCCGGGGCGGAACATCTCGAGAAGATCATCGCCGCCGAGCCGGAGCACACAGAGTCGCTCTCGCTCCTGGCCCGGGCCTACCTGTGCGCGGGCCGGGCCGACGAGGCCGCCCGCGTCCGCCAGCGTTTCGCCGATCTCGCGAAGGCAGGCCACGCCGCGCGGGAGAATCGCGCCCAGTCCGATCACCTGGTCCGCGAAGCCGGGGAGCACGCCCGCGAAGGCCGCCCCAACGAGGCCCTGGCGCTGTTGCAGGAGGCTCTGAGGCACGACCCCAAGAGTGACTCCGCCTGTACGTTGCTCGCGAAGATCCTGTACTCGGCCGGTCGCTACGACCTGGCCCGGGAAGCGGTCGATCGGGCGCTCGAGTACAGCCCCTATCGGTCGGACGCGCTGTACGTGCTGGGGCGCATTCTCGCGAAGCAGAACGACCTCCCCGGCGCACGCAACGCGCTGGTCCAGACGACACTCGTCAATCCCATGGACGCGGAGGCGCTCTACACTCTGGGCCAGGTCTATCTGGCGCTCGACCAGCGACAGAGTGCGATCGAGGCGCTCGAAAGAGCCGTCGCCCTGGAACCCGACGACGAGAGCTACGCGCGGGCGCTGGCGCTCGCAAGGCGCGAGCCCTAGCGGGTTCGCCGGGCACGCGTGGTGAGGCGGACAGCAATCTCGACGAAGCACAGCGACCCCGTGGAACAATCGGCCGTGTTCACCAGGACTGGTCTGCCTCGCCTGGCCCGCACGGCGCGTCGGGCCGCGTTCGCTGCCGGCGTGGGTTTCGCGACCGCCGGCGCGGTGTGGGCGGCGGCCCCTGCCTTCGGCGTTCGCTTCGACGACGTGTCGCAGGCGGCTGGCATTCGTTTTCGGCACGAGCGCGCGGCCTCGAAGGAAAAACTCTACCCCGAGACGATGGGCGCCGGAGTGGGTTGGATCGACTACGACCAGGACGGCTTCCTCGACGCCTTCTTCGTCAACAGCGGCGCCACCCCGCACTTCAAGCCGGCTGCGACACCCCAGCCCGCTCTGTATCGCAACAACGGCGATGGGACCTTCACCGACGTTACGGTGAAGGCCGGGCTCGCGGCGGGCCCGGGTCTGTTCCTGTTCGGCGTCGCGGCCGGGGACTACGACAACGACGGTTATCCGGACCTGTACGTGTCCGGCTATCGCCGCTCGCTGCTGTACCACAACACCGGCAAGGGCGGCTTCAAGGACGTCACCGACAAGGCTGGTGTCGCGAACCTGGGTGCTTGGGCCACGGCGGCCGGCTGGTTCGACTACGACCGCGACGGCAAGCTCGATCTGCTCGTCACCAACTACGTGCAGTACGACATAGACCACAACGTCGTTTGCGGCGACCCGACGCCCGAACTGCGAGGCTATTGCCATCCCGACAGCTTCCCCGGGACCTCACCCAGGCTCTATCGCAACAACGGAGACGGCACCTTCACGGACGTCACCGCGCGCGCGAAGCTCGCGAACCCCGACGGCAAAAGTCTCGCGGTCGCGCTCGCCGACCTGAACGGCGATGGTTGGACCGATATCTTCATCGCCAACGACACGCAGCGAAATTTCATCTACTTCAACAAGCAGGACGGCAGTTTCGAGGACGCGAGCTACAGCTCCGGAGCCGGCTTCAGCGAAGACGGCAAGACCGAAGCCGGCATGAGCGCCGCGGCCGCCGACGTCGACGGCGACGGTGACGTCGACCTGTACGTGAGCCACCTCGATTCCGAACTCAATCGCCTCTACCTGAACGACGGGAACGGATTGTTCACTGATGCCACCATCAACTCCGGCCTGGGCGCGACCAACATCTTGAACAGCAGCTTCGGGGCGCAGTTCCTCGACGCCGACAACGACGGGCACCGCGACTTGTTCGTCGTGAACGGCCATATCCTCGACAACATCGCGCTCTACCATGCCGCGGTGACGCATGCCGAGGTCAAGAGGCTCTACCGGAACCTCGGCGGCGGGCGCTTCGCCGACGTGACCCCGACGCAGCCCGAGGCCTTCCGCGCACCGCGCGTGGGCCGGGGCCTTGCCGTCGGCGACTACGACAACGACGGTTTCCCGGACGCCCTCATCAACAACAACGGCGAGTCCGGGCAGCTATTCAGGAACTCGGGCGCCCGTAGCGGCAACTGGCTCGGGATCCGATTGGTGGGCGTCAAGAGCGTTCGCGATGGCACGGGTGCGAAGCTGAAACTGAGAGCCGGCCCGCTGCTCAGCTACGACCAGGCCAAAGGCGGCCTCAGCTACTGTTCGGCCCAGGATCCGCGCATCCTGTTCGGCCTTGGGCCGCAGGCGAAGGTAGACCTCCTCGAGATTCTCTGGCCGAGCGGAGAGCGACAACTGCTTCGCGACCTGCCCGTCAACCAGTACATCACCGTCGAAGAGGGCAAGGGCATCGTGGCCAGCCGCTTCTCCCGGATCAAGAGGATCAAGCTCCCCGGCGCTGTTCCGGCTCCTTGAGCGTGATCCCTCGCTTCAGTTCAACCTAAGTTCACCGTCACCGTCATCACGACGGGCACCGGCGTGACGCTCGGGCAGGCGAGCCGGCAACCGCTGCGCCAGCACTGCACCGGCGAGTCCCGCTGTCACCGGGAGAGCGAACGCCAACACGATGCCGGAACTCGGTGCCCAGTGCCAGGTGTCGGCAAGCGCGATCGCGGCGCCGGCAATGCCCGTGCTCACCGCCGTCGCGAGTACGTCGGTGAGTGAGAGCGATGCGCTTGCGGCGCCCTCACGACCAGGTTCGGCCTCGACCAGCATCACGACCGAAATGGACGCGTAGCCGAGACCCATCCCGAAACCCATGAGGATTGCCGCGCCGCACACCACCGCGATCGGTACCGCCGAATCGGCGCCGGCCGCGAGCCAAGCGCTTCCTACGGCGGTGCACGCGAAACCGAGTCCCACGAACGTCCGCGGACCGATCCTGGCAAACAATCGCTCCTGCACCCACGCCGCCACGGTCCACGCGAGGGTTGTGCTTGTCACCACGACCCCGGCGAGGAACAAACTCGTGCCGCGAACGTCTTTCATGAGGTGCGGCACGAACACGTCGACGCCGAAGAACGCGAATGTTTGGAAGGCGCGAAGCGCGATGGTGGCCGGAAGCCCCGGCGCTGCTCGCAGGGTGCCGCGCGGAACGAGGTGCGCGTACGCCCGCGCGGCGACCACCACACCAATCACTACCATGGGCGCAGCGATCAAGGGCGTGACGCCGACGCCCGCGAAGACGAGCGCGGCGCCGAACGCCACCAGCACGGCGTCGACGACGCGGATTGCTCCGGTTGCCACCGGTCCCCCGCCGGGCTTACCGAGTGCGGCGAGCGGCGGCAGGGTGAGGAAGGCCGCAGGCACTATGAACGGCAGCAGCCCGAAGAACACGTAGCGCCAGCCCCATTGCTCAGTGACGAAGGCGCTGATCGATGGACCGATCACACCAGGGATGACCCAGGCCGTCGACATGATCGCGAACACGCGAGGACGCAACCTCGGTGCGTAACCGCGACCCGCTGCGACATAGGCCATGGCAGGAATCGCGCCACCGCCGACGCCCTGCGCGAAGCGCGCGATCACCAACACGAGCATCGTGGGCGCGGCGCCGGCCACCGCCAATGCGATCGCGAAGATCGCCAGGCCGCTCCCGAACGGCCACGCTGGTCCGTGACGGTCGGCGACCCGGCCCGCGATGACGATGCCCACCAGGTTGCCGAGCATGAACGCGCTGAACACCCAGCCGTACAGGTGCAGGCCGTGCAGGTCGTCCTTGATCGCCGGTAGTGCCGTCGATACCGCGAGCGACTCGAAGCCGACGAGCGTGACGGTGAGCACCAGGCCGATGGTGAGCCCGCGCCGTCCGGGCGCGAACGCGCCGTCGCGGGTCGTCTTTGAGAGAGAGGGTGTACGGTTTGTCATAATCGCAGGTTGTTGCTTGTGAAAGTATGGCTCTGGCTCTATTGCTGTCGTCGGTTGCCACGGTGGTGATGACGCGCCGAACGCCGACGGGGAGCGGCGAACGGCTGACGCATCAGCGTGTCGGGTCGGGCATGGAGTTTGGGGTGTGGCGGTATTCAACCTCTCGATCGACAGCCACACCGGCGTGCGTCTCCTCACGCCCGTCGGGCCAGGCTACCCTTAGCGAGTCGATCGAGGCGCGGTCCCACCGGCCGAAGTGCGGCGCCCGTTCACGCGGTGAGAGATACGACCCATCCCCGCGGACCTCTTGCATCGTCGTGCGGTCGCCGACCCGAACGTACCCGCGGGCGCCCAGCGCTTGCATCGACCTGGTGCGGCGGCGCTTAACGTGATTGACGTTAAGTCAAATCAAAAACCTGCCCGACCTCAGAGCACCGGCGAGGGTCCGAGAATCGGCTGATATGCTCGTCACGTCAATGTCGCGGGAAAGTCACACGATCCCCGGCATTTGAAGCCGGGCCCATCCGAGTTGGCGCGTCTTGCTCTTTCCCGAGGTTCCCCCAGTGAAATTCGACTCTTTTGTTCGACTCCTGATGCCCAAGGAAGAGCGCTTCAAAGAACTGCTCGCCGAGGACACGAAGAACCTGGTCAAGGCGGTCCGAACCTTCGACGCCATCGCCAGCAGCACCTCGCTCGAAGACCGGAAGGTCCGGGTGGTGGAGCTGAAGGCGATCGAGCACGAAGGCGACGCCATTACCAAGCAGATCTTTCTCGCTCTCAACTCCACCTTCATCACCCCCTTCGATCGCGACGACCTCCGGGAAATCGCGACCGACCTCGACGACATCGTCGACTACATCGAGGGGGTGGCCCTGTCATTCGTGGTGTTCGAGCTCAGTGAATCGCCTGCGGCCCTTCGCCAGTTCGCCTTCATCCTGAAGGAGATGGCGGACGAGATCGACCGGATCACCTCGCTCATCTGGGATCTTTCGAATGAGCAGAAGATCCAGGCCGGAATGGTCCGTATCTCCGAACTTGAGAACCAGGCGGATACGCTCTACACCTCGGTTATTGGCGAGCTCTTCAAGACGGGCGGGAACCCCATCGAGATCATGAAGTGGAAAGAAGTGTATGAAGGTCTTGAGAGCGCTTGCGACGCGTGCAAGGAATACACCCACGCGATCGGCAACGTCGTAATCAAGAACGCCTGAGCCCCGCCGCACCCAAGTAGAGCCAGAAGCACCAGCAAAGAGCATGGACATCGCTTTCTCCTTCGTCGGGTTCATCATTCTGATGGCCCTGGTCTTCGACTTCCTGAATGGCTTCCACGACGCGGCGAACTCCATCGCGACCGTGGTGTCCACCCGGGTCATGTCGCCCAAGGCCGCGGTGTTGTGGGCAGCCTTCTTCAACTTTGCCGCCTTGTTTGTCTTCGGTCTGGGCGTCGCCAAGACCATGGGAAAGGGGATGGTCGACTTGAACGTGGTGACCGAGGAGGTGGTGCTCGGCGGACTCATGGGCGCCATCTTCTGGAATCTCATCACCTGGTACTACGGCATTCCCGTCTCCTCCTCCCATGCGCTCATCGGGGGTTATGCGGGTGCGGCGATCGCCAAGGGCGGATATGCCGCCATCATTCCCTCTGGCTGGACGAAAACCGTGATGTTCATCGTCTTGTCGCCCCTGATCGGCGCTCTCCTGGGTTTCACCTTGATGGTCTCGGTGACCTGGCTCTTCAGGCGCTGGCATCCGTATCGTCTCGACACGCTTTTCCGAAGGCTGCAGCTGCTCTCGGCCGCGTTCTTCTCCTTGAGCCACGGAGGCAACGATGCGCAGAAGACGATGGGAATCATCACCAGTCTCCTGGTCGCTTCCGGCTACCTCACCGATTTCGCGGTGCCCCTCTGGGTGGCGTTTCTGGCCCACGCGGCCATTGGCCTGGGCACGATGTTCGGAGGCTGGCGGATCGTGAAGACCATGGGTACGAAGATCACCAAACTCCAGCCCTTCGGTGGTTTTTGCGCCGAAACATCAGGGGCCATCTCGATAGGACTCGCCACCTTCGGGGGGATTCCCGTATCCACCACTCACACCATCACCGGAGCGATCATGGGGGTGGGCGCGGCCAAGCGTCTTTCCGCGGTGAAGTGGGGTATCGCGGGCCGAATCGTCTGGGCCTGGATCCTGACCATCCCCGCCTCGGCCGCCGTGTCGGCGTTCGCCTGGTGGATCGGACGGCACATTCTCTGAGATCGTGGCCAGTCCCTCCGACGACCAGCTCTGGCTCGAACTGCCCGCCCTGTCGGAGCGGGCGCCGCCCCGGCTGCTGGTGTTCCTGCACGGCGCCGGCTCGCGGCCCGAAACCTTCGCGCCGGTGGCGATCGCCTGGCAGCTGAAGTTTCCGGGGGCCACCGCGGCGATCCTGCAGGGCCTGCACGCCGGGGCCGCCGGACACGGATTCGACTGGTACGACAGCCGCGGGGTCGCGGCCGACCGTATCGGGCGGATCGCCGAGGCGACCGACGCAGT